>JBARYA010000150.1:0-3261 GCA_049647625.1 Microbacteriaceae bacterium
CCCAAATACTGTCCGATGTGACGTTCGGTTTCGCCTTCTTTGAGGAAAACGTTTCCTTCGTCGTCTACACGACCCCAGACAGTTGACTCGTTTGTTGACACCAGTTTGTATCCTTCATTGCTTGAAAAGAGTTACTCGTTAAACTACTCTACCGAAATTGACGATAGCACCGCAGGAGCGACCGGTTTGCCATCCTCGGCACCACCGACGACACCGAGGCTGGTCACGTCTTTAATCAGATCATCAAGACCGCTGGTAATTTTACCAAAAACGGTATATCCGCCGACATTGTCGTTCGGGATTTTGGCATCACTGAGGATGATGAAAAATTGGCTTCCCATCCCATTGGGGTTTTCGCCCGGACGTGCCATAGCGAGATAACCGGCAGGGTACAGCTGATCAGCCGGAGCATTCTCAATTGGCCCAAAGGTATAGCCCGGACCTCCGAGACCATTGCCCAATGGGTCACCACACTGAAGAACACTCATGGCGCCATAGTTTGTGAGGCGGTGGCAGGAAACCTTTTCAAAAAAGTCTTTATTCGCCAGGTTTACAAATGAACTCACTGCCTGAGGAGCAAGGTCGCCAAAGAGTTCGAACTCAAGCGCTGCCTGGTCAATCTTCATTTCCCCTGTCCAGATACGGTTCTCAGCGAGATCAGGAGAGGGCGCAACCTTTGAAGTATCTGGATTTTCAGGGCTGGCATTCTGGCTGATGAAAAACTGAACACTAACGACCGCGATGATCGCGACAATACTGATCACAATCGCAATAATGTTGTCCCGTTTGATTACAAAGAGTCGCCGACGATTAGCCTCGTTGCGCGCTTGGAAATCACGAACTCGACCTTGAACCTCTTTGTTTTGCTTGAGCTTGTTGACTGCCACAGACTACCTCTCGAAAAGTACAGACATAAAAAACTTTATGCTCTCTACCGGAGAAGAGCAAACGGGTGAGATAACGATTCGGCTGATGATGGTCAGTGCAATGGAATACGCTAGAGCTATGGTTGACAACGGCATGAACTATGGCATGACAGGGCCACCGTTGGCTGTTCGAATGCGGCCAACGACGCTTGATGAGATGGTTGGACAAAAGCATCTCCTGCGCCCAGGCTCACCATTGGTAAACCTCGCGGACCCAGACTCCTTACACAATGGTATTTCTGTCATCCTTTGGGGCCCACCCGGTACAGGCAAGACCACACTAGCTCAAATTGTTTCTCGCAGTTCTGGGCGGAAATTTGTGGAACTTTCGGCAGTAACAGCCGGTGTCAAAGATGTGCGTGAAGTCATGCAGGATGCTCTCAATCGTCGTGACCTCTATGGACAGTCAACCGTCCTTTTTCTCGATGAGATTCATCGTTTCACAAAAGCTCAACAAGACGCTCTTTTGCCGGGTGTTGAGAATGGTTGGGTTGTGCTCATTGCTGCGACGACTGAGAACCCATCCTTTTCGGTTATTTCTCCACTGCTGAGCCGCTCCTTGCTACTCACTTTGCAATTACTTGATGAGAAAGATATCTCGGAGCTCCTCGAACGTGCCATTAGCGAAAAGCGCGGCCTAGATAATAGCGTCCGCCTCGATGAGAGCTCCACAAAGGCACTCGTTCAATTGGCCAATGGCGATGCTCGCCGAGCACTCACTATGCTCGAGGCCACTGCAACGGCCGCTCTGGCGACCCGAGGTCCGAAGGCAAAGAAGCCTCCACTGCTGAGCGCCGAACAGGTTGCCGAAGCTGCAGATCGAGCCCTGCTACGTTATGACCGTCAGGGTGACGAACACTACGACGTTATTTCTGCATTCATTAAATCGGTACGTGGCTCACATCCTGATGCCGCCATCCATTACCTGGCCAGAATGATTGAAGCAGGTGAAGACCCTCGCTTTATTGCACGTCGGTTAATTGTTTCTGCCGCAGAAGATATTGGTCTGGCAGACCCGCAAGCACTACCTATAGCCGTTGCTGCCGCTGAGGCGGTGCAAATCATAGGGATGCCGGAGGGTCGAATTCCACTTGCAGAGGCGACACTCTATTTAGCTACAGCGCCCAAATCGAACCGTGCCTATCTCGCTATTGATTCTGCTATAGCTGATATTCGCTCAGGCAAGTTTTCACCGGTCTTGAACCACCTGCGCGACGCTCACTATGCCGGTGCGAAACGTCTAGGCCATGGGAAAGGTTACCAATATCCTCATGATGCAGAAATGGGTGTGCTCAAGCAGGAGTACCTCCCAGAGGCACTCAAGGGGCATCGGTATTATGAGCCAACGGCACACGGCAATGAACGAGAGCTACAGCAACGCCTGATTCGAATCCGCAAGATTCTGGATGGGCAATAAGCGCTGTCAATCGAGAAAGTTTCATTTGATGCCACCCGAGTCGCAACACGCAACTGAAATCGGGGAAATCACCGATTCTGGTAGCAATACTGTGCTAGTCTTATCAAGTTCTGTTTTTCGTCATGCGGCTGTGACGTCTAGTAGATTCAATCCGTAAGCTAACCACTACGGTAATAATTTTAGACTTTATGCGATGAGCTATTAGCCAGCTGATCCAAACCCTCTTCTTAGTCGACAAATGAATCATTCGGTATCCGATACCAAATGCTCATTGTTCGAAATATTTTGTTGCTTGCAACACTCACCTTGGAAGGAAACACGTGTCAACTCGTTCACGTACCAGAAGTAAAACCCGCCTCTCTCGCGCACTTGGCATTGCCCTTACCCCAAAGGCAGCACGCTACCTCGAGAAGCGCCCATACGGCCCAGGCCAGCACGGACGTACCCGTCGTAAGGCTGATAGTGACTATGCTGTTCGTCTGCGCGAAAAGCAGCGTCTACGCGCCCAGTACGGCATCCGTGAAGCACAGCTTCGCCTCGTTTTCGAAGAAGCCCGTAAATCAAGCGGCCTGACCGGTGAAAACCTGGTTGAACTGCTCGAAATGCGCCTTGATGCTCTTGTGCTCCGTGCCGGTTTTGCTCGCACCACCGCACAGGCACGCCAGATGGTAGTTCACCGTCACATCCTCGTTGATGGCAAGCTCGTTGACCGCCCATCATTCCGGGTAAAGCCAGGCCAGCTCATTCACGTGAAGGCCCGCAGCGAAGAAACCGCACCATTCCAGATCGCAGCAGCAGGTGGACACGCCGAGGTTCTTCCTCCGGTTCCTGGCTACCTCGAGGTTGAACTCGATAAATTGCATGCCCGTTTGGTACGTCGTCCAAAGCGCGTTGAGGTTCCAATCATCGCTGATGTTC
>JBARYA010000151.1:0-7003 GCA_049647625.1 Microbacteriaceae bacterium
GTCTGATGAAAGATCAGGCAAGCTTTCCTTAGCGACCCGATCGGCCACAGGCTGAGCTACTTCCCAATCATTCACCAGCACATCAGTGAACAATTTTGGATCTGCCTGGAGCTTCTTAACCATTGCGTAATAGGCCTCGAAGAATTCCTTCACAGCCTCTGGGTGCTTGGCCATGAACGTATCCATCACGCCGAACGCTTGCAAAACGTTTGGTCCAACGTAATCGGAGCCGAGAGCTAGGATCTTTCCGTCGCCACGCCCCTCCATCTGGAAGGCGGCCTGGCTGCTCCATGCGAACATGTCGATTGAACCAGCGGTCAACGCTGCGGTAAGTGCGCCCAAGTTGCCAAGAGTTGTCAGGGTGTAATCGGTGCCCTCAACCCAGCCCATCTTCTGTGCAAGCTTGAGCACTGAATAATGACCCGGTGAACCCGCACCAGAAATACCAAAATTCTTGCCCTTGAGCTGTTCTACAGTGTTGATACCCGAGTCAGCTCCAACAATAATTCGTTGATCCCAATACGAGAGATCGCTTCCAACCAAACTCACCTCAAGACCCTGTGAACGCACTGCGACAACGGTTCCAGCTCCTGCCAGTGCGATATCTGCCTGATTTCCGGCAAGAATCTGTCCGATTGTCGGGGTGGTGCCTTCAATCACTTCAATCTTGAGGTTTGTGCCCTCAAAGGTCCCCAATTTTTCCATTGCCTGTACAGCAATAAAGGGGAAGGAGTTGGAAACCGAGGTAACCACACGAATCGTTACCGGTTCGCTTGGTGTTGTGGTCGTTGTGGTTGGGTTGGTATCACCGGATGCACATCCGGCGAGCAAACCCCCCGTAAGTATTAGGGCTGCTATAGCTCCTAATGATTTTTTCATTACATTTCCTCTCAATTCAAACTGCGTTGTTATAGATTGCGGAACGGTTGTGTGCGAAACTTAGGCTTTCATTTTACGGAAAGCTCTTTCATTTTGTAAGAAGTATACTCATCTGACTTTCGCTTGTCTATACGAGCATCTATCGCTGAATATTTAATAAAAATCCACCTCGTATCCAAGCTGGGCGAGCTTATTCTTGAGCAATACCCGTTTCGCGGAATACAAATCAGCGGCGGCAAAACCAACCGTCTTCAGGATCGTCAATCCTTTAAACTCCTGCTCGGACAGCATGGCTTCACCAATAGTTTGAATACGGTTGCGTGAAACCCTACCCTCGGCAAGAAGTGGACCGATATCACCAGCGTTATCGACTGAGCCAAGGACTGTATCGACAATGATTGCATCAGCCTCAACAACGATTTCCGGGTCCAGTTCACGATCCGCCGGAGCATGGCTACCGATACTGACCACCAAAGCGTGGTCCGTATCAATCCAATCCTTGAAAATCACCGGCTCCGAACTTGAAGTGGCAGCAATAACAATCCTGCTACCGCGGCAAGCCTCTTCGGCAGACTCAGCAGCAATCAATTCGACGTCCCCGAGACCGGCAATTGCTGAAATCTCTGCGGTCATGTCCGCAACGAAACTCGAGAGCTTCTGCGCATTCCGCGCAAATACCAGCACAGTCCGAAGAGCTGGAAAGGCGTGCAGCACTGCAAGAATCTGTGTGCGAGCTTGAACCCCGGTACCAATGATGCCGAGCTGTTGCGGTGATTCGGCGCGGAACACCCGTTCCGCTACTAGCCCGGTCATCGCCCCGGTGCGAAAATCAGTAATCGTCGAAGCTTCGAGGAGTGCCTGGCTACCATCAACCAGGTCCATGATTTGCAAGAAGGCAGATGACCTTGGAAGCTCCCCGCGAGCAGCCGCAAGCTCGTACCAAACCTTCAAGCCAAAGAAGCGACCCTCAATTAACCCCGGCATCACCAATGATTCAAATGGCAGAGCATCGCTCTTGAGGTGCACCCTTGGCGGCACAGTGTCTTCACCGGTGATATGACGAATGCTCGCCTCACGTACCGCTTCGAAAGCATCCTGCATGCTGAAAAGTTTTTGCACGTCCTGTTTATTTAAGATTCTCATCGACTCACCCGATTACCATAATGTCTGCCCACCATCGACCAGCAGTGTTGCTCCGACAACAAAACTGGCTTCGTCACTGGCGAGGAAAGCAATACAGGCTGCGACTTCTTCAGACTGCCCGTAGCGCCCCAGGGGTATCTGGCTCACGCGCTTGCTCTTGAAATCAGGGTCCTCAGCATAGTGCTGGTTCATATTGGTAACGATTGTTCCCGGAGCAACAGAATTTACCCGCACGCCTAGTGGGGCCAGTTCGAGTGCCATATTCCGGGTCAGCATCGCAATCCCACCTTTTGATGATGTGTAGGCCACGCTTCCCGGCCAAGCCTGAATTTGCCTGGTTGAAGAAACATTCACGATAGCTCCCCCACCATGTGTCACCATGTGTCGAGCTGCAATCTGGGCGATGCGAAAATATCCAGTGAGATTGGTTTCGATAACCCGACGCCACTCCTCGAGTGAAAGATCAAGGAATGAGGATTCACTCATCACACCGGCGTTGTTGACCAAAATATCAAGACCACCCAGTTGCTCAAGGGCGCTGCTCACCAGGGACTCTTTGGCTTGGTCATCGATAATCTCACCCTGAACCAAAACATATTCAGTTCCGAGAGCTTCAATTTCTTTGGTCAAGCCGCCAAGTTTCTCAATATCACGTGCGTGTAGGGCGACTCGCGCACCCTCTTTGGCAAAATGCAGTGCCGTTGCGTGACCAATTCCACCATTGGCGCCAGTAATCAAGACCCGCTTGCCAGAAAATCGACTCATCGAGACTCCTGATGTGTAAGTGTGAAAATACGCCCCAATTCCGGAATAGAAAGATCCAGCTTCAGCTCACGATTAAGCCACCACAAGATACTTTGATTTGAGGTGATTACCGGAAGTCGATAGAGCTCTTCAATCTTCTGAATTACTGCCAGAGTCGGCCAATTCGTCGAAGGTATCAGGATGGCATCGGCTTGGCTCATATCGAGCTGAGCCAAGAACCGAAGAGTAATATCTTTGGGCTGCCTATTGGTTGCAAACCACACCCTCGGATCACCTGACTCCGGCAGGAAATCATGATGCGAAGAAGCGACCACGTCAAAACCATTCGTCGTGAGGGTCTCTTCGAGGTCAGACCCCGATTTTGCATTATATGGACTGACTACGGCAAGACGATGGGCCTGCAACGCCGCGAGCGCCGCCAACATCGAATTCGTCGCAGTGATGAGCGGCAAACCACTTTTCTCGACTAAAATTTCAGTGAGTTTTTGGCTGGTATCGAGGCCATCATTGAAGCTCGTTTCAGCGCAGGCATAAACAATGGCGTCCAGACCGAGCTCATGGATTGTGGAGCTTAGCTTCGGCGCCTGCTTTCGCATCTCATGGTGATCAGTTTCGGTAAGACGGAGGGTATTAAAACTGACTCCAGGGAGGTCGAGTGAATAGACCTCTGGTTCCATCGTCACGTTATCGGCCGGGAGTATCAGTCCAACCCGAGCCTTATTCCCGAAGGGTACGGTGAGATTCACCATCAACGACTCCTAAAATATGAGTCGTTATCGGGCATCGACCATTGTGCTCGAGTAAATATTTCCTCAATTGGCCAATTTTCCATGTGTAATGGCATCGGCGCTTCAAACATTCTTCGCTCATCCCCCAGTGGCATCGTGGCGTCGAAGCCATATTTCCCACTGGTACGGGGCGCCGGTGCCGAAGGGTCGAGTGTAGGACTATAGAGATTCGGCACGACAATCAGATCAACATCAGGCTGAACCCGAGTATTCACTGCCCATTCCACCTGGAGCATATTGAACGGGTCAATATCCTCGTCAACGACAATCACCTGTTTCGCTCCGAGGTTGCAAGCAAGCAGCGCCAGAATGACATTTCGCGCTTCAGCAGGGTGTCGCTTTTTCATCGAGACCACCACATGGTGTCGGGTGGTTCCGCCTTGAGTAACGTTGATTGCCTTAATCTCGGGGCTGATAGTCAACGCCACTTTCCAAGCCATCGCTGTCGCACCCGGCTGCATCATCCAATGATTTTCGGTCATCGGTGTTCCGGTCAGAGTGTTTTGGTAATATCCGCCGACGCGATGGGTGATTGCCGTAACCCGCATTACCGGTGCCGGCTTTGCCTCACTATAGGTACCTGGATACTCGCCAAATGGTCCGTCCATTTCTAGACGGTTGGGTACAATAACACCCTCGATAATCATTTCTGCATTCGCGGGCACCAGCACATCGATGGTTTTACCCTTGACCATTTCGAGGGCTTCGCCGCGCATCCCGCCGGCAATAGCGAACTCATCGACGCCATAAGGTGCGCGAGCCTGTGAGGCCAGCTGAGTCACCGGATCGGCACCAATAACAACAGCAATCTCTGCGGGCTTTCCCTGTTCATTGGCACGTTCAATAATGGTCCGTAAGTGCCTGCCCATAGGAGCAAAGAGCGTAAGATGATGCTTGTCGAGCGGAAGCTGTCGATGTATCGAAACATTCGAAACCCCAGTGTCCGGGTCATTTGCAACTTGCAGCCCTGCAGTAATGTACCGACCGCCGTCAAGTTCGAAGTGGCGAAGAATTGGCAGGCTATAGACATCAACGTCATCGCCGGTGATCACCACTTCTTGGCACAATGCCGGCCCGGTAATTTCAACCGGTGCAATGAGCTTGCTTTCGAGTTCACCCCAGTTCTTGAGGAGGTACTCGTAATTGTGCCCTAGAGCGAGCTCTACCCTGCGCTTTGCCCCAAATACCCCGCTGATACAGCCGAACTCACTGTCTTTCATCTTCTCGAAGACAAAGACTGGACCCTCTTGGTCTGTACTCTGTTTCGTGAGTGCTACTGCCTGATATTCCCAATCCACTTCTTCATGGATTCGAATCAGATCTCCACGATCTTCTAATGCTGTCAAGAACGATCTTAAATCTTGCCACACCATCCGTACACCTTCCGTAAAATGAAATGTGTTTTCAATATATTGAAAGATAGCATAGACTTTCCGATAACCGCAATACTTCTATTGCCTCGTTATGCTTATTAGAAATAAATCAATACAACGGTGATCGGTGAATGAGATGAATGCAGTCAATAGGACTTTGAAGGTGTTGTCGCTTATCGCGGAAAACAACAAGACCATGACACTTTCACAGGTGAGCGAAGAGCTCGCTCTCCCCCTGGCTACAGCACATCGTCTCCTAAAAACACTCGAGCAAGAAAAATTCATCTCAAGAGATCCGGTCACACTGGAGTACTCCCCGGGGAAGAAAATATTCCGGATAGCATCCCTCACCCGCCGTCACTCCCTCAGCGGCGCCGCAGATCCAATCATCAAATCACTCAGTCATCGCTTCAATGAAACAGTCCTGATTTCTCAACTGCTCGAACATCGAGTGATTTGTATTGCTATGGCTGAAAGCCGTCGAGCGCTCCACCTATCTGTCTCTGTTGGACAACCCATGCCATTACACGCATCATCATCTGCCAGAGTTCTCTTTAGTGATTGGACCAATACCGAGATTGATGAGCTCTTTGCAAAATTTACCTTTACCCAGCTCACCAAGGACACACCAGATTCGGTCAATAAAGTCCTTGAACACGTCGACCACATCCGGAACTACGGGTATGACGAATCAGAGAACGAGTTTGACTTGGGTGTCTGGTCGGCCTCGGCGCCGATCTGGGATGCACAAAGCAAAATCCTTGCCTCGCTGACGTTGACAGCGCCAAGAGAGCGTAGCCACCAGAGTGAAATCCGGATGGAAATCATCGATGCAGTTCTCGAAGCTGCACACGATATCACTCTCATGATTGGCGGCAAGGCACCGGAACGGAAGGATGAATCCACTCTTCAATGAAGAAGAAAATTATTGTCGGTATCTCCGGAGCCTCAGGAGCAATTTTTGGCATTCGGATACTAGAACTTGCTCGGCTGGCTGGGGTTGAAACACACCTCATCATTAGCCGCGGTTCCAGAAGCACGATTCAATCAGAAACGGGCTTCACGGTTGCAGAGGTACAAGCCAAGGCAGATATTGTGTACGCGGAAAATGATCTCGGAGCAGCACCCTCGAGTGGCTCATTCCGTATAGATGGCATGATTGTTGCCCCTTGCTCAATCAAGACGCTCTCGGCGATAGCAAATAGCTATAGCGACAACCTCATTGCGCGAAGCGCTGACGTTACCCTCAAAGAACAACGAAAACTTGTGCTGATGGTTCGTGAAACCCCACTGCATGTCGGACACCTCAAACTCATGCTTGAGGCCGCACAGAGTGGGGCAATCATCTACCCACCGGTACCATCTTTTTACACCAATCCTGAAGACCTCAGTGATGTTGTTGATCACACCTGTCGACGAGCATTGGAACAATTAGGGGTGTATTTTGAGGACACCCACCGCTGGAGCGGCATGGAAAAGCCGGGCCAGGCAGCATCAGAAACTAAACCAAGAGCCAGGCTATAACCAGTAGCGCTGGGAAGGATGCCACGGTGGTGACCAGTGCGGTGTCCCGGGTGAGCAGAACTGAATTATTGTAGGTCACTGCAATATTGAACATGTTTTGGGCAGTTGGTAGTGCTGCCGCAACTACGGCGGCATAGAGCTCAATACCGCTCAGGCCAAAGAGATACTGTCCCAAAACCCAAGCCACCAATGGCATGATTACAACTTTAATGATGCTGGCCAAAGCAACCTGTTTGACCGGAGAGCCGGAGCTGAACGGGCGGGTACCACGGAGGCTCATCCCGAAAGCCATCAGGATAAGTGGGATTGCCGAGGCACCAATCAGCTGGAATGGCGCAAAAATCGGCTCCGGAATTTCAATTTTGAAGACTGATACGGCGACCCCGAGCAAGGATCCGATTACCAGCGGATTCTTCACCGGTTGAAGGAGTGCATTCTTGATTGAGAGCTTTCCTGATGAAATCGTTGCGACCACGGTCACCATTAACGGAGTCAAGATTGCCAGTTGTAACAGCAGAACGGGAGCAACCC
>JBARYA010000152.1:0-4443 GCA_049647625.1 Microbacteriaceae bacterium
CATCTGTTGGGAAAATATACGTGGCAGGGAAGAGATAGCCCTCAATGCTCGGGGCTTCTGCAGGAATACCGAATGATGCTAAGTCTTTCGTCTCATTCATGAAATCTTCTACCGGAATTCCCGTAACTTCACTCAGAATTTCGAAGGCACGAACGTAACTGATGCCCTCACGAATGAGCGCGGTGTGTTCAACTCGATTCGATTGATCAGTAATCGCTTTCAGCGCTTCCGCAGAGCTCATTTGATTGGCAACCTTATACACACCAGGGAAGAAGACTGGTTCAGGTTTGGTGCTGTAGAGCAGTTCCATGAAGGATTTTTCAGTCATGATGACATCTTGAGCAACGAGATTTTTGGCAATATCAGAGCCATAATCACCCTTGGTGATTGTGAAGAGCAATTCACCCTGTCCGGCTCCAGAATAATCACGAACCGTTTCAACACCGAAGTATCCCTGCACCAGCTCAATTACCGCCGGTATTTTGTCACGATATATCCAGGCTGTTACACCAATTCCTGAAGCAATCAGAGCCAAGATGATCAGAATTGCGAGGCAGCCTTTGCCTCCTTTGCGCTTCTTTGGGCTCTTTTTTTCGATTTCGACTTTCGAAGAGGGGAATAGCTTGGCCAGTTCATCAAAATCGGCATCAGAATCGGACACGGTATCCTCCAGAGCGAGATCGACGGCTGCTGGGGTAGCGGCAACAGGAGCAGCTTCGGTCTCAACAGGCTCTACAGGTACAACCATGTTCTGCTCAGCTGCCTGCTCTGCTGCGATACGGGCAGCCCGACGGCTCAACAGAGTTGGTTCAGATTCACCATTCAAACCGGTATCGGGTGGTGTGCCAGCACCAGATGAAGCCGCTGGGGGTACATTGAGATCTGGGTTCTCGGTCATGTATCACTTTCTCCGTTTTCCACAAGGCTTCCGGGAATTGTCCCGTGTTGGCGCTCCTGATCCAGAGCGGTTTGCAAAATAATAACAGCAGCGGCTTGATCAATCACCGAACGCGAGTTTTTTGCGTTGCGTCCCGCCTGATGAAGTTGCGCCTGTGCTGTGACGGTACTGAACCGTTCATCGAGCAATCGTATTGGAATAGTTGTGGCCTCAGCCAGCTGTTCTGCAAAATCTTTTGCCATCTGTGTTGATGGCGTCGGCTGGTTTTGTAGATTCATCGGCAAACCAATCACCACCTCCATCACGTCAAAAGCTCCCAAGTACTTGAGCACTTCGAGAACAGGATTCACTCGTGCTGAAATGGTTGCTATTGGCACTGCGAGACTTCCGCTCGCATCCGATTTCGCAAGACCGATGCGGGCTTTGCCAACATCGATTCCCAGACGTACTCCAGAACGCAAAAGACTTACCCGAGGAGTGCTGCAACCGCGGTTACAGCCTCGTCAATCTTGTTTAGCTCTGTACCGCCACCCTGTGCGATATCGGGACGTCCGCCGCCACCACCACCAAGCACAAGTGAGGCCTGCTTCACCAGGTCACCGGCTCGGATTCCGGAAGCGATGGCTGCTTCATTCACCGCAATAACGACCGATGGCTTTCCATCAATTTCCGCAATCATCATGGAGACCGCTGCAGCTGTGCCTAATTGGTTCTTCGTTTCGAGTGCGAGCTGACGCAGGGCATCAACCGAGGCCACAGCTGCAATCTTGCCGGATGCGAAGAGGGCTTTGTCGAATTGTTGTGCCTGTTTAAGCAAAGCAGGAATCTGAGTTGCAAGAGACCGACTCTCGAGTTCGCTGACCTTGTGCTCTGCAGCTTTAAGCTGTTCTAAAAGTTCAGAAACACGTGCAGGTAGCTGTTCTCTCGGGGTCTTAAGCTGATTACTCAACAACGAGACAAGGCTTCGTTCAACGGCAAGATCTTTGAATGCTTCAAAGCCAACCAATGCTTCCACACGACGGTTTGCGGAGCCTACCGAGCTTTCAGAAATCAGATTAATCAGACCAATCTCTGAAGAGCTAGCGACATGTGTTCCGGCACAGAGTTCTCTGGACCAGGCACCGTTCATCTCGACCATACGCACTACATTGCCGTATTTTTCTCCGAAGAGAGCCATCGCACCGAGTGTTTTGGCATCATCAATAGGCATTAAGCGAGCACTCACAGCATAGTTTGACCGAAGAGCCTGGTTCGCAATATCTTCAACCTCGGTGCGGGTTTCTGCAGAAAGTGCTTTGCCCCAACTAAAGTCAAGTCTCATATATCCGGCTTTGTTGTACGAGCCCGATTGATGAGCACTCTTGCCAAGTACCTCTCGCAATGCCGCATGAATAACATGGGTGGCAGAGTGAGCTTGGTTTGCACCGTGGCGATACTTGGCATCTACTACGGAGAGTGCTGTCATATTGTGTGCAATTTCACCGTAATTGACTCGAGCCAAATGGCTAATCAGTCCGGATACCGGTTTTTGTACATCAAGGATCTCAAGCTCAAAACCATCACCACGGATAAAACCTTGGTCAGCATCCTGGCCGCCGCCCTCAGCGTAGAGCGCAGTGTTATCCAGAATGATCTCTACAGTGTCACCGGCTGATGCTTTAAGTGCGGTTTTTCCATCGCGGATAATTCCGAGAACGATACCCTCTGATTCAAGTTCGGTATAGCCGCTGAAGTTCGTTTCACCCTGAGCGCGGAATTCACGATACACCGAGAGGTCGGCCAAAGTCTGCTTCTTGGATTTGGCATCGGCCTTAGCGCGTTGACGCTGTTCTTGCATCAGCGAATCGAATGCCTTACGATCAACACTCAATCCGGCTTCTTCGGCCATCTCAAGGGTGAGATCGATAGGAAAACCATAGGTATCGTGAAGCAAGAACGCATCAGAACCAGAGAGTTCGCTGAGTTTCTGTGTCTTGGCTGCTGCTACTGCATCCTCGAGGATATTGGTGCCACTCACCAGTGTTCTGAGGAAGGCTTCTTCTTCTGCGAACGCAATCGTAGAAATGCGTTCATAATCACTGGCAACTTCTGGATAGCTTGCCTTCATCGCATCCCGTGAAGCAGCGAAAAGTGCGGGGAATGTAGCCCCGTGCACACCCATCAAGCGCATAGCCCTAACAGTCCGGCGTAACAGTCGACGAAGAATATAACCACGTGCTTCGTTCGCTGGAGTCACACCATCAGAGATCAACATGAGTGAACTTCGAATATGATCAGCTACAACTCGCAGACGCACATCGTTCTCGTGGTCTTCACCATAATGAACATTGGCTATGGTGGCAGCAGCATCAAGCACCGGACGAATCTCATCGATTTCGTACATATTCTCGACACCCTGCTTGAGGAATGCAATCCGCTCTAGACCCATACCGGTGTCAATATTCTTCTTGGGCAATTCGCCCAGCACTTCAAAATCAACCTTTGACGTGACTTCACCGATGAGGTATTGCATGAATACCAGGTTCCAGATCTCGACATAGCGATCGTCGTCGGTTGCCGGTCCCCCGTCAATACCGTAATCGGGTCCGCGGTCAAAGAAAATTTCTGAGCACGGACCACCTGGGCCATATTGACCGGTGTGCCAATAGTTGGTATCCCGACCGAGTCGTTGGATGCGCTCTTCAGGTAGATCAGCAATTTCACGCCAAAGATCGTGGGCTTCGTCGTCGTCTTCGAAAATCGTGACCCAAAGATCTTTCGGGAGGAAGCCATAGCCTCCTGCAGCCTCGGATGAGGTCAATAACTGCCAAGCAAATTCAATCGCTTCACGTTTGAAGTAGTCCCCAAAAGAGAAGTTACCATTCATCTGGAAAAAAGTACCGTGACGAGGAGTTTTTCCTACCTCTTCAATGTCATTGGTACGAATACACTTTTGTACGCTAGTCGCTCTGGGATAGGGCGCTGGCACAACACCGGTCAGGTAGGGCACAAAGGGCACCATGCCGGCGATAGTAAAAAGTAATGTTGGATCGTCACTGATCAACGATGCAGATGGAACCACAACATGGCCACGTTTCTCAAAAAAATCGAGCCAGCGTTGCCGTATTTCAGATGTTTTCATGGAGTTATTTAATGACTATCGTTTGAAGGTGCAGCGGATTTCGGATTAGTTTTTGAAGTCTTTAATAGCAGCTTCAACGTCTGCCAGAACCGACTTGAGCTCTGATTCTTGCTTTTTGTATCCTTCGACAACGGCCGAAGAGACTTCATCTACCCGACGATCGATATCGTTAAAGAACTTTTTCCCATTTTCGGTTTTACCAAATTGATGGGCAGCAACAAAACCAATCGCGCCGCCAACAATGATGAGGGCCAATTTTTTCATGGGGCACCTTCCTATGTGTTCGTTATTTCCAGCCTAGCGTGATTTTGAACGGAAAATCTGTGCAAACTCTCGACGGTAGCGGTGAATTCACAGAGTCCATTAACAAATTTTGGGAGTGCGAATAATCGCACTCCCAAAAAGTATTGAGCTCAGTTTAGCG
>JBARYA010000153.1:0-5477 GCA_049647625.1 Microbacteriaceae bacterium
GGCTATATGTATAACCTTGAGGTTGAAATCAAGGGTGAAGCTTCACAAGAAGAGATTTCTGCTCGTGGCTTGAATGATGACGGAACTCCCGCAGCTCAGCTGAGCTATTCGGCTCCGAGTGATGATGGTTCGGTTGAAGTTCGGAACGATCGCGGCCAGATCCAGCAGCCGGCTCGTGGACGCGGACAGGCTCAGCAGCCTCAAGCGCAACAGAAGCCAGCTATTGGGGCTTTCGGTCAGCGTACCGAGGGTGCTGCCGACGCAGCCACTCCACTGAACCGTGAACAGCGTCGCAATCAGGGTAAGAAGCGCAAGGGCAACTAGTCTCTCAGAGGCCTGTCATTCGCGTTGTATTGCTTGATTAGAGCACATGTAACGCGGTGGCTCGCCAGCGCTGGTCGACGCCTTCTATTCGGAAGGCGATCGCTCTGCTCCGACCTTTGCCGTGCACAACGACAGAGGCTTCAATGATCCCGTCACGTGGTTCGCAGCAGATGATGCTGCCAATCTGAATACTTGGATGTGAGCTGGCGAGGTTCTTTGCTCTTCTGGCACGTTCGGCAAGTACCACCCGTTTTGCCATCAGTGCATAGACTCCCTCATCGACCCAGCGACTAATCTGGTTCAGGCTTCTCACCCCAGACAGGATCTCGATTACGCAGAGAGCCAGGTTTTTGATGAAGGGTTCCGGTGGTGGCAGCTCCACTGTCGATGAGGCCTGGCTGCTGAAAAAATCATCGACCAGGTGTCGTTCATAGCGTTTGCCATAGTGCTCGTGTTGCTGCGCTTTTGGCCGAGATGCAAGAACCGTCTTGTCCAAATGCTGCCCATCAGTCGTACCGTGTTTCCGCTGATAGGGCGGTGCGAGCGCTGATGTCGTGATGTGATCGAGGCGTGTACGAGTTTCCATTTTTCCTCCCCCTGAGGTGGGCTTCTCTTGACCGGCTTCCTTGCCGATAAGGTTGTCTCATTCTGGGCGAATCAAAATATGCCAACAGAGCGTTTGTACCTTGTGGAAAACTTTTTCGTCCCTTGCCTGCGCAGAGTATTTTTCTAGATATGCATTGGAATAGTTTTTTTGATGATCTCGAAGGGCAACTCGAACAGGAGCTCTTTGAGGTGGAGCGTCGCCGTTCACAGGTGGAGGAACGCTTCAGGATGAGCACCATTACGCTCAGAGATCGCATCGCTGCCGTGGGTGCAGTTGAGCTGCCCAGAATCGATCGCCCAGAGTTTGTGATCCAGCAACCAGGTTTTGGCAATATCCGTTTGCGCCTGATGACACTGGGTAGAGATTGGTTTAGCGCTGATCGTTTGGGCACCGAGATTCCGACTCAGCTCATCATGTCACTGAGTAGTATCGGCTATGTGGTGGGCGCAGCTCCGTTCCCTATTCCGGTGCTCGATTTGAATGATCCTCAATTGGTTTCTCGAATCAGTTATGGGTTCTTTTTGCGTGACCTTTCGCGTCGACGGGTTCCGGTGAAGGCGTTTAGCGCATATAGCGGAAGTAGCACACCCTTTGTCGGAACGATCGATTCGGTCAGTCGTGATCATCTTGAGCTGGTACTGCACGACTTCTTGGGGCGTCGAGCTGCCCAAGACTATCGAAGGATACTCATCCCACTTTTGAAGCTCGATTTCCTCGAACTCTGAGCGGCTGTGGATAATTCGTGCAACAAAGGCTGCGGGGAACTTAGATAGCAGAAACTCGCAGAGCGGCGTGATGCCGTGGCGCGATTTCATGGGGCATTCTGTGGGATCAATCATTGGGAGGGCATGATGGCAAATTTTGGTGTTCGGGGGCGACAAACGATTTCGAGCAGGCAATCACAGAGCAATCTGCTGAAGCTGATCTTTGGGGCTGTGCTGGTGCTGGCCGCAATTTTGGGAACCATAACGCTGGTTACATCCCTTGACCGTACCGTTACGGTGTATGCGGCAGCCCGGATACTCCTGCCCGGTGACGAACTTCGACTGAGCGAGCATACGACGGTCGAGGTGCGGCTCGACCTCGTGCAGGGGCGCTATCTGCTGGTAGAGCCCTCATTCGGAGCTGCAGAGTCTGAACCTCAAGCATCTACACACAGGGAGCTTTCTCCTATCACTTCGGCTGCTGTATCGAACGACTCCGTCTACATTGTGGATCGCACGATTGGTGTCGGGGAGATGATCCCTCGGGCTGCGCTCAGCCAGCGTTCAGCGGGAATGACCACCTTGGTTTTGCCGCTTGCAACAGAAATCTCCACCGCGCTCGATTCCGGGGTCATGATCGATATCTGGGCAGCGGGGGACAGCAGAGATGAGTTCGCACTGCCGCCACGAGTATTGGTTCCCCGTGCCGTTGTGGCTCGCTTGGCGGGAAACGATGGTCTGCTCGGGAGCCAGCAGAAGCTGCGAATCGAGGTCCTGGTGCCGCAGTCTTCCGTCGCGAAGATTTTGGCGGCGATTCAGGCAGGCGAGGCCATATCCGTGGTTCAAGCAGATTTTCGTTGAGAATACACATCGTTCGCAACGATCAGGGGGATGATTACCAATGCTAAAAATTATTACCGCACTACCTCCCGAGCTGGAACAGCGGCTCTTGCCAGAGATTTTCGCTGCCGGACATGTGGTGCTCGCTCGGGCTGCCGAGGCTGGTGAGGTCCTGACAAAACTCGAGAGCGAAGCGGTAGACCTGCTGCTTTTGCACCCCCGTTTATTGCGACTTTCTCCGGCGGTACTCGCTGAGATTCGGCGCCGGGGCGTGAGTTTCGCCATGCTTACCGCCAACGTGGATGAGGAGCAGTTGGCAGAAGAGCTGGGCTGTACGCAGATTTTTTCGGCCAGCAGTACCTGGGAGGAACTCCAATCGCAGATTTCTTTTACGCCGGAGAGCTCGCAATCGCAATTATCTGCTGTCTGGAACCCTTCTTCGGAAAACCCAGGAGCAGAACAGAACGCTTCCACTTCTCATGATGTGTTCGCTGAACCGGAGTGGATGCAGGCGGAGACTGTGCTACTCGCAAATATCCCGGAGCTCAGCCGCGCTGCAATACCCGGAGCACTTCAGGGTGAAGCACCAGTAGCGCATGATGGTTCACGAGCTATTTCTGAGCGAGATTCGAGCCGTATTGGGTACGAGGCTTTCCCGAGACTCATTGCCGTTTGGGGTCCTCAGGGAGCACCCGGGCGTACAACGGTTGCCCTCAATCTTGCCCATGAGCTCAGCACTCAGGGCAAAGGTGTGCTCCTCATTGATGCTGATAGTTATGGGGCTTCGATGGGGGCTCGACTGGGCTTGGTGGAGGAGGCGTCAACCCTCGCGGCAGCGTGCCGTTTGGCCGTACTGGAGCAGTTGAACGGGCAAGAGCTTGAGCATCTCTATCAGCACAATCAATTGGCTACGAATTTGTGGATTCTGACCGGAATTGTGAATCCGGCCCGCTGGCCTGAGCTGGCGGCGTCCCGAATGCGGCGCGTATTGAGCCTGGCGATGGAGCTGGTGGATTGTGTCATTGTCGATATTGGTTTCAATCTCGAAAGCGATGAAGAGCTGAGCTCTGATTTACTGGCACCGAGACGCAATGCTGCGGCCCTCACCACGCTGGAGCGGGCAGAGTGCGTGATTGCGGTGAGCGGGAGCACAGCCGTGGGGCTCGCCCGCTTTTTGCGTGGCCTGAATCGATTGGGGGAGCTGGTCGATCAGGAGCAGATTCTGACCGTGGTGAATCGGGTCCCAAAGGAAAATCGTAAGCATCAGGAGCTCATCCGGGTGTTCGAGCGGATGAGTGGAAACCCACCAGATATTACCGTTCCTGAAGACACCTCGCTGTACACCCTGGCCGAAGAAAGCGCCAGATTGGTGGCCCAGCTCAAACCCAAGGGCGAAAGCGTGGCGCAATATCGCGCGCTCGCCGCGCGCTTGCGCATTGACGAAAGACTCCCGCTTATGGCAAAGTGACGACTCATCTCATAACCGAGATTCGTCATAACTTGGCTTTGCAATCACATGCACTGGGTAGACTATTTGCGTGACCACACTTATTGAAATTGCGAACCGCCACAGCACACTCGAGAAGTCTGATTTGGATTGGATTCAGAGCCTCACCCTTGATTGGCAGGATATTTCTGATCTTGCCTATTCTGATTTAGTGCTCTGGATTCCGACCAATGACGGACGGTTCGTTGCGGTCGACCAGGTGCGTCCATCGAGTTCAATCACCCTGTTCTACCGCGACTTCATCGGCAAAATGATTCGCGATGAGTGGTTCGAAAAGGTCAACGAGGCCTATGTGAGTGGTCGGATTGTGCACGGCACTGCACCGGATATGTATGAGCACACGCCAACAAATCTGCGGGTAATCCCTGTTGTTCGTCGCATCAATAATGCTGCCGGCGAGGTGGTTCGCCGTACCGTTGGCGTCATGAGTGCACACACACCACTGCTCGTGGTCGGCACCGTCAGCCGCCAAGAAGAAGCGTTCAAGGATGCCGCCACAGACCTTTTTGGCATGATCAGTCTTGGTGATTTTCCCGAGGTCAGCGCTTCGGGTGGTCCGCGTCGTGGTGCTCCTCGGGTCAGTGATGGACTGATCCGCATCGATGATGCGGCTGTGGTCGAATTTGCCAGCCCGAACGCACTCTCGCTCTTTGATCGGATGGGTTTCGACGGCGAACTTGAAGGGCGCCTGCTGCCAGAAGCGGTTGATGAACTTCTCACCGGGAGAATTACTTCAGATGAGAACCTGCCGCTGGTGGTCTCTGGTCGGCAGAGCTACCGCACCGAAATTGATGCCAAGGGCATCACGATGGCCATCCGATCCATACCGCTCAAAGAGCAGGGGGAGCGCAGTGGTGCGATTCTGCTGATGCGCGATATTACTGAGTTGAAATCTCGTGAGCGGGAGCTGATCACTAAGGATGCGACTATCCGGGAAATCCATCACCGGGTAAAAAATAACCTACAAACGGTGGCCTCATTGCTGCGCATCCAAGCCCGTCGCACCACCTCACCAGAGGCGCGCGAGTCACTCACCCAGGCCATTACTCGGGTTGGGGCCATTGCCGTGGTGCACGATACCCTCTCCGAAGGGCTCAGCCAGAACGTAAACTTCGACCAGGTGTTCGACCGGGTGCTGATGCTGGTCACCGAGGTGGCATCCAGCCACAACACCGTGGTGCGACCGACCAAGACCGGCTCTTTCGGGGTACTCCCGAGCGAGTATGCCACCCCCTTGGCACTGGCGCTCACCGAATTGGTGACCAATGCTGTTGAGCACGGTTTGGCCGGACGTGAAGGCTTTGTGGAGATTATTGCGAACCGCTCCGATCAGTATCTTGAGGTTCGGGTGCGGGACAATGGTGCCGGACTTCCGGAGGGCCAGGTTGGCTCCGGGCTCGGCACGCAGATTGTTCGCACCCTGATTCAGGGCGAACTCTCCGGCACTATCGACTGGAAGAGCGAAGAGAACCAGGGAACGGAGGTGCGCATTGAG
>JBARYA010000154.1:0-2891 GCA_049647625.1 Microbacteriaceae bacterium
AGCCGGTCGCATTGGATGCAGTTGCCGATGTTGTTGCGGAGTGTGTTCTCGGTGAGCGTCATGGCTCACGGTACGATCTTGCCGGTCCTGACATTATGACCATGAAAGAGATGGCTCAGAAAGTGCTTCCGATCAAGACGCCGCTTATTGCTATTCCTCTGCCGGGCCCTGCTGGGAAAGCTTTTCGTTCCGGCGCTCTTATCGCCGATAAAGATGCTCCGGTTGAGATTATTGGACCGCATCTTGATGAGTGGATTGCACAGCAGCGACAATAGTTCCCGCTCTTAAGGCTCTTTAGGCTCTTTAACGGCACTGCTGTCGAGGATTTGCGACTCTATTTCCCCTGTTAGGCTGAACCAGGAAAAGATGCGCCTTCAAAGGAATACGCATCGGGGTATAGGAATTGGGGAGTTTCAAGAATAATAATGGGTAACGTTCACACTTTTGCCGGTTCAATGAGTCAGACCATGACCGATGTTGTCACCGCTGCGAACTTTGACGAGTGTATGGTGGTCTCGCCAGGTGTGTATTGGCACGAAAAGGGTGAAAAAACAGCACAATACAATGATCCCGAGCTGGCCATTTCGAACGGATCAAAGATTTTTATTTTCGAGGGTACTGCGGCTTTTATCTATGACCAGACGGGACTCGTAGAGACTATCGCCAAACCAGGCCGATATGAGTATCTCGAGGACCCGGCACAGCCCTCGAATCATAAGTACATCGCTTTCGTAAACTTGAGAGAGATTACGAAATTTGGCTTTCGTACCAGGGGGCCGAGTGAATATTTCGATAGATATTACGGCACAGATTTAGAAATTATGTGGTTTGGCAAGTTCTCGTTCCGCATTGCGGATCCTGTTGTATTCGTTCAGAATTTTCCACGGGAGAGTACGAGCTTTCACGATTTCTTTTCCTCGGTGTCACAGCTCGAGTTTTCTACAGAACTTAACACAGCATTTTGTGATGCACTCAGCTCGCTCTCTGAAGCTCATCGGCTTTCAGAAATGCGCTCGGAAACCGAGGCCATCAGGAGACTGATAGTTGGTGACCATTCGACGCCTGGTTCCTTGATGAATCGCTACGGTCTCATGGTTTCTGAATTGCAGATTTCGAGCCTCGAATATACGACTCGGTCAAGCACGCTCATCGAGAGTCTCACACCAGAGAAGGCGGTTGCGAACACAACTCTTGACGAACAGATTGAGGCCGTTAAGAAATTGAAATATTTGGTTGACACCGGGATTCTGACTCAGGAAGAGTTCGAAGCAAAGAAGAAACAAATATTGGGTATCTGATTACTTGAGTCGTTTTGCCTGCTTTGCCAAGAGTTGTTCGACGATAATGAGCGGCCTAAAGCTTTTTGGCATCTCTGTGGTTGAGTGGAAGTTCATGGCAATATGGGCGTCGTGAACCGGATCGTAGAAGAGATGGGTGCCGGTAACCCCAAGGTGTCCACGCAGGCGCGGTAGTCCTTGAAGCAAGAAGAAGAACTCGCCAAAACGCAGTTCCATCATCCCCGCACCGTAGACGATACCGGTGTGGAAAGTATTACGAGGCTCTTGCATGACGGATAGCAATTCTTTGTTGAAAAGCTCACCACCGTGTAATGCCCGGCTAAAGACTAGGAGCTCTTCGAGGGTACTGACAATACCACCGCCAGCCCAGTCGATACTGAGTGCTGCTTTCTGACTGAGTTCGTGACCCTCAACCCATAACGGTTGCAATACTGGGGAAATGCCGGATGCTGCTTCTGCCGCCGAGACAGAACGATACGGGAAATAGCTATTCACCATCCCCAAGGTGTCGAAGATTCGCTGATGAACCACCTCGTGAAAACTCTTGCCCAGAGCCTCCTCGATAATGCGTCCAAGGAGCACATATCCGGTGTCTGAGTAGACATATCGTTCACCTGGCTTGGCGATTGTGCTCTGATATTCACGCGTAAAGGCGAGCAGTTCTGCCGGCTGCCACACTCTGTCAGTATCGTGAAAGACCAGTTCCAAAAAGCTGAGGCCACCCTGGACTTTGCCCTCAAAATAATCCGCCACCCCGGATGTGTGGCTGAGCAGGTGGTCGATGGTCACCTGGGATGCGTAATCAGTGCCATCAATCGTGAAAAGCAGCTCGGTGTCTGCTGCCGGAAGCAGTTCGGTAATGGGGGAGTCAAGCTTCAGCTTCTCTTCGCCGACGAGCTGCAAAATAACACTTGCGGTGATGAGCTTGCCGATGCTGGCGATATGGAATGGCTCATTGGCATTCGTGCTGCGAAACTCAATGCCGAGTTTGGGCGCAGAGAGAGCGATTTGTGGGGATGGCAATGGGTTTTCGAGATTAGCACGCCGCTTTGCGATGTTTTGCAGCTGCTTGTTGAGGGCCGCGTCGAATTTTGTATTGCTTGCTGATGCTATGGTCATGATCCCTTTTCGTCAGTCGAGAAAATACGGTACAGATATTCTCTGGCTTGCAAGTGAATGGTTAGTAACGTGGGCTAAAACTCGGTACCGAACGCACTGCTCTGGCGCTCCAGCGATTGTTTCGGTATTCAACCTCAATGGGATGCTCAAAACTGAGCGAAATATTCTCACTCGTGATTACATCATCCACCGCACCGCTGGCAACAATCTTGCCATGCGAGATAAGCAGTGCGTGACTGGTACTACTCGGGAGTTCTTCAAGGTGGTGGGTCACCAATATCGATGAGAGTTCAGGATGGCTGTGTTCGAGGCCGGAAATGGTTTCGAGGAGTTGCTCGCGGGCTGCAACATCCAGGCCGGTTGAAGGCTCATCGAGGGGCAGAATTTCTGGTTCTGCGATGAGTGCACGAGCGATGAGGGTGCGCCCACGTTCTCCTTGGGAGAGGGTCGGCCAGCGCAGATCGTGTTTGCGGC
>JBARYA010000155.1:0-4226 GCA_049647625.1 Microbacteriaceae bacterium
GTGTTAGTGCTGCTTGAGGGAAGCTGCACAATAGCTTTCCCAGATGAGACCCACGAGCTGCGTCCGGGCGACACCTTTATTGTGCCTGCCAACGAGATGCACCAGATTGCTGGCACTCCCCATTTCAAGGCAATTCACATCATGCCGAAAGATATTCGCTTCGACTTTAGTGTGTAACCGGCCTATACCAAGGAGTCTCTGGATACTGACGTTATTCAGGAGTAATACAACTGGATAAACACAAGTCACTATCTCAAGTGCGCCCCAGCAGATACCCACGATTGCAGACTCAAAAGATTCGACGCGTTCTGGTTACAGATTATTGAACCGCCTCATAATCTAGACTTGTGAACATGGCTAAGAACATCATCCTCTGGGCAAGCGGTATTGTGTTCATTGCATTTGGCCTTGTGTGGCAGCTCATCAGGACTGCTGATTTCTATCAAGATTGGGCTAGAGACAACGACTTTCTAGGACCCCTCGGGGTTGTGCTGGGTTGGGCTTTCCTTGTTGCAGGGGTTGGAATCATCGTGAAAGCATTGGTCAACACAAAAGAGAATCCCAAGGAATCGGCCAAGTAATATCTGAAGCGAATGTCGCCCAAACCAGGCCCCTGAGTGTGGTTCCTATTCGGGGCACAAAAACCGCACAGTTTTGACGTTTTAGACGTTAAACCGAAACTCAACCACGTCGCCATCCTTCATGACGTAGTCTTTGCCTTCCATGCGCGCCTTACCCTTTGAGCGGGCTTCGGCAACAGAGCCGGTAGCCATGAGGTCATCAAAGCTAATAACCTCAGCCTTGATGAAGCCGCGCTCAAAGTCGGTATGGATCACACCGGCAGCCTGTGGAGCCTTCCAGCCCTTGCCGATGGTCCATGCACGGGCCTCTTTTGGTCCAGCGGTCAGATAGGTCTGAAGACCAAGTGTGTCAAAACCGATACGTGCAAGCTGATCGAGGCCGGACTCTTCCTGACCGGTCGAAGCGAGCAGTTCAGCAGCATCCTCGGGATCTAAATCAACCAATTCGCTCTCAAGCTTGGCGTCAAGGAAAACAGCCTTGGCCGGCGCAACGAGTGCAGCCAGTTCCGCAAGTTTGGCACTGTCTTGGAGAATATCTTCATCAACGTTGAACACATAAATGAACGGTTTTGCAGTGAGCAAGCCCAGTTCACGAATCGGTTCAACATCGAAGCCGGCTGCATGCAAAGCTTTGCCATCATTGAGCAGCACCATGGCATCCTGAGCGGCCTGCAGTACTTCTGGGCCTATTTTCTTGCCCCGAACATCTTTCTCGTAGCGGGATACAGCCTTCTCGAGGGTCTGCAAATCAGCCAGGATCAGCTCGGTGTTGATGGTCTCCATGTCACTGGCCGGGTTGACCGCACCATCAACGTGAACCACATCCGGGTCGCTAAATCCGCGCACCACCTGGGCAATCGCCTCGGCCTCACGAATGTTTGCCAAGAACTGGTTGCCCAAGCCTTCGCCCTCACTCGCGCCCTTCACAATGCCGGCAATATCGACAAAAGAGACGGCGGCAGGCAGGATGCGCTCACTGCCGAACACCTCAGCAAGCTTTCCGAGACGCTCATCGGGTAGATTCACCACGCCAACATTTGGCTCGATGGTCGCAAAAGGATAGTTCGCGGCCAGAACATTGTTCTTGGTCAGCGCATTGAAGAGGGTCGACTTGCCCACATTGGGGAGTCCCACGATTCCGATAGTTAAAGCCACGAGTATCAATCGTACCGGATGCGCCCCGTGGCTTTGCCGAATTGTCGGTGACAAATGGCAGACTGGAAACATGGATGCTACTACCTCATTGATTCTCGGACTTGCCATCGGACTCGTCATTGGTTTGCTTGGCGGCTGGCTCGTCTTCAAAGCCACCTCGAAACTGCCAGCACAGCTGAGCGCAGCCGAGCTGCTCCGAGTTGAGACTGAGGCAAAGCTTCGTGAGCTTGAGAGCGATATTGCCCAAACCTTGGGCGAACTCTCCGAGCTTGAGGGCAGCTTCTTGCAGGTGCAGGAGCGGATGATCGAAGCCGAGAAGAACGCCTCTGCTGGCAATGCAAAATCTTCGGCGCTCAGCGAGCAAATTGTGCAATTGTTAGACCAACAAAAAGCCCATCAGGCCAAGGAGCAACAACAAAACGTGGTGCTGCAAGCCCTCAGCCCGGTGCAAGAGACGCTCCGCACCATGCAACAAAAAGTCACCGAACTTGAAACTCAACGTGCCCAGCAATATGGCGAAATCACCAGCCAGCTGGAACAAACCCGGGAAACCGGCGAGCGCATCCGCAGCACCGCCGATAGCTTGGCTTCTGCCCTCAAGTCGAATAGCACCCGCGGTGTTTGGGGCGAGGTTCAGCTGAAAAATATTGTCGAAGCCTCGGGCATGGTCGAACACGTTGACTTCAACACCCAAGTTTCTGGAACCAGCGAGCAGGGTGAGAGCATCCGGCCGGATATGGTGATCAACCTTCCCGGCGGCAAGACCATCGCGGTTGACTCGAAGGTGCCATTCAACAAGTATCTTGAGGCCCACGAGATCCCGGATACTGCGCCGCAGAGTGAGCTTGACCGCAGAGCCTCTCTGATGAAAGAACACGCGAAGGCGCTCAAAAACCATATCGATACCCTGGCCAAAAAGGAATATTGGTCAGGTCAGGAACACAGCCCCGAATTCACTGTGGCGTTCATCCCGAGCGAATCGCTCATTGCTGCTGCACTCGAAGCCGATATTGGTCTGATGGATTACGCCTTCCGCAAAAAGGTGGCCCTCTCCTCCCCCGTCACCCTCTGGTCGGTTCTGAAAACCGTGGCCTATACCTGGTCGCAGGACACCATCACGCGTGAAGCAAAACAGCTCCTCGACCTGGGCAAGCAGCTCTATGAGCGCCTGAACGTGATGGCCGGACACGTCAATAAACTCAAACGATCAATTGACGGCACCGTTACCTCGTTTAACAGCTTTGCTGGCAGCCTCGAAGGTCGTGTTTATGTCAGTGCTCGGAGCCTGAGCTGGCTTGATGAGTCGACCGTGCTCCCGCAAATAGAACAGATCACCGCTGACACTCGACCACTCGGCGCGCGGGAACTCACCGAAAACGATGATTCGGTTGAACTCCTCGAGTTGGACTTACTCGATGTGTCTGTTACAGAAGAAACCACTGCCGGAGAAATCGCCGGTGAAATAACCGACGGCGAAGAAACCGACGGCGAAGAGACTGCCCTCTAGTACCACTTCTCCAGCAGGTGTTCTGCCTGGATACGCCTTACGGTACCGGTCTTTGAGCGCAGGACGATGCTCTCAGTCGTGACATAGTTGCCGACCTTGTGAACACCGCGGAGCAGCTCACCATCGGTCACACCGGTCGCAACAAAGAAAGTATTGTCGCTGGCGACCAGTTCATTGGCTTCATAAACGTAATCAAGTTTGAGTCCTGCTGCGAGCGCATTCGAGATCTCAATGTCGCTGCCTGGCTTCAGCACACCCTGGATGAACCCACCCAAAGCCTTAATCGCACAGGCCGTGGCCACTCCCTCGGGACTGCCGCCAATGCCGACGCACATATCCACTTTTGAATCGTGACGGGCAGCGTTAATACCGGCTGCAACATCACCATCAAGGATGATTCTGGTACCGGCACCGGCGGCCCGAATATCATCAATCAATTGCTGATGGCGGGGGCGATCAAGCACCGCAATTCGCATATCCTCAACGGCCTTGCCCTTCGCTTTAGCGAGGGCGCGGATATTTTCAGCAATGGGTTTGCGGATATCAACAACACCGATACCGTGACTGCTGGTAACCAGTTTGTCCATATAGAAGACGCTTGAAGCATCCAGCATCGAACCGCGATCTGCAACAGCAATCACCGAGAGGGCATGGCTGCGTCCGGCGGCAGTCAAGCTCGTACCATCGATAGGATCAACCGCAATATCGCACTCTGGCCCGAGGCCGGTACCAACAACTTCGCCATTGAACAGCATCGGCGCTTTGTCCTTCTCACCCTCACCGATAACAATGCGGCCAGAGAAATCGACAGTAGAGAGGAATGCTCGCATTGCATCCACAGCGGCGCCATCGGCCTCGTTCTTGTGACCACGGCCGATCCAGGGATACGCACGAATTGCCGCAGCCTCTGTTGCCCGAACCAACTCAAGAGCCAGGTTCCGATCAGGATTGAGTGGCAAAGTCATTGAAGTGTGGTTCTCAGG
>JBARYA010000156.1:0-7886 GCA_049647625.1 Microbacteriaceae bacterium
CTCGTGCTGCGGGCAGAAAGTTGTGCTAATTCCCGAACAAAATCGACCGCCTCCTCAGCTAATAGAGGCTGATTTGGGGATGCGGCGAACCAGTCTGCCGCCTCGGCAGCATCCGAAATGAGACGAACGCCCTTCCCGTCATAACCGCCGGTCGGAGTCTTCACAATGCAGCGGCCGCCCTGGGCCTCGAGGAATGCTGTCAGCTCGCTAGCGTCCTGCACAATAGCCCAAACCGGCATCGGAAGG
Organism: Microbacteriaceae bacterium; assembly: GCA_049647625.1. Taxonomy (GTDB): domain Bacteria; phylum Actinomycetota; class Actinomycetes; order Actinomycetales; family Microbacteriaceae; genus JBARYA01. Next base: position 247 of record JBARYA010000156.1, read on the forward strand.
CCCAGTTTTTGGAGCTCCTGGCGCATCACAATCTTGTTTTGAGCCAGGCGGAGTGCAGCGGGGCCCGGCTGCACGCTCTTGCCAGCATCCAACAAAGCGCTGAGGATATGCTGCGGAACATGCTCGTGATCAAAAGTGATGGTGTCGACCGATTTGGCAAAATTGAGCACGGTGTCGAGATCGCGGTAATCGCCAATTTGGGTGGCCGCAAGCTGCGCTGAACTGCCCTCGACTTCGGCCAAGACACGGAAATCAAGGCCGAGGTTGATCGCAACCGGAGTCATCATCCGGGCCAGCTGTCCGCCCCCAATAACGCCGAGGCGCGGGTCTGCCGCATGTAGTGGGACCGGTGCTGCGGCCGGCTCCGCAGCCGACCCTGCAAAGGATTGCGGGGCGAGATTCTCGGACGCGGAGCTTTGGTGTTCAGGCGTGTTGTTCATCTCGCCAATTATCGCTTAATTCTGGGCGTGATGCTGCTGAGCAGAATGCTGACTGGGTGCCGTCTTTTTGCTTAATTCAGGAAAAGGCGTGAAGGATGTGACAAAACGGGCTGTTTGGGGCAACTCTGTTCACACTAGTAACAGTTTTTCCTGAATTAAGAAAATACGGGATGCTCGGAAAACGCAACAGCCGGAATGACAGCGGTCAGCGGCCGTGTTGTGCTGCGCCGCGTTGCCTGCGTTGGGCGATAGAGCTGGCAGAGCGCTCCATCAACTCTTGGAGAACCTGCTGAACCAGCACAACATCCGGAATATTCTTCAAGACGATTGGCTGGTCAAGACCGGCATTGATCTCAACATCCCCACTGCCAAATAGGCGCTGGATGGGGCCACGGCGCACGGTGATATCGTAACTGCGGCTGTGTAACAGTTCTTGTCGAATCTGGGTTAGCAGGCCACGGCGGATCACAATGCGGCGGGTGGTAATCGTATAGTTCGTGCTCAACCAGAACAGTAACGGCAAGAGCCCGAAAAGAACAACGACGATAAGTCCAGCAACCAAAATCAGGATGTTCTCCCAATCGTATTCAAAGGTGCCATAGAGGTAGGCAACGGCTGCGGGCGCGGCAATGGTAATCAGCGCCGGCAAGAAAAGCCGACGCGGGTGCCGGTGCATTTGCGAAATTACCCGCTCATGGGAGCCCGTAATGTTCCCGGTTGCGGTACTTGAATAATTCCCTGAAGGGGTGCGCTCATAGGAACCCGAATTCGTTAAGCCGGCGGCATAGTCTTCAGAATAGGCTCGAGTGTACATAGCAGGGTTCGGATCCTGAGGCGCAGTTCCGGATTGCTGAGAATTTGGAAGTTGGTTCTGAGCTTGGCTCTGCCGCAATTGGCGTCGATTGGGATACGCACCATTTGGACCGGTACCGTGCGCGAGGGTCTCCGTAGCATCCTGAGCCGCTGCGTAAGAATCGGAATCGAAACGCACAGTCTCGTTCGCGTATCCCGAATAATCGAAATCAGCGTCAGAGGGCACCCGAGCCTCACCGTGTGAGGAAGATCGGGACTGCTTACGTGGGTTCACTGGCATGCTACGTCGGTTTCGGTGTTGGTCTGCTGAGGAAGTGTGATGCGGGGTGGGTGTTGCAGGGTCTTGCTGGGTTCTGTGGGATTCTGCTGCGGCGCTAAGTAGTGAGGAATTATTCCCAACTCTGGAAAAGAAACCTCATACATCTATTTCTACCGTAGAAAGCACACAAAGCCTCTGTGCGGAACCAACAAATCTCTCAATCGTTAACTATTTGTTCACCTAGGGCTGGGAATTTTGCCCTGCAGCCCAGAGATTATGTGTTGCAGCCCAGCCAGAGTGCGTGAAGGCTCACACCGACTGACTACGGATGTGCGTAATATCCCCGGCAAAAATTGATTGTGGTGCAATTGCGCCCGCCGCCAGAAAAATAAGTTCCCCCTGCTCTCCAAGACCCTGTGCGCGTCCACTGAGGACCTCGCCGCCCGGAAGTTCAATCCGCACCTGCTGTCCAATGGTGAGACAGGATGCGGCAATCTCAGCTCGGAGGCCGGCAGCGGTCGCGTCACCCTCGTTCGCTATGAAGCGCCGATACAGGTGTTGCAGCCGCGATAAAAATTCGGCAGCAACCAGGTCGAAGAGCTCCTCTGCGGTTGGGAGAGCATCCTGAAGGCTGGAGCCTGTGCTCGTGCCCCCGAGCAATCGGGACAGCTCGAGGTTCAACGATGTCGCCGTTGGAACAGGCAGCTCCTCTTCACCGAGCAGAAGGTTCATGCCGACCCCGACAACCACAGAACCATCTGCGCGAAGCTCGGAAAGCACACCGGCGATCTTGCGCACGGGGTTGGGAGTGGGGTTTGGGGCGGGGTTTGGCGCGCTCAGTGCATCCTGATTTTTGCTTAATTCAGGAAGATTACCCGAATTTTGCCCGTTTTCTGACGAATTGGCATCAACATTCACATCAGCAACAGCTTTTCCTGAATTAAGCGAATCATCGACGGAGGTGGCAGCCAAGACATCATTTGGCCATTTGAGGCCAAAAACCGGATGCTCCGAGGCGTCTGTTGCTGCGGGCGACTGCCCCAAAGACTGTCCATGTGACTGTCCGGGCGGCAGATCAGATGGCGCAAAACTCGCCATAACCGCATTCAAAGCCGCACACGCAGCCTGACCCGCAATCAGCGGCAACCAGGAAATGCGAGCGCTCGGGATACCGTGGGCGAGCGGTTTCAAGAGCACTGAGATTGCTAAAGACTTGCCTGCGGGTGCCTGCCAGGAACGTCCCAAGCGTCCACGCCCACCGGTCTGCTCATCCGAAACCAGCACCGAAAACTCGGCAAAATCATCCGTCGAATCAACGAACCAAGAATTCGTCGACCCAATCGGCGCGCGATAAACGAGGCTCGCATCCGGAAAATCAGACAGGGATTCCAGCAGCTTCGAACTCTCAACAAAACGCATAAAACAAGACTATGCCACTGCCCGCCACGCGTCTTGTGTGACAATGAAACACCAAGGATTTGTAGCTTCTCGATAACAAGCAAGCGATATGGCTAGAGGGTAGAGTGAAAAGCGTGACTGAAACGAATGCGAACAATGAGACCAAGCCGTTCCAAAAACACAGCGAGGAACCGCCACCGATAACCGGAACATTCCGAGTAATCCCTGATCCGAACACCACGGCCGGACGAATCTTCGACCTCAAAAACCGGTACGAAGAGTCCATCATTCAGGCGGAGACTCGTGCTCAAGAGAAGCAGGGTGCGAAGGGCAAGAAAACAGCACGCCAGCGCATCAACGAATTGCTCGATCCGGGTTCATTCGTCGAACTCGATGAATTCGTGCGCCACCGCACCCATGCCTTCGGCATGCAAAAGGCCCGCCCCTACGGCGACTCAGTTGTCACCGGTACCGGCACGATTCAGGGACGACAGGTAGCCGTCTACTCCCAAGACTTCACAACCTTCGGCGGCTCGCTCGGCGAGGTTGCTGGCGATCGTATTATCAAGGTGATGGACCTAGCCCTCAAGGTGGGCATCCCCATCATCGGCATTCTCGACTCCGGTGGTGCCCGCATCCAAGAAGGTGTCGTCGCCCTCGGTAAGTATGGTGAAATCTTCCGCCTCAACACCCAGTGCTCCGGCGTTATCCCGCAGATCTCCATCATTATGGGCCCTGCTGCCGGCGGCGCGGTGTATTCACCTGCCCTCACCGACTTTGTGATTATGGTCGACAAAACCTCGCACATGTTTGTGACCGGCCCGGATGTTATCAAGACCGTCACCGGCGAAGAAGTCGGCTTTGAGGAGCTGGGCGGCGCCCTCACCCACAACAAGATCTCCGGTGTTGCGCACTATTTGGCAGCTGACGAAAGTGATGCGCTCGACTACGCCCGCATCCTGATCTCGTATCTTCCAGACAACAATATGGCCGAGATTCCGTCCTATGCCAGCCATCTGGAACTGGAAATCACCGAGGCTGATCGCAAGCTCAACACCATCATTCCGGACTCCCCCAACCAGCCATACGATATGGGCAGCATCATCGAACGTCTGGTTGATGGCGGCGATTTCCTCGAAGTACAGCCGCTCTATGCACCAAACATTCTGATCGGTTTTGGACGTATCGAAGGCAGCACAGTTGGCATTATCGCCAATCAGCCGAATGCCATGGCCGGAACGCTCAATATCGAAGCCGGTGAAAAGGCTGCTCGATTCGTACGTTTCTGCGACTCCTTCTCGATTCCGATTCTGACCCTGGTGGATGTTCCCGGATATCTTCCCGGCACCGACCAGGAATGGTCCGGCGTCATCCGTCGCGGCGCGAAACTGCTCTATGCCTACGCCGAAGCCACCGTTCCACTGGTGACCGTCATCACCCGCAAGGCCTATGGCGGCGCGTATATCGTGATGGGATCCAAGCAACTTGGCGCCGACATTAACCTGGCCTGGCCAACCGCAGAAATCGCGGTGATGGGCGGACAGGGCGCGGTGAACATCCTGTATCGTAACGAAATTAAGGCAGCCGAAGAAGCCGGTGAGGATGTTGCCGCAGTGCGCGCTAAGCTCGCGAGCGAATACACCTACAATGTGGCGTCTCCGTTCCTGGCCGCCGAACGTGGCGAGATTGATGCAGTGATCGAACCGGCGGCAACCCGTCTGGCAATAGTCCGGGCCTTCCGCACCCTTCGCGGCAAGCGGGCCGTTCTGCCACCAAAGAAGCACGGAAACATCCCGCTATGAGTGGGCTGGTTGCGGGCGGAGCGCTTGGGGCAGGGGCGCAGAATGGCGACGCTGAACTCGGTGCTGCCGGCGCTACGGCTGCGTTCTCGATTAATGGTGGCGGGCTTGACTATGGTGCTCGGCAGGGAAGTTTTGATGCGGATAGCGCCAAACTCACCATTGCAGCCAAGAACTTAAGTGTCGAGGAGTTGGCGGCCGTTCGGGCTGCGATGACCCAGGCTGCCGAAGAATTGGCGCAACTTTTGGGTTCTGGGACGGTTCGGGACACCAAAGGATCGGCGACCAGTTCTCGCTTGCCTCCCGAAATTCGTGCCCGTCGCAACTGGACCCAATCAGGCGGGCAGTTCCGTTCTGGTTTCTCGGATAGTCGAGCAAAAGGCTGGGGAAGCTACTCGGGTTAGGGATGTTTGGCGGCTCTGCTACTTCACATCGTAGATGATCTTGTAGACCCCGTTCGGATAGTGTTCCTGCTCAACCACTTGCAAGTGCGTAGTATCCCGATCTGAGCCACTAAAAAGACGCTTTCCTGCGCCCAAAAGCAGCGGAAAAACCAGCAAATGGTAACGATCAACCAAGCCCGCATCGGCCAGCGCAGCACCAAGCTGGGCCGATCCGTGCACCAGAAGTGGTCCGCCATCCTCTTCCTTCAACGCCGCCACCTCGTCGAGGTTACGCAGAATTGTTGCCGGCCAGCGCGAATCATCGGAGTTCAGCGTGGTTGAAACTACATAGCGCGGGAGCGAGTTGTAGCGAGCAAAATCGGACATGGTCGGCCAGATTGGCGCGAACGCCTCATAGCTGTGCCGGCCGAGCAGGAGCGCTCCGGCCTCATCCTGTTCGCGGCCCTTAATCTCGTAGACATTCGCATCGAAGGGGATGTTCTTGAAAGTCCAGCCTGCGTTCCGATATCCCGCTTCGCCACCGGGCGCCTCCATCACGCCGTCGGCAGAGACAAAGGCGGTAATAATTAGTTTTCGCATCGCAACATCACGTTCCTCGCTGGTTGCTCACTAGTTTCAGACCCGCTGGCTGTACGTCGGGGACTGCCCCCGGGCTTGCCTCTAGAACTTCAGAATACGCCAGGAAGAGTTCGAATGTATACGGTTTTTTGCTCGGGAGGTTGTAGTGGGTGGGTTGCGGGTGTTTTGCGGAGGATTTTTGCTTAATTCAGGAAAAGATGTTGCAGAAGTGGTGAATCAGCATGAATTCTGTACTGTTTTGCCACACGGGCCACAGCTTTTCCTGAATTAAGCAAATAGCTCAACCTGTGAGGCCAGCGGTCGACTCATCATCAAGCTCGCGAATGTCCCGACGCGCGCTACAGGGGCTAGATGCGTACGAACGCCGCGACAACCTCAAAGTGATGAGTGTTCGGGAACAAGTCATAGGAGAGCAAACGTGAGAGCTGATAGCCCTGCTCATCAAGGAGTGCCACATCCCGCGAGAATGCCACCGGATCACAGGCCACATAAATAATCTGACGCGGCGCAAGACGCCCTAACGCCTCAATAACCGACTTGCCTGCCCCTGAGCGCGGCGGATCAAGCAACACCGTTGCCCGGGCAAACTTTGCGCCGTCCTGAGCATTTGCAGCAGCAATCTGTTCGCGCAAGAACAGCAGTGTGTCTGACTCAACCGCCGAAACATTATGCAAATCATCAAGGTTGCGATCTGCAAACTTGACCGCACTCGGATTCGATTCCACGGTACGAATATAGGCTTTCGGATCCAGCGCATCCGCGATTGCAGCCGCAAACAAGCCCACGCCACCGTACAAATCCAGGTTGTGTGCATCCGGAACAAAGAGCTCAGCATCAATCATGCTCACCGCAGCTTGTGCGAGTGCACTCGGAGCATCCCGGTGCACCTGCCAGAAACCATCCGGTGCCAGCTGAAATTCTCGTGGAGCAATCGAGCTATCGGACGTGGTCTGCACCAGCTCGACAAGAGGTTTCTTGCTTGCCATCTCGTCAATGGTGATGCTGTACTGTCCGGTCGAGCTATAGGCCAGATCAAGCGAAGAGGCACCCTCAAAGAGCTGTCCGAGTGGCGCTTCGGCGAGGAGCTCGTTCGTGGCCAGCGGAAAACTCGCAATCGGCACAATATTGTGTGTCCGCGGAGAAAACACTCCGAGGCGTCCACGACTGTCCACCTGCAAATTGATCCGGGTGCGCCACCCGATACCAGCACCATCGCCGATTGGACGCACCGAGCAATCGCGCTGGGATGTTGCAGCAGCCTGGTCAGCATCCGAAATTTTTCCAAAGCGCTTGAGGGAATCCTTGAGGACCTCAGCCTTCAGAACACGCTGCTGGTCTAAGACAATATGGCCAAAATCGGCGCCACCGGCACGGTACTCTGGCCGAACGCTGAGCCGCGCTTCGGGCCAAAAGTGCTCGACACGGTGTGGGCTGGCCTCAAGAACCTCAACGGTGTCGGCGCGCCAAAAACTCTTGTTATTCGCGTCATTGACTCGGGCTCGAACCCGTTCACCCGGGATGCTATCCGAAACGAAAACAACACGCCCCTCAGCACTGCGGGCAACACCAAATCCGCCGTGGGCGATGCGGTCGATGGTGAGTTCCAGCTCCTGGCCGTTAGCCGGATTTTGGGCGGACGTCTTGCCCTGGCGTTGAGTATTTTTCTTTGCGGCGTTGTCTTTTATCACCAGATAACCCTACTCGACCGAGATGGGTATGAGATTAGTGCGATACGGGGTGTGGCGGGGTTTTTGCTTAATCTTTGTGATGTTTTGCTTAATTCAGGAAAGGATGGTGCTGGAGTGACGGAAAGCGGTTATTAGGATGTAATTTGTCACAAAAATCACGCACTTTCCTGAATTAGGTAAAATGCGATGGCAGATTCCCACACTTTGATACGCTGAAAACCATGACCACGCGCCTCTATCTCGCCTCAACATCCCCCGCC
>JBARYA010000157.1:0-4685 GCA_049647625.1 Microbacteriaceae bacterium
GATTGGGGCAATAAAGCCGCAGCAGCAAGCCGTAAGGGTGATGAGTTCACCGCATCCGGTGATGCTGCCGAGGCAGAACGCTTCAACAACCTGGCCAAGATTGCACTGCAGCGTCAGCTCCAGCACGAACGTGAAGCCAAAACTGCAGAACCCACCATCTTCTCGCAGCAGCAGGTTGTTTTGCAGCTGAAGGGTGGCCTCGACCAGATGCGTCAGCGTCTGAACCAGCTCACCTCAAAGCGCGATGAACTCATCTCACGCGCGAAGGTTGCAAAAGCACAGTCACAGGTACACGATGCCATCAAGAGTGTGAATCTCTTGGATCCAACCAGCGAGCTTGGTCGCTTCGAGGAAAAGATTCGTCGCGAAGAAGCCTTGGTTCGTGGAAAGAACGAATTAGCCGCATCCAGCCTTGATGCTCAATTCTCTTCACTGGAAGATCTGGGTGAACTCTCCGAAATCGATGCTCGCTTGGCAGCACTGAAAACCGGCAAGAAGCCTGGCGAAATCACAAACTAGTTCGTGTTTTGGCCCAAAAGTTGGAGCCTTCACACAAACATCTGGGGGCAGCCTTTGCGGCTGCCCCCAGAGTCGTTAATATCGGTATCAGGGCCAGTTTGCGTAAGAGCCAGCCCGCCCATCCAGCAAAAGGAGTCAATGGTGACCAAGGAAAGCATCGCCGTACAAGCCCATAATGCCGAACTGAGCGCCGCTCTGGCCGCTCTCAAACAGGAACGAATCCTTGCCACCCAAGAGGGACACCTACTTCTAATTGGCTTCAATCGTGTCGACAAACGCAATGCTGCAGACCTCCAGCTCTTGCAGGAACTTTCCGCTGCATACGGGGTGCTGGATGAATTTGACGAGCTTCGAGTCGGAGTCGTCTATGCCGAGGGCGATCATTTCACCGGCGGGCTTGACCTGGCTGACCTGGCTCCGAGGATGGGTGCTGGTGGTCTCGAGATTATCCCTCCGGGTGCTGTGGATCCGTGGCGCACCGGTGGTCGAGAAAACCGCAAGCCGGTGGTCGTCGCCGTGCAAGGAATCTGCCTCACCCTCGGCATCGAACTCATTCTGGCGAGCGAGGTGGCGGTTGCCGCGACGGATAGCAGTTTTGCCCAGATTGAGGTCGGACGCGCAATCCTCCCCTTTGGTGGCGCAACCATCCGCTTCCCGAGCCGATGCGGTTGGGGCAATGCTATGCGCTGGATTCTGAGCGGTGACAGCTTTGATGCCAGCGAAGCGCTCCGTATCGGCCTGGTTCAAGAACTGGTCGCACCCGGCACCCAGAAGGCTGCCGCGATTGCCATTGCCAAGACCATTGCACAACAGGCCCCATTGGCGGTGCAGGCGACGCTGAAGAATGCGCGCCTGGCTGAATCTCAGGGATTTGCGGCGGCAAGCGCTGCCCTGCAACCCGAACTTTCCCGCCTCTTTCAGAGCAAAGATGCGGCAATCGGTCTCAGAGCATTTATGAGCCGTACCGAACCGGAATTCATCGGTGAGTAAGTGCATCCTTGCCCGGAATGACTCCCCGAGCCGAATATGAGCGCTCATCAAGAGCATCCCGCTCCTAAGCCACGCCCATTCTGGCAGCACCCCATCCTGGCCCTACCGGGATATTGGCTGGTTACCGGACTCTGTGCACTCTATGGCACGGTGCTGAGCCTCGGACGGGTCGAACTCAGGGCCGGCATGCTCATCTGCCGGAGCATGCCAAATTGGTCCTTCGGGCGCGGTGGCACCATGATGGGTGCGGTCTTTCTTACCAAGAATGCGCTCAGCGCCAATATCCTGGCTCACGAAAAAGTGCATCAAAAACAGTGGAAACGCTATGGGCTCGCCTTTCCCATTCTGTACTTTCGTGCCGGTCTTGACCCCTACCGCAATCGTTTTGAAATCGAAGCGGGCTTAGTCCTTGGCGGATATGCCCCTAGGGCAAGCGCCAATTTACCGGAGCGGCACCGGCCTGAATCAGATACTCGTTCGCACGACTGAACGGCTTTGAGCCAATAAAGCCGCGTGCTTGTGAGAGCGGGCTCGGATGCGCGGTTGCGATTACCGGAACTCCGGAGAGCAGCGGTTTCAGCGTCTGTGCTTCCCTGCCCCAAAGGATTGCGACCAGGGGCTGCTTTCTGGCCACCAGCGCCTTGATGGCCTGCTCAGTAAAGCCTTCCCAGCCCTTGCGTGCATGCGAACCGGTGACCCCGGATTGCACGGTCAGAACCCTGTTCAGCAGCATGACTCCCTGATCGCTCCAATGACTCAAATCACCGTGGGAGAGTGGCACGATACCCAGGTCCCGTTGCAACTCGGCATAAATATTTTTCAGGCTGCGCGGGAGTGGTGTTACATCCAGATCAACAGCAAAGCTTAGCCCAATCGAATGCCCTGGAGTCGGGTATGGGTCTTGGCCGACGATAAGCACTTTTACCTCATCGAATGGGTAGCGAAAGCTCCGCAGCACATTCTCGGCACTGGGCAAAAACTTCCGGCCGCCCTTGACCTCAAGTTCTAAAAATAATTCCAGAGCACGAAGCCGGCTTACCTCCCCTTGCAGCGCTTTCTGCCACCCGGGGTCGAGCGAAGTGAGCTCAAAACTCGAACCAAATATGCTCAATGCGCGCCTCTTCCCGTGCTCGATATTCTCAAATATTCTCGGATGTTACTCTTTGCTACAAAAATGTTGCTTGACTAAGGTCCGTGGTGTTTAGCTTGTCTCGTCACAATATGTGTTGATGCTCCTCGAGGAAACTTGCCGGAGGCTAACGTCCGCACTCTACAAACTTTATCCGAAATACCAACTCACTGGAGATCAACGATGTCTGAAAGTACTACCTGGAAATTTGAGACCCAGCAGATTCACGCTGGCGCTCAGCCCGACCCAACCACCGGTGCGCGTGCGGTCCCGCTGTATCGCACCACCGCATACACTTTCCGCGATAGCGAACACGCGAAGAACCTGTTCTCACTCGCCGAGCCGGGAAATATTTATACCCGAATCATGAATCCAACCACCGATGTAGCTGAGCAGCGCTTAGCGGCACTTGATGGCGGAACCGCTGCCCTCTTCCTCGCTTCGGGACAGACCGCATCAACCTTCGCTATCCTCAATATTGTTGGTGCCGGCGACCACTTCGTCACCAGTGCAGCAATCTACGGTGGCACCTACAACCTCTTCAAGTACACCCTGCCAAAGCTCGGCGTTCAGGTGACCTTCGTTGAGGACCAGGATAACCTCGAAGAGTGGAAGGCTGCTATCCAGCCAAACACCAAACTGTTCTTTGCCGAAACCATCGGTAACCCAAAAATCAATGTGCTCGACATCTCAGCCGTTGCCGAAGTTGCCCACGCCAATGGTTTGCCACTGATCGTCGACAACACTATCGCCACCCCATATCTGATTCAGCCGTTACAGCACGGCGCAGATATTGTGACCTACTCGGCAACCAAGTTCCTCAGCGGTCACGGCACCGTTATCGCTGGCGCGATTGTTGATGGTGGCAAGTTCGATTGGGCTGCCAATGCTGATCGTTTCCCCGGCCTCACCGATCCAGATCCTTCATACCACGGCGTGAGCTACACCGGAGCGCTCGGCAACGGAGTCGCCTACATCATCAAGGCACGCGTACAACTGCTCCGTGACCTTGGCGCTGCAGTTGCCCCGGACAACGCCTGGCAGGTCATCCAGGGTCTTGAAACCCTCTCGTTGCGCATGGAACGTCATACCCAGAACGCTCAGGCTATTGCGGAGTGGCTCGAGGCCCATCCGGATGTTGCTTCAGTGAGCTATGCAGGCTTGCCAAGCAGCCCATGGTTTGGGGCAGCCAACACCTACGCCAAGAAGGGCGCTGGCGCAGTGCTCAGCTTCGAGCTCAAGGGCGGTGTTGATGCGGGCAAGCGCCTGGTCGATAGCGTGAAGCTCTTCAGCCACGTGGCCAATATTGGGGATGTACGAAGCCTGATTATTCATCCAGCATCGACCACCCACTCACAGCTCACCCCAGAGCAGCAATTGGCAACCGGAACCACTCCTGGTCTGGTGCGCCTCTCCATCGGCCTCGAACATATCGACGATATCAAGGCCGATCTCGAGCAGGCACTTGCTGCGGCACGAGGCTAATAACTTCATACAAGCATTAGGCTATTTGCTCAGAGAAACCTTTCTCTGAGCAAATAGCCTTTTACCCATATCATCGTGATAACTCACCCAAACGAGGAAGACTGAATGGACTGGCAGACTCCTGAGGACACCGTTCCCAGTGATTTTGTGACGGATGCGAATATCCGTTCCCTGCTCGGCAAGCCCCCGGCAAGCGGGGCCTGGCGCGAGGGCGACCCCATCGGCAATCGAATGTTTTTGAAGCTTGATGAACTTCAGCTCGAACGCGGCGGAATTCTCCCCAAGGTATCGATTGCCTTTGAAACCTTTGGCACCTTGAACGCGAGCGCCAGCAATGCAGTGCTCATTCCACATGCCCTCACCGGTGACAGCCACATTATTGGCAATGCCGGTATTGGTCATGCCACTGCTGGCTGGTGGAGTGAAGTTGTTGGACCGGGGAAAGCCGTCGACACCGATCATTGGTTTGCAGTGGTGCCGAATATGCTGGGTGGCTGTCAGGGAAGCACCGGCCCGGCGCATCTGGCGCCCGATAATCAAGAGTGGGCCAGCAGATTTCCTT
>JBARYA010000158.1:0-3036 GCA_049647625.1 Microbacteriaceae bacterium
CGACGAGCACTTGCCCAGTGTCGGGTATCGGATTCCCGAAGGGAGTTATTTGGCGTGGCTGGATGTTCGCCCACTCAATCTTGGGCCCTGGCCGGCAAAAGAGATTGTCCAGCGAGCTAAGGTCGCATTCAACGCTGGGGAGTTCTTTGGCAGCGGTGGTGAAGGACATATTCGGGTGAACCTGGGGACTTCTCCAGAAATTTTGCGTGAGGCCATCGAGCGCCTGGCTACCCTCGCCACGGAGTAGTTTTGGTAATTTCCCGCTCTGCCCTTGCGGTACATCTGATTTTGCTAGAGTTGCAGCTATTGAGAAATTTTGTGCTCGAGTGAGTTTCCTCTCAGAACACAGATAGGGTTTCGTCTCAGAATACTTCGACCGATCACTGTAGATATGCCGGAAAAGGGGTGCAATGTTTCCCAGACTGATGACGAAACGCGCCCGAGCCCAAATGGGTACCCTCGGCACCATCCTCGCAATCAGCATGATCACCGGTCTGATTCTCTCGGGAAGCCTGGCGTTTATCTCAGCCTCCACCGCTGATGGAATTTCGCAACAATTTAGCACCCTGAACCCGGTCATGAAGGTGCAGCAATATCAGACTCAGCTCCTGGATGCGGAGAAACAGGCCGCTGCCGCAGGCGAAGTGTTGCACACGCAGCTTCCGAGCCAGGGCATCCGGGTTGAGGCGCAGGTACGAAGCTATGTGCAGGATTACCTTGTTGTTGCCAGCGGAAGTACCTTGCCGCTCGCCGGAACCCCAGACCAGTTCTCTGCGGATATCGCCAGTCTCGTCAGCGGGCAGTGGCCGAGCGCAGCTGCCACTGCGGGGGATGCCGCACCGGTGGCCATCGCCCAGAGCACCGCAGAATCGCTCGGGATTGCTCTCGGAGAGACCGTGAACGTGTTGACCAATAAGAGCGAGTTTCAAGTCCAGGTTCAGGGCATCTACGAACCCCTTGGGCTTTCGAGCGGATTCTGGGAGGTCGATCCGCACATTGCCACCGGTTTCGGCGAAGTGGGCAGCTTTCCGGTGGTGTACTCCCCCGCAGATTTCTCCCGGCTCTTTAGCATTGCTTCGCTGCGGATGAACCTCATCGCCGTTCCAGAAGCCTTAAATGCAAACTCGGTTGAGCAATTACTGGCGGCACTGCCGAAGGTCAATGATTTGCTCCGCAAAACTTCAGACTTTAGTGGCAAAGGCATGTCTCAGGGTGGGGGGCTGGTATCAACCCTGAATGGTGTGCAGGATGCCCTGGTGTCGGTTCGAGCAGTGACCCCGGTACCGATTCTGCTCATTGTGATGCTCTCGATTATTGCCCTCAGCCAACTCGGAGTGCTGCTCAACACTTCGCGGAATGCCGAGACGGTACTCTTCAAATCCCGCGGCTTCAGTTTGGCAAAACTGTCTCGGGCCAATTTGGTTGAGGCGGCAGTTGTCACCCTCCCGCTGGCGCTCGCTGGGGCATTGCTGGCTATTCCGCTCTTAGCGGTCTTTACCGGCGATTGGGTGCACTGGTTAGAACCATTGCTGCTTGGCCTCGGTGTGGGCCTCCTGGCCACCGGTATTGTGTATCTCCTCGGTCGGCAAGAACTCCAAAAACCACTGAATCGCGAAACGGTTAATGATTCCGGACGGGCCAAAACCGTGATGCAGGCGGGCCTGGTGGTGCTGATTGCGGTCGCTGCGGGATATTCACTCTGGCAGTTCAAAATCCACGGTTCGGCGATCATTATCGCCAGCAACGGTGACGTTTCGCTTGACTGGGTTTCGCTCTTCGCTCCGGTGCTGCTGATTCTGGTTTTTTCTCTCGTTTCTTTGATGTTTTTGGGGCCATTGACTCGGATTCTGGCAGCATTCCGTAGCCGCAATGTGAGCGGATATCTGAGCCGGATCCAGGTTTCTCGACGGATAACCATCTTCACGGTTTCTTTTGCCCTGGTCTCTTTGGCTGCTGCCAGCATTGTTTTTGCCTCCGCCTATGCGGGCAGCTGGCAGGCGGTAAATATCAAGCAGAATGCAATCGTGAATCCCAGTGGGGCAAAGCTATCGTTGCCACAGAGCGAATTCAAACGCCTGAGTGAAAGTTCTTTTGATAGTGACCGGAGTCATCTTGGAGGGCTCTCCTCGGCTCTCAATGAGGGTCTCAACGGGAGCGCGGCGCTCAACCTCCTGCCGGCCAGTTATGCCGATAAATCGCTAGAATTCTTGGCTGTTCCGAAAGGTCTGGAGCAGGTCCTTCCAGAGGGTGGCGCTATCGAAGGCCGGAGTGAATTGCTTGAGCTCGCCGGCTTGGCAGCCGTCTCAGGGATTCCGATTCCTGCCGGGAGCAGTGCGTTAAATTTGGATCTCAGCAGTACTTATGCAGAAGAGGAATGGGTAGAAGTCTATATTCCCCAGGGCGATTATTGGGAGGACCAACCAGTAATTTCTTCGGTGCAGAATCCAACAGAAATTGTTGTCACACTCTGGTTGAGTGATGGACGGGGCGGTATCCAGACCTTTGTTAAACGTTTTAGGGGCGAAAGCATCCGATCTACCGTGAGTATTCAACTTCCGAAACTCGAGGGTGAATGGCACCTTATCGACATCCAGACACTGCAGCCCTATGTAGGTTCGGGTGAATATGTGCTCGACTGGCACGGTATCAGTATCGATTCCCCGAGCGGTGCTACCGCGGTTGAGCTTGGAAAGAGTTTTGTTCGAGATGCAGTGCGTCTGAGTGGGTTCTTCGCTATTCCTGAACTGAAGCGTGACTATTTCACCGGAAATGTCGTGGAAGCCATTCCCGGCCTGGTTCCAGAAACCATGCTTGAGTCTTTGGGCCTTGCCATCGGCGACACTATCGAGGTGCAATTCCCAGGATCCAATCGGATGGTCAAAGTGCAAATCACAGCTACAGCTCCGGCCATCCCAGGTACGGTGGGCACGCTGAGCATTGCGGTACCATTGGCAGACTTTCAACAAATACTCCTGAAACAGGCAATGGCTGTTCCAAAGCCAAACCTGTACTGGTTTGCCCTGAGCGAGGCCGAGA
>JBARYA010000159.1:0-2753 GCA_049647625.1 Microbacteriaceae bacterium
CTCAAAGACAGCTCAAAAGAAGTCATCTTAAGAACACTTCATCCACTTTGCTCAAAATAAACTAGGGATCCATAAGTCTCAGGATATTTTAAGATTTTCACAGAAGAAGGGGGCTACACAATGGAAACATATGTTCAACGAGGTTCGCGTTTTCTTATTATCGCGATACTCGCATTCCTTATCTCACTCGCCACGATAACAGCTATGAATATGACTTCACTCGGCGATGGTATGGATGTTGGATTCTTTCAGATGATTCTGGAATCGTTTGCAGCGGCACTCGTAGCAGCAGGAATTCCTCTCGTAATCTGGCTGGCGCTCATCCTGCTCTGGGATAATCGACCAGCGCTCACTGCCGGCAAGATTTTCTTCCGTACCGTTCTTGTGGCAATCGTCGTAGGGATTATTGCAGCGATTGTCGGTTCTGGCCTCGGTGGCGAACTCTGGGCTGGTGCTCTGGCGACAGTAGTGCTACTAACGACCCTGATATTCTTTTTGAGTCTCGTTATCGCCTCGGCGCTTGTGCTCTTCGCCATATGGCGTCCGAAAGTTGGCTAGAGGAGTCCTCGACGCTTCAGCAGTGGTTCGATTTTTGCTGCCCGTCCACGGAATTCACGATAGGCGTCCAGAGGATCTTTCGAACCACCGATGGAGAGCACATATTCGGCGAAACGTTCACCGTTTTCGCGCTTCAGTCCACCATGTTCCTTGAACCACTCAACAGTGTCGGCATCGAGCACTTCGCTCCAAATATAGGAGTAATAGCCGGCATCATATCCACCAGCAAAAGTGTGCGCAAAATATCCGGTTGAGTAACGGGTTGGGACCGCATGAAAGTCGAGGCCAGCTTGCTTGAGGGCAGCAGCCTCAAATGCGGCAACATCGGTGATGGCGGCAGCTTCCTCAGGGCTCAAGCCATGCCAGCTCTGATCAAGAATCGCTGCAGCCAGATATTCACTGGTTGCAAAGCCTTCGTTGAATGTTTCTGAAGCATTGAGCGCATCGACCCAAGCCTGGGGGACCGGCTCACCTGTCTCATAGTGTTTGGCATAGTTTGCCAACACCTCGGGCCAGAGCATCCACATTTCATTGACTTGGCTCGGAAACTCAACAAAGTCACGGTAGACATTTGTTCCAGATCCCTTGGGATACGCCACCTGAGAAAGCAGACCGTGTAGGGTGTGCCCAAATTCGTGGAAGAGGGTGTTTACCTCGTCGTAGGTGAGCAGAGTTGCCTGCCCCTCGGCCGGTTTCGGAACATTGAGGTTGTTCACAATGACCGGGGGAGAGTCCAGTAGCTCGCTTTGCGAGACGATGGGATTCATCCAGGCACCACCGCGTTTGGAGTCACGGGTGTAGACATCCAGCAGGTACAAACCAAAAGGCGTACCGTCGCGGGATACTTCAAAGACCCGAACATCGGGATGGTAGCCTACGAGGTCTTTCCGCTCGGCGAAGCTGAGACCATAGAGCTCTTCTGCCGCGAAGAATACGCCCTTCTGGAGCACACTTTCGAGTTCAAAATACGGTCTGAACTTTGAAGTGTCGACATTATATTTCGCCGCCCGAGTTTTCTCAGCGTAATAGGCCCAGTCGTAGCTCTGTAGTTCAAAATCATGACCTTCGGCAACGATTTGATGCTGCAACTCTTCTGCCTCAGCCCGAGCATTCTTTGCCGCAATGTGAGCGAGGCGGTTGAGGAGTTCTGAAACGGCACCCGGAGTTTTCGCTGTTTCGCCGGCAATAATGGCAGCTGCATGGCTCTCAAAGCCGAGCAATTGTGCCCTAGTGGCGCGTAAACGTACAATCTCCAAGACGGTTTCACGGTTATCGTAGTCGCCGCCCCGGGTTCCACGCGCGAGACTAGCAATTTCGATTCGTCGACGAAGTTGGCGGTCTTCAAGCTCAGAGAGTGCTGGTTGGCCGGTCGGAAGAATCAGGTCAATGAGATATTTGCCATCAAGATGCTTTGCTTCTGCAGCTTTCTGATAGGCAGAAATGGTGCCCTCGTCGACTCCTTCAAGCTCTGCAACATCGTCGACGATAACGGAGAGAGCATTCGTGTCATTTACCAGGTTTTGATCGAATACTGTGGTGAGAGTTGCCAAGCGCTGATTGTATCCGCTGAGGGTCTCACGGTCTTCGGCGGAAAGCCCTGCGCCATCAAGCGTGGCATCAAGATAGTAGCGGCTCGCAATGTACTTTTGTTCTTCATTCAACGTCGCGCTTGCCAACCCGTCATAAACCGCTTTGATCCGGGCATATAGATCCGGATTCAGGGTTATTGAGTCCTGGTGCGCCGAGAGCTTTGGCGCAATCTCAGCTTCGATTCCCTGTAAAACAGGAGAGGTGTCCGCAGAAGTTTTGTTAAAGAAAACTTCTGCAACTCGGGTTAACAGCTGCCCGGAACGCTCCAGTGCTTCGATGGTGTTCACAAAGTTTGGCGCTTCGCCATTTGCAGTGATTGCTTCAACTTCGCTGAGGTGCTCGGAAAATCCAGCTTCAAAGGCAGGCAGGTAATGTTCTTCGAAAATCTCTGAGAACGGAGGTAATTGATACGGCAAATCACTGATTTTGGCGAAAGGATTGCTGGCGTCAAGCGGAGAGTTCATGCGTATTTCTTCCTTGAAAGTGAAAACAATGGGAACGTCATAAATGTTACCAAAATTATACCAAGATTTGTTTGCAAAGATTTGTTTGCAAACAAATCTTTGGAGTGTTATTCTTTTTTCATGGAACAAGAGACCCATCCC
>JBARYA010000160.1:0-5890 GCA_049647625.1 Microbacteriaceae bacterium
CCCTGGGCCAACAAAATTCAGCTTGGGGTCGGGTAGACTATCAGGGTAAACCCGCGATCGCGCGAACCTTTCTATGTACGGAGATTTTTAGGTGCCTACGATAATTGTTGACGTTATGCCCAAAGAAGCACTGCTCGATCCACAAGGAAAAGCAGTCGGCCAGGCCTTGGTTCGCACCGGGCATACCCAATTCACAGATGTACGCATCGGCAAGCGCTTTGAATTAACAGTCGATGGCGAAGTCACCGAATCCCTGCTCGAAGAAGTGAAGCAAATTGCTGCTGACTTCCTGAGCAATGGTGTTATCGAGGATGTTGTCGCCGTTACCGTAGTGAACGAAGCGGTATCTTCATGACCACCAGAATCGGTGTCGTCACATTCCCAGGGTCACTCGACCAGCAGGATGCCAGTCGCGCAATCACTATGGCCGGGGCCGAAGCGGTGCACCTCTGGCACTCGAACCATGACCTCGAGGGTGTCGATGCAATCCTCATCCCCGGTGGTTTTAGCTATGGCGACTATCTGCGTTGCGGAGCCATTGCGGCAAAGACCCCGATTATCAGTGCCGTTATTGCCGAGGCTGCAAAGGGTCTTCCCGTTCTTGGCATTTGCAATGGTTTTCAAATTCTGACCGAAACCGGGCTTCTTCCTGGTGGCCTCATTCGTAATAATGGCGGCACCTTCCTCTGCAAGGATCAGCGCCTGATCGTTGAGAATACCGACACGGCCTGGACCTCCCTCTATGAGATTGGCCAAGAAATCATTGTGCCCCTCAAGAATGGCGAAGGTTCTTTTGTTGCCGAGGCTGAAACCTTGAAGCAGATTGAGGGAGACGGCCTCGTCACTTTCCGTTATGCCGGAGTCAACCCCAATGGCTCGTTGAACGATATTGCCGGTTTGCGCAATGCGCAGGGCAATGTTGTTGGACTGATGCCACATCCTGAGCATGCGATTGAGCCCGGATTCGGCCCCGATACCGCAGATGCCATGCGCAGCGGCACCGATGGCCTGCCAATGTTTGTCTCTGTTCTGAAGCAGCTGGTTGCCTAATGAGTGAAGAAAACGAGGCTGAGTTGGGAACACCTTCCGGTGATTCTGCGAAAGATCAGCCTCAGACCCCTGAGCTAGCAAACATTCCGGAGTCTCCTACCTCGCTGGATGCTGCCAATGATGCGATAGCAACTGCACCAAAAGCAACGACAGCCCCTGAACCGAAATCAAAGCTGGGTTCAACCAAGGTTGCCATGATGCTGATTGGTATTGTTGCGCTGGTGGCGCTCACCATTGGTGGCACCATCCTGGTTCAGGGTCTACTCAAGGCCGATGAACCTGATAGCGGGCAAAGCGAAACTCAAAAACCCGGTGATAGCACCGAGCTGAGCCCCGAAGAGCAAGCGAAGCAAGATGAAATTCGCGCACTCCTCCTTGACCTCCCGCGTCGTGACGCTAATGACCCACTCGCGCTCGGTTCGGTGGACGCACCGGTGGTACTCATTGGCTATGCCGACTATCGTTGCCCCTACTGCGTGCGCTTTGGTAAAGAGACCATGCCAACGATCATCAGTGAGTATGTTGACAAGGGACTGGTCCGCATCGAATGGCGAGATGCAACACTCTTTGGTGATCAATCGGTCGAAGCCGCTATCTATGCACAAGCCGCTGCGAATCAGGGCAAATATTGGGAATACCACAATGCCATCCTTGAGATTGCACCGCTTGAAGGCCGGGCAGACCTGACTTCAGAAGTACTCTACAATCTCGCCGTTCAGGTTGGCGTGGCTGATCTTGAAAAATTCAAAGCCGACGTTGCCTCCGATGAGACCGTTGCCAAAGTACAGGCCGATTATGTTGAGGCTACCCAGTATCTTGGCATCAATAGCACGCCATCATTCGTTGTTGGTGGTATCGCTTTTGCTGGTGCTCAACCCATCGAGGTCTTCCGCGAAGTTATTAATGCTGAACTCGAATTAGCAAAGAAGAAATAACCAAAGATAGAGAAGCTGCCCCATTGGTTCCTCAATCAACAACTACACAGAATCGTTAGAAGAACCCCTCAGCTATGGCAACCCCAAAAAAGCAGATTTCTCAGCGCAAAGTACTGAGCATTCTTATCTCCGGTCAGATTTTGGCCGGACTCGGTGTTGGCATCAATGTGACCGGCGGATCTATCCTCATCGCGCAAGTTTCAGGTGATGAAGGAATGAGCGGTCTTGCGGTGACCGTCGCCTTTCTCGGTGCCGCCCTCGTCTCAGTTCCACTGGCCAGAATTGCCGATAAACACGGACGCCGTTTCGGCTTAGGCCTGGGTATGGCGATAGCTGCCGTTGGTGCCATTGTCGGGCTCTATGGCACTTCAATCAATAGTCTCTGGCTCATTCTTCTTGCTTTCACCATGCTCGGTGCTGCTGCAGCAAGTACTCTGCAATCACGCTTCGCAGCAACAGATCTCTCCTTGGCCAAACACCGTGGGCGTGACCTGTCCATCATTGTCTGGTCCGGGGTTATTGGCTCGGTCATCGGCCCGAATATGGTTCCTATCGGCATGGAAATCGGTCAATCGATGGGTCTGCCCGGAATGACCGGAATATTCCTTCCGCCTCTCGCCGGTCAGCTCCTCGCCTCAGCTATTTTCTTCATCTTCCTGAGACCCGATCCGCTGATTCAAGCTCGACAGATGCTCGCAACTGCCCGGGAAAATCAACCCAAGTCGGCACCGGCCTATGCCGGCAATATGAAGATTGTTATCTTTGCGATGACCTCGATTGCGCTCAGCCAATTCGTCATGAATGGTCTGATGGCGATGACCCCGATGCACCTGCTTCATCACGGTGGCGATATCACCATTATTGGGATTACCATTAGCCTGCACATTGCCGGAATGTATGGGATTTCACCGCTCTTCGGCATTATGTCTGACAAGATTGGTGCAATTCCAACCATCATTTTCGGTCAAGCTCAGCTGCTCGCATCCATGCTGATCGTCATTTTATGGGCAGAGAATCAGAACCTGCTCATGGTCTCACTCGTGCTTCTCGGTACCGGATGGTCTGCAGCCAGTGTGGCCGGATCGGTGCTCATCACCCAGTACTCACCCACAAAGATTCGGGTCAAGTTGCAGGGCCGCTCCGATATGTTCACCAATATTGCCGGCGCATCTGGGCCAGCACTCTCCGGCCTCCTCTTCACCCAGATTGGCTTCATTGGTCTGGCTTGGATCTTGATGATTCCGATTGCGATCATCTGCATCTACACGATGCAAATTCGCGGTGTCTCTAAGGCCACCGAGGCCCCATCCCCCGAAGAATTACTGTAGCAAATTGGATAGAATTGTCTCACTTCGCTGCAGATCGACTCTCAACCAGCAACCTCTTGAATACCGGAGCAAAAGCCATTGACTGAAAACCAGAAGCAACTCGATACCGTAAGCTACGCAGCCACCACCCCGGAGCGGGAGCAGCCCTATGAGGCTCTTGGGCTCAAGCCAAATGAGTACCAGCTCATCAAAGATATTCTTGGACGTCGGCCAACCAGCGCAGAGCTCGCGATGTATTCGGTGATGTGGAGTGAACACTGCTCATACAAGTCGAGCAAGAAGTACCTGCGTAAGTTCGGCGAGGCCACCACCGAGAAAATGCGCGAAAAGCTTTTGGTCGGCATCGGACAAAATGCCGGTGTTGTCGATATTGGTGAGGGATGGGCGGCGACCTTCAAGGTTGAAAGCCACAACCACCCCTCATTCATTGAGCCATTCCAGGGTGCAGCAACCGGTATTGGCGGTATTGTGCGCGATATTATTTCGATGGGTGCCCGTCCGGTAGCTGTGATGGATCAGCTTCGTTTCGGCGCAATTGACCACGAAGACACGCCGCGCATTGTCCACGGGGTTGTCGGAGGTATTAGTTTTTATGGCAATTGCCTCGGCCTGCCAAATATTGGTGGCGAGACCTGGTTCGACTCGCGCTACCAGGCAAACCCGCTGGTGAATGCTCTCGCTGTTGGCGTCATGCGCCACGAAGATATTCACCTCGCCAATGCTCGCGGTAATGGAAACAAGGTGGTGCTCTTCGGTGCACGCACCGGCGGTGACGGTATCGGTGGCGCCTCCATCCTGGCCAGCGACACCTTCGCCGAGGGCGGCCCAACAAAGCGTCCAGCCGTTCAGGTCGGTGACCCTTTTGCCGAGAAGTTGCTTATTGAGTGCTGTCTTGAACTCTACAAGGATGAACTCGTCGAGGCGATCCAGGATCTGGGTGCTGCCGGTATCAGCTGTGCAACGAGTGAACTTGCTGCAAACGGTGACGGCGGAATGTCGGTCGAACTCGACACGGTATTGCTCCGCGATCCGACGCTCACTCCAGAAGAAATCCTGATGAGCGAATCTCAGGAACGCATGATGGCCATTGTGGCACCAGCCAAGCTCGAAGCATTCCTTGCCATTACCCAGAAGTGGGAAGTTGAGGCTCAGGTTATCGGCGAAGTGACCGATACCGAGCGCCTCGTCATTACCTGGCACGGCGAGATCATCGTTGATGTTGATCCGGTTACCGTGGCCGAAGATGGCCCGGTCTATGACCGCCCAGTAGCCTATCCAAGCTGGATTGACGCTTTGCAGGCCGATTCTTCGAGCCGCCTCGAGCGCAATAACTCCGGAGAGGCCCTACGCGAGCAAACACTCAAACTGATCTCCAGCCCGAATCTCTCCGATAAGAGTTGGATCACCAATCAGTTCGACAAGTACGTCATGGGTAATACTGCACTGAGCTATCCGGATGATGCCGGAATGATCCGGGTTGATGAAACCACAGGGCTCGGTTTTGCGATTGCCACCGATGCGAATGGTCGCTATTGCCAGCTTGATCCATTCCGTGGCGCCCAGCTCGCAATCGCAGAGGCCTACCGTAATGTTGGCGCAACAGGCGCGACACCGGCTGCAGTCACCGATTGCCTCAACTTCGGTAGCCCCGAGAACCCTGAGGTCATGTGGCAGTTCTCTCAAACAGTTGACGCACTGGCTGAAGCCTGCCAGGTCCTAGAGATTCCGGTCACCGGAGGCAATGTCAGTTTCTACAATCAGACCGGCGATCTGCCAATCTTCCCAACTCCGGTTGTTGGTGTGCTGGGCGTTATTGACAATGTTGCCCGTCGCATCCCGAGCGGTTGGCAGGATGAGGGTGAGAATATTTACCTTCTCGGCACCACTCGCGATGAGCTCGACGGTTCTGCCTGGGCTGATGAAATTCACGGTCACCTCGGCGGAATGCCACCAGAGGTGAACCTGCAGAACGAAATCACTCTGGCCGGCCTGGTTCGGAATGCTGCCCTTCAGGGCATCGTCTCCAGCGCCCATGATCTGAGCGATGGTGGCCTGATGACGAGTGTGCTCGAAGGCGCAACCCGTTTCGGCCTCGGTGCTCGTATTTGGATCACCGAACTCATGGACGAGGCTGGCATCGATGCCACCGCTGCCCTGTTCTCAGAGTCGGCTGGTCGGATGCTGGTCACCGTTCCACGCGAAGAAGACGTCAAGTTCCGCGGACTTGCCGAAGGCCGCGGTTACCCAGTACTTCGCATTGGTGTTACCGATCGCAGTGGCGAGGTTGAAGTTCAAGACTTCTTCACGATTCCACTCGAAGAAGCAATTGCTACCAGTCAGGCCACACTGACAAACCGTTTCGGAAATTAGCACGAAAACATGACTGCGGTTGTTCCGCCCACACTCGGGAGGAACAACCGCATACTTCGTTTCAGAGCTGCAGCTCAGCTATCGGTGCTGGCAATTTCCTCATGATGATGAATCACTTCGGCTATCACAAAATTCAGAAATTTCTCGGCAAAGACCGGGTCAAGGGCCGCATCAATAGCAAGCTGACGTAACCGAGCAATCTGCACC
>JBARYA010000161.1:0-2246 GCA_049647625.1 Microbacteriaceae bacterium
GTGTTGTGGCGACCAGACCGGTGAGTGTGAGTGTGTCTGACATGATTTCTCCTTTGATTACAGATACCTGCACATCATGGAGGAACATCTCTCAATACTCAGACGGTGTGAGCAAAACCTTGACTAAGCCAGGACTGATGGATGCTGTGGAGAAAACAAAAAACTACAGCGCTTTGAGGTACTCATGAAAACCGGCGCGTACTTTATTGACCTTTGGAACTGCCACGGCCAGACAGTATCCTTGACCTGGATTCTTTGCAAAGAAGTCCTGATGATAGTCCTCAGCCGGGTAGAAATCAGCAAGAGGCTGAAGCTCAGTTACGACTCCCCCACCCCAATGCTCATTGGCGCGATCGATAGCTGCCTGAAAAAGCTCACGCTGGGCCTCATCCTGATAAAACATCACCGATCGGTACTGGGTGCCAATGTCATTGCCTTGGCGGTTCAATTGTCGCGGGTCGTGCATGGTAAAGAAAGCATCCAAGATGACCGAGCTTGGTATGAGCTCCTCGTCGAAACTCACCGCGACAACTTCAGCATGACCGGTTGAACCGGTACACACCAGCTCATAGCTCGGGTTCGAAACGGTGCCTCCGGCATAGCCTGAGACAACATCCTGAACCCCCTGAAAAACCCGATATGCCGCATCCAAGCACCAAAAACATCCACCACCGAGCACAAAAGTTGTCATAGCTTCAGCCTACGCCCGCTCCTGGCTCGGTGGTGAAAATGTTGCTCACTTGAGTTGAGCTGCAGAACTTACGGCGAGACGGTTCAGAGCGATAGCTGCTACGAAAAGGCCAAAGTCACGCAATGCAATATCGAAATACCCGGGCAGAATCAAGAAGTTGATAATGATACCGAGCAGCCAAACAGCAACCAGTAGCGATCCATATTTTGGTGCGAAAGCTACCGTCAGGCCGGCAACAATTTCGATAACGCCAACAATGTACATGAACTGCTCTGAGCTGAGTGGCACGATATCGGTTGCTAGAGGGGCCAAATAGGGTGGCCAATCAGTCAGGATGTTGAAGAACTTATCGAGACCAAACAATATCGGCGCAACGGTAAATACCGTCCGCAATAAAAGAAATGCCTGTGTCGCTGGATTCATTGACCAGAGTGATGATTTCTGAGGAATAGCTGCGCTGCGTGTTGAAGTCATGATCTTCCCTTTCAATTTCTAAAGTAAATCTAATCTAACTTTAGAATTTCCTGTTTCTTTTGTCAAGATGTTTCGTTATAGAGATAAGCTCGAAATATGAAAGTAGAACGCCAGCAAGATATCTCAGCAATCGGCGCCATGAGCGACCCCCTACGACGGTCTGTATACGACTACATCAGCAAGAACCGTAAAGCACTGAGCCGTGACGAAATAGCTGAGGGGCTTGGAGTACCGAGAGCAACAATCGCCTTCCATTTAGAAAAATTAGTCGCCGAAGGCTTGCTTGATTTTGAGTTCAAACGCCTCGGTGGGCGTACCGGGCCTGGCGCTGGGCGACCAAGCAAACTCTACAGCCGCACCCAAAAAGAAATTTCAGTATCCATCCCGCAACGACAATATGACATCGCGGGTCATTTGCTCGCGACAGCGATTGAGCGCTCTGAGCTGAATGGCGAAGCAGTACGTGATTCTCTCAACCAGGTTTCACACGATGAGGGAGTCTCATTGGGAAAGAGCGCTGAGTCTCTTGACAGTGCCCTTACCCAGTGTGGCTATGAGCCCTATCAAGACGAGCACGGCAATGTACTGCTGGCAAATTGCCCCTTTCATCAGCTCTCCACAGGACACACTGACCTGATTTGCGGCGCCAATGTCGAACTCGTAAAGGGCATGATCTCAGGGAGTGGCGCCCAGAATCTGAGCGCCAGCTTAACGCCAAATCCTGGTGGATGCTGTGTGCGCATCGCCCTAACGAGCGAGGTCGCGCCTCCGGAATCCGGCGAAGCCAAGGGCTAAGAACGCTATCGTAACGAGCGAAACCCAGAATAGCCCAATCCAGGCCACGTCATCACCAGTCACATTAGGGATATGCCAGAACGGACTGAATGCGAGCACCGAGTCCCACAGCTTAAATGTCGGCCCAAGCAGCGTGAGAACAAAGGATCCGAGCACTCCGAGCCAGGCTGCAAGAACCACTTGCGGGCGGAATCCGATGACCATTACTGCAAGTGCCACCACTGCCCAAACTGCAGGAATCGTTGCAGCTGCCTGGAGCACCACATCGTTGAACTCTACGCCAATA
>JBARYA010000162.1:0-8652 GCA_049647625.1 Microbacteriaceae bacterium
GCCTAATTCAACCTATCAATGAATCTTGGTATTGAAGCTTCGCCGCGCGGCGGAATCAATTCCTTACTCGATCGCACCACTACTTTTCTAATAGCATTCGTGCTGAGCATACCGAATCTTTTCATCATAGATAAGGAACCCCAAGCGTCTGACATTCTATGAACTCACCCGGCTCGAACTACAAACACACTCATTTTTTTAGCTCGAAAGTTTAAATATCTAGTGCTTGGTTCTCAACGATCCACTTTGTCATCCGTGGATACAGCCAAAAGGAATAAATGCCGATTGTGATTATCAGTAGAAGCAGCCATTTGATCCAGTTGCCGAATAGGCCCCAGGCGCTGCCGGTGAAGCGCATCCGGACACCGTTCAGATAGGTATGCTTGCATTTCCAGCGATAGGTCATGACAATCGCCCATGGATAGCAAATGCCGAGGCTCAGAACCGTGATGAGAACCGCTAAAATTTGTGTTCCGAACCAGGTTGCGGCACCGCCCCTGAACTGAAATACAGCCGCTACCGTGCCTGACGGTATATATGGTGCCCCTGCAGAATATGTCATGATTTCCCCAATTCCCCTTGAGATAGCTTTGTTAAGACTAGTTCACCATATAAGTGCGACACCCGTCATCTCGGCTTTGTCGAAATTTGCTCTATCTGCAAGAATGTCTGAAAGTAGCACGGACAGAATGGGGGGAAATGAATGTCATTGCAGGATGACGAGAATGTTGCAACTGGACTATCGCCGGTGAGCCAGGGCAACCACAAGGAGCCAGCAGCAATTTGGCAGAAACCCATTCCGCTCCGTAGCTTCGAGCAAGATATTCATTCGCCGGATGCTGCACAAAGTCCAGAAACAGCAACCAGACCCCCGAAAATCTTGCACAGGGAAATTGCGGGACGACCCGTACGGCATCCTGCCGGTTACCACGCCATCAAGAAATGTCTGGAAGTTCAAGGCCCAATCAAAGAACGAAGTACAGCCGCGAAAATACTCGGAATCAGCCCTCTTACTAGTGAGTCTGTTTCCTGGTACAAGGGTGCTCTCGGTGAAATTGAGATTGGTGAACGGCTCGACAATATGGGGCCCGAATGGCACATCATCCATTCAATGCCAATCGGATCACGTGGCAGTGACATAGATCATATCGCTATCGGTCGAAGCGGTGTCTTCACCATCAACACAAAGCGTCATCGTCAAGCCAATGTGTGGGTTGGCGGTAAATCTTTTATGGTGAATGGGCAGCGCATGCCCTATCTGCGCAACTCAGAATTTGAGGCAGAAAGGGTGCAGAATTCCCTTCGAGCGGAACTCCGATGGGATGTGCCCGTGAGCTCTGTGCTTGCAGTCCAAGCCAAATCACTCACTATCAAAAACCAACCGGCCCCTGTCATCGTGGTGGAAGGAAACTGGCTGAATCGCAAGCTGAAGAACCGCAAAAAGATTCTCAGTGAAGAACAATACCGACAAATTGTTCAAGTGTTTGAGCTTTCGGACACCTGGCAAATTGAGTATGAAGATCCCGCTCCACTACTGGCTGACTTTGCAAAACTCAAAAAGCAGGAGCAGCAGGCCAGCCTAGTGAAAATCATCTGGCTCATCGGTGGTGCAGCTCTTGCCTTCTGGTTCATTGCGAGCAATGTCACGGGGATTAGTGCATTCTTGATGGGGTTCTAAACCAATCCGGTTAAGAGATTCCATCTTTCTCATCACAAATGTCAGACCCTCCTGTTAGATTATTTTTACGTTCAAGAGTTGTAGCTAAAGTACTTGGCTGGCTACACGGCAACCCCCTCCACTGAGTGGGGTGCCCCAAGGGAAGAGCGGGCTAAGCACAACAGTGTTTGGCAAGTCAGTGGAGGTCGGATTTCGCGCCTCCCGAAGTTGGAGGCAAAATGCTCTACACATTTGTACCGGAAAAGGTTCAGCAGAACCGCAATCAGCACGATCCCGATCTAGACGGACTCACCATTCAGTTCCCCAGAGATCTATCGGATAAACACATCGATGAAATAGAAAAATTTCTTGACCGCGAAGGTTTCTTCAATGTTCGCTTGAAAATCGTTAATCACACCTTTGACGCCAACCGATCAATGCGGGAACAGGAGATTGCTCGAAAACATCATGCAAGACTCGGTATAGAAGAGGAATATGTTCAGTGGTATCAAAGCTGGATGGAACAGTGGCTGGGTAAGGGAAGAGCCAGTGGAATAGCGAATATGGCTATGCGACAACGTTATGGGCAAAATCCACTCAATGTGCCGAGCCAAGCCATCCTGTGGATGATGGACTGGACCGAAATGCGGTTCACGCCAGAAATGTACGCCGAGATGGATGAGACACGTCAAGCGCTGAGCCAGGTAGAGTTCACAGACAAAAAACTGGAAACCAACTATCAGGCCGAAATTTCTCTGGTAACAGCACGATTCGGACGCTACGGCTGGCGGGAATACCCTACACTCAGAGCAGAGTATTCTCCGCGAGAAGCGGTACTCAGAATCGCTGGGGTCCACAACAGATAAGTTCGGCGGGGTCTGATCCGCATCAAGTGCGGTGTGGTGTCAGACCCCCACCGTAGATTTATTGAAACAAGGGATGGGGCCACCAGTGACGACTCCCTATCCGAATAATGTATGGCATTACCAAAGGGAACGGGGGCAATAATGAAACAGGTATCAAAGACGCAGCAAACGGTAAGAAAAAGCGTGGTTCGTAACAGCGCGTTCCAGCCGAGTCGCTGGGCAAAGAAGCTCAATGTAAAGCCACAAACCACACCAGTGATGCTGGACACCATCACCTCACCGCAGCACGATGCTCAAAGCGGCCGCACCATGGTGCTGGTTGACATTGAAAATTTCTGTCAAATGCCAAACCCGAGTGTAGAAGCAATTGAGAAAGCGCAAACGCTCCTAGAAACCCTGATCCGCATCAAGGCCGGTGACCAGATGATCATCGCCTGCGATGTCAACAATATAGCTAATGTTGGCTTCACCTGGCGAGGAAATTTTGAACTCCGCATGGGGCAGGGCAAAGACGGCGCAGACCTCGAACTCCTTGAAGAGCTTGAAAACGGACAGCTTGCTGACCGCTTTGAAAATGTCATCGTCGTCTCAGGCGACCACATTTATGCTCCATCACTCCGCATCCTGGAAGCCCAGGGAGTGAATACACGCGTCATAAGCCACTCAGCGAACATCTCAGCCGAGCTCTACATATCCTGCAAAAACACACAGATTGTGTATGCCTAAACGGGCAGCAACAGACCAACTATCAGACTAACCCTGTTGCCTCGTGATTTCTACGGCAAAACGATCCAGCAACACTTCTTGACCAAACCCTAAAAGAAGGGTGGCAGGGGCAGCAATGATCTCAGCAAAGGTAAACCAGCGAAAATCTAAAACTTCCGCACCCCGAACCTGGGGTTCCTCATCAGAAACCTCAAGAACATGCGTTAAAGACAGTGCATGCTGCCTCAAATCCACTGGGAACCCGGGGCGCTTTTCTCGCAAAAACTCGACCACGAGCGGTGGGTGAATCGCCTCACCAACGAGACTGAGCCCACCAACAAATGCCGACTCAATCTCGCGAACAAGTGCCTCGCCCACCGTCTCATCAAGGCGTAAACGGCCACCGGCAATACTCCAACGCTGCCCTTGATCGGGTGTCTCACGCAAAATGAAACCAATCAGCACAGAACCGTCTGATAGTAGACGATATGGCACAAAATCCACGCATGCGATAGGCACTGATCGCTGGATTTTCTGCCAGAGTTCAGTAGCTAAGAAGTTATTATCCGCGTCCATTGTCTTCCCACTACACCAACGGGTGCCCGAACATCCGCAACACGACCAAAATCATGACGCCCAACGCTGCGAGCGCAAACAACCACTGCAGGTATGCCCAAATACGAAAGGTATTCATCCTGCCCATCCGGTGATGTAAGGGAAGCATACGTTTTAATTGTGCCTCCACCAAAGCGTACTGCTCCGGAGTGTACCGCTCAGAAGGTTTCCCATTCGGGATGACATCAATTAAAGTGTCAAATTTGAGCTTACGTTCAATGCTTTCCAACAAGAATGAGTCCAACATCTCATTGCGCCGGTTCTTCACAAAAAACTGAATCACAATGACGGCCACCAGGAGTGACAGCACACAAAAAAAGACACGAACAAAGTCAGGATGGGCACGATCCAGTGCCGAAGTCATCAAAAAAGCCTGCGCAGTCATACCAATCACGGGTGCCTGCCACATGAGTGTGTCATAACCTGCCCGACGCGCAGAAACCGTTGTCCAGACGGTCAGAAGCTTCTCATCCTCGAGTTCTTGCAGGTTCTGCTGCTCGAGTGTACCCCGTGATCCCATAGGGAAAGTTTAGCGTGAAAACTCCACAATTTCTGGCCGCCCCAGAGCCCTTAGTGAGTGTTAATTCGAGGATGCAGCCACCGGATGCACTGCCACAGTTCGAGAACTCCGCTCCTGCGCAAAAGACAACAGCACCACCAAGAGCATGGTGATAACGGCTGCTCCAAAAACCCACCGGGGAAGATCATGATCGAGCAACCAGGCTAAATACAGTGGACTGAGCGCTCCGCCGATACTATAACCGGTCGAGACAATAGCAAAAAATCTCCCCTCCATACCAGCAGGCGCGACCTTCTTGACCATCATGTCACGGGAAGGCGCGACCAAACCCAGCAGCAGACCGACCGATATCAAGAGCGGATACATCAGCCATTGCGGGAATGTCAGGAAAGTCGCAATTGCCATCAGGATTGTTGTCACCACAACGCTGTAGGCGGTGATCAGCCCATGATGTTGTGTCTTATCGGCGAGCCATCCGCCCAGAAGCACCCCGAGTGCCATCACAAACAAAAATAGCGTGATCAACAGCGTGGCTGAGCCTTCATCAAATTGGTAGCCGCTCATCAGTGTCGCATTACCGAAATCCTGAATCGGAGCGGTACTGGCAAAAAGACATGCAAAAAATAGGGTGAGGGAAAGCAACTTCAGAGCTAAATTTGTTCGACTCTTCCGCAGATTTGGCAACTCCATATCCTCCGCTGACAGGGGTTGGGTTGCACGTGGAGGAGGAGCGCTAAACAGACGATAATCACCGGTACGAGCAAGGCGATGCACCGGATCCAGGGTGTAAACGGCGAGCACTGGCAGCAGCGCCACCAGGATGAAAGCTGCTGAAACCCCGAGTAACGAGACGGTGGCGAACATCATAAATGGCGTCATTGCCGTCCCGAGATATCCGGCAAAGGTGTGGAAAGAGAATGCCCGCCCCAGACGCGAGGAATCCACGTTTTCCGCAAGTAAGGAGTAATCGGCAGGGTGATACACCGTGTTCACCACACCAAGAATTGCCATCACTGCGATGAACCATGGGTAGCTCGGAAATATCGCCAATGAGAGCAAAGCAAACGCGCTCAGCAGCATCCCAACCCCGAGTAGACGTTTCGCCCCAAAGCGGTCGACAGCGAAACCCATGGGAATCTGGAGACAGAGGGTCACAAACATGAGGATACTCATCCCGGCGCCCAATTCGAGAAAGCCAACCCCGAAAAATTCCGGCAAAAAGGGCAAGAGTGCGGGGACAACCATCAGATGCACATGGCTGACCCAGTGCGCAAAATAGATGTGAAAACTTGAACGGAACACCTAGACAGCCTGCTTCAGACTGCCATCGGCCGTTGATTGATACCGTTTCGGAACGAGGAACAACTCCTGAATGAGTGCAATAACAACCACACCAACCATACTCAGTGCTGCGAATAGCAAAACCCAGTCCGGCAAACCGTTGTCGAGGAACCAGCCCATAAAGATTGGCACAATGGCACCGCCAATGTGGTAACCCAGCGAAACCGTAGCGAAGATTCTGCCCTCGGTCCCAGGCGGAGAGATTTTTTTGACCATCATGTCACGAGACGGTGCGATCATGCCGACCATGAATCCGATGAGCATCAACACGATGAGGAGTGGAACGAAACTGAGCGAAACTACTGTGATAAAAAAGGTGAGCACCGCGGCGAGAAGATATCCAAGGATGGCCACCAATCCGTGGCGAGACGTGGCATCTGCAATTCTGCCGCCCAAAAGCACACCAAAAGCATTCGTGAAAAGCATCACCGTGATCAGGGTGGTTGCATCAAGCTCAGAAAAGTTTGAACCCATGATTAGTGCGGTTTGTCCAAATTGTTCGAAAGGCCGCATGCTCAACACAACGAGGGTAAAGAACAGCGTCATGATTCCTATTTGCAGTGCGAGGTTTATGCGCTGTTTTCGCCATTCATCGTCAGAGAGCCCTTTCCGATCAGTCGTTTTCAATGGAAAAATGACATGGTCAAAAAGGTAATATTTTCCTTTGCCCCGGGAAGTATGGACCGGATCAAGCAAATAGCTAGCTATCAGCGGGAGGAGACCGGCAACCGCGAATGCCAGCGGCACTCCCCCAAGAAGAGCGGAGAAATACATCAATGCCGGAGTCATTGCCGTACCAAGGTTGCCCGAAAATGTGTGGTACGAGTATGCCCTCCCGAGCCTTGCAGGTGGGGAGGATGCGGTCAGAAGTGAAAAATCAGCCGGGTGGTACACGGTATTTACGACACCCAAGACTGCCATCACCACGATAAACCAGAAGTAACTGGGGAATATTGCCAGAGAGAAAAACGCAAGGGCGCTAATGATCATTCCCAGACCAAGCAGGCGTTTCGCACCATAGCGATCAACTACAAAACCGGCGGGCACCTGCAGAAACAGGGTCACCATCATAAAGATAGTGACGCCGAATCCAAGTTCGAGGTAGCCGAGACCAAAAAATTCAGGCAAAAACGGGAAGAGTGCAGGAATCGCCATCATGTGCACATGGCTTACCCAGTGTGCGAAATAGACTTTATACCCCGACAACAACCTACCCTTAGAAAGAATCCCTAGACCAGTATACGCGCCATATTATTAGGCAAAATCTGGTGAGTGCTAGGCCAGAGGCCCGAGATAAAAGTTTGCAAAAGTGTTGCGGGCTGAATCGGTATTTGAGGGATGGTAGCTTCCTGCCTGAACGTCTCGCCAGAGTCGTGAGATTTCGCTGCTGTTGAAGTAGCCGGCACCACCTGCGACCTTCATGGCTATTTCTACCACTTCTTTGGCACCCTCGGTGACCCGTATTTTTGTACCAACAAGTTTGGTGAACCAGGCAGCGCCATGGTCCTCGAGATCATCAACGGCTGCCGTTGCCGAGTCGAGTTGTACCGGGAGCGACTCATAAATCATTGCCGCATCGGCAATACGGTTGCGCACCTCGGGTATCTCGGCGTTGCTGACCCCGTGAGATTTGGAGCGCTTCGACTTTGCGCTCTCGACGGCGATTTCAAGTGCCCGGTGCGCGATACCCGCGTAGACACTCGGAACTAAAAGCAAGAAGTTCGCAAAAATGGCAAAGGTGAGTGAGTCCGCGTTTGGGCCTGCAGGGATTCTTCGAGTAATCCATTCGGGTGGAGAATATGCGCCGTCGAGCTTGGTCGATTGGCTTTGTGAAGCCCGCATACCCAGGGTGTCCCAATCATCGGCAATTTGGAAACCACCATCTTCTCTCCGGATGAAACCAAAAACCAATCTCGGGTCTTTGGGGTCAGAGTCATCCAGCCCAAAGGTGCCCATCCGGGTCCAGGCAGGAGAGAGCGAGGTAAAAATCTTTTGACCATAAAAACGGTAGCCACCATCAGCCTGAGGAACAGCTTTGGTATTGGATGAGAACAACACGAGATCATTTCCAGGCTCACTAATTCCGAAGGAAAATAGCTCCCCACGAGCCGCCTCCTCCAAAACAAATTGATGAGAAAAATCACCGCGTGCGGCAAGGCTTGCAGCAACACCGGTCCACACCAAATGCATGTTCACCCCGAGGGCCGTTGCCGGGGCGGCAGCAGCAAGCCGGCGCTGCAGATTGGATACCTGTTTGAGGCTGAGGCCAGAACCGCCAAGCTCCTTTGGAACAAAAGCTTTGAGGTAGCCAGCGTCGCGCAAATCCTCTAAGTCTTCGCTAAAGAACACATTCCGTTTGTCGTAGTCTGCTGCCCGTTCATGAATTCTGGCGAGAAGGTTGTAGTTGACGAGCTCAGTACCATGAATCTCGACATTCATCGTGTCCCGCTCTCTCCTACATGCTCAGTGTCGACAAGATTCTGCTGAACTTCGTGCACAATTTCACAATTCACACTGCGCGCAATAAAACAATATTTCCCAACCTCATCGTGCAAGCTGAGGGCGAGCTCCAGATCAGTTCCAGCTGCCAACGTCACTCTTGGACGCACGATAACACGGTCAATCTCGCCGCTGCCGTCCGGATGCAGCCGGAGGAATCCGGTCGCAGTATCACGATATTCTGTGACCACAATGCCGTTCTGAACCGCCAAATAGAAGTAGGTCATCATATGACACTGAGCAATTGCGGCAACCAAGAGTTGTTCCGGATTGTAGCGATCAGCATCCCCACGAAATTCTGGAGCCGCAGATCCTGGCAGGGAAGGAAGACCTGGAAACAGAATCTCATGGTTACGAGAAAAATCGCGAGCACCACTGGTTCCGCTGCCAGTATTTCCTATCCAGTCAATCTGAACCTCAAATTCGTGTGCCATAGCCCAAGTCTAGCC
>JBARYA010000163.1:0-3616 GCA_049647625.1 Microbacteriaceae bacterium
GCAGAGCCCTCAATATTGTTGAAGACACGTTCGAGGGTTTCGTTGAGGTTCTCGTTCTGGCTCGCACTCTTTCGAACATTGGCAAACAACTCGGATGGAAGGATATAGAAACCCTTCTCCTCGACGGTTTCTTTTCGCCCAAATTCAGCCTCAGCATCCGACAAGCGGGCATAGTCAAAGCTTGGGTTCCCGGCTTTTCGTTCACCGGTATTGATATACGCGCTGAGGTTTTCTGAGATGAACCGGTAGAAGAGCATGCCGAGCACGTAGCTCTTGAAGTCCCAGCCGTCGACTGACCCCCGCAAATCGTTCGCAATCCGCCAAATCGTTTTGTGTAGCTCGGCGCGCTGCGCTTCTCTTGTCGTCGGTGCCAAATTTCCCCCTCCGTAAAAGTTAGTCAGAATGAGAACCCTTTGATATTCAGCTTAGCGGTGACTCCGGACAATGGCTCTCTACTTGTGGCTAGCAACTTACTCTAATCTCCTAATTGGCAGTACTAATCCCGATCGGCTTGAATAATGCACCGAAAAATCCACGCAACTCACAATAAAACTAACGGTAGATTGCCCTTGGATATAGAAGGGCTCGTTAGTGTTTCAACCACATAGCCACTTTGCAATTGTGAAGATACCCCCCCCCCTGAAACCAGCGAATACCCCAATAATCCGATTGATTTAAGTCAATCGAGATTGCGACAACGGGAATCGCAGAAAAGGTTCAGATCTTCTGAACCGTCTAACTTTCATTTCCCAGAACACGGTAACGATGCCTACCTACGTACAAAATGTCTAGACTGAAAACACAGTTACAAATCTGAGGTGGGGTATATGGCGAAACGTGCATGGCTAGTGAGAAGCGTTAAAAGTGGTATTGATGACGATTTATCACTGAATCTTAATAGGTCAATCATCGGGTTTGAAGATGTTGGCGACCTGGGTTCACATGAAACTAGAGAAGATTTTGTTGATGCCCTCAATCAACAAGGCATCGGCAACACGCCATCTGCAACAACCAATTATGCGGGTCAATTATACAATTTTGTAAAAAATATTTCGATTGGCGACTACATCGTAATGCCACTGCGTAATGAACCCCAGATTGCCGTTGGTGAGGTGACCGGTGGTTACGAATACTATCAAGCCCCGAATCAAAAGTGGCGTCACACCAGACAAGTCCGGTGGTTGCAGCAATCACTGCCCCGGACCGCCGTCCAACAAGACTTGTTGTATTCCATGGGTGCCTTTATGACTATCGCTGAACTCAAACGCAACCAAGCAGCAAGCCGAATTGAAAATCTTGCTGCCAAAGGCATAGACCTAGGGCAGAAAATTTCAACATACCCAAGCACTCATGGTGACTTCATAGAAGTGCCGGGGATTGCTGAGGGGGATGAAACTGATTATTTTGATCTGCTCAGAGTAAACCTAGACCTCATTGCAGCACGACTAAAAGAACGATTTGACGGCCACGAACTGGCAGAACTCATTGGCGCAATCCTTGAAGTAAAAGGATTCAAATGTACTGTTTCAAAGCCTGGTGCCGACGGAGGCGTCGACATAATCGCTGGTGGTGGCCCACTGGGTCTTGACTCACCCAAGTTGGTGGTTCAGGTGAAATCCGAAACATCCGCAGTAGGAGACCCAGTCGTGCAACAACTCCATGGTTCGATACAACGCAATGACGCTGAACAGGGTCTACTCGTTGCATTTGGCGGCCTAACAAAACAGGCACAAACATGGCTGGCTGGAGAACGCTTCCGAATAGCTGTGTGGGATGCCGACGATATTATCCAACAAATTTTTGAAACATACACTGATTTACCCGAAGCAATCCGGTCAAAACTCCCACTTAAGAACGCTTGGGTGCTCGATGAATCTGGCTCATCTGATAGCTAATCCAGAAACATTTGGCGAGAATATCGAGGTAAGAAAGAAGTCTGGAAAAGTCGTAAGCTACGCGAGGTGTTTGTGCTGGAGGAGATCTCTCTGCTTCTTAGATAGTGAGGCCACTCGGTGACCCTTCCTTTTATCGTATTGCCAGACATAACGCTCACCTGTTCGCGAACGAGTCCAATAAATGGCAGGTACAAAGGGTTGAGATTTGAACGGAGTGTCCATCGGCACTCGGATCATGACAGTGCGTTCTTCGTCGTTTCGCACAAAACCGACTGTCGTTGGCTTTTCTGCTGTTTGTGCTGATAAAAACACATCGCTTGCGTCCTCACCGGTGCGGTTGATGATGGTCACGTTACTTCTAACAAATACGCTCCAGTCGGCCTTATACACACTCACCCTGCGCTCAGCACGTATGCCTAACACGAGTCCACCAAGAGCAATAAGAGCAGTCACACTCCAGGTAATCCATCCCCACCATTCCATACTTACCATTCTAGGAGAGATCAAAGAATGAGTATGTGTTCTGAATAATCGACAACAATGACAAAGAAAATGACCAATTGCAGAGCGGACACAGCGCAGTAGGCTGGAACTACTGAGTACATCCAGATTGAGGTGAAGACTGTTGGAAGAGACGAGCTTGGTCCGCCGGTTCCTGAACGCATTCAATGTGATTGAAGAGATTCTCACGAAAGCTCAAAACGGCAGAGTCGATGATGACCGGTACATTGCATTCACCGTACGGGTTCGTGACTCTGACAAGCTCAGTGGCAAAAGCAAAGATTTGCTCTATGAATATGCGAAGTTACGAAATGTAATCGTGCATGAACCGTGGACCTCACGAGAGGAACCGATTGCCACGCCGTTGCTGAAAACTGTTGAAGAGATTGAACTCATCCAACAGAACCTTGAGAAGCCGCCAACCGTAATCGGGATACTCGGCCAGAGAAGTGTTGAGACCTTAGATGCTGACGTTGAGATCAGCACCTTCCTAGAGATGGTGGATGACCCAGATAATTACTCCCAAGCTCCGATACGTGGTTCAGATGGAGCGTTACATCTGATGACCACAAACGCAGTCGCTCGCTGGGTAGCGAAAGGAAATCGAGACAATGGCGGAATCATGGACCTCACTGCAACGATTGCAGATGTGTTGAAGTTCGCAGAGGATGATACGGATTGATTGATATTCGGATCACGAAACATGAAAGTGGTCGAAGCTATTAGGAAATTTTCTGGTGAAGACAAAACCTCTAAGGGCAAAGCTGCTCCATCAGATTGGAGTCCCCCAGCAGCGCTCATCATCACTGAAAATGGCAAAGCTACCGAAAAGCCACTCTGCATCTGCACCAAGAACGATTTAGGAAAGCTGTATCGGGCGTTGGGTTTTTAACGGCCCCGATTTTCTAAAGAATTTTCCCCCTAAACCCCATCCTGCCCGTCAGTGTTTGCTCGAATAAGAGCGAACGTGGCAGCGGCGAGGAATGCTGAGCTAACGAAAAAGAATGCCGAAAAACCGAAGACCGTGGCCACACTTCCCGAGAGTGTTGGCATGACGACCTGGGCTAGGCGGTTTGAAGTCAGGCGCAGACCTATCACCCCGCCCATATTCTGGCGATCGGTGATGTTCAAAGCCCAGGCAAGGGTCAAAGGTTGGGGCAGGCCGAATGCGACGCCCAATGCCAACATGAACGCAAAAGCCAAATAGAGATGTGCCCAGG
>JBARYA010000164.1:0-5590 GCA_049647625.1 Microbacteriaceae bacterium
AGTTTTGCGGCCGTCGCGAGGTTTTTGTGCATCGTGCAATCTCCTTGAAGTGTGTGAGGTTGCTCTCAGAGTACATGCGCGTCGAGAATCCAGCCTTGACCGAGATCAAGGTTCAGCTTTCGAGTAGTTTAAACGTAACGATGAGCCACCGAGCGCGACCGCGACAGAGTGGATAGCTCTGGGGGTGCGCTGGCTCATTGGTTTCGAGGATGCACACGAGCATCCTCAAAACCCACCGCATCCAGCCGGAAAATGTATTCTTTGATTTCGTGCCCGATACCGGCAGCAAAAGATCTCTCGGATCCGATGCGGGTGAATCCGCAATGAGCGAGTACTGCTGCTGAGGCGGCATTGTGTTCAGCGACTCGCGCGAAAATCGGCCGGGTTTGATCAAGCTTTAAGAGCTGCCCCAATGCTGCCGAAGCGATTCCCCGACCACGTTGTGTGGGGTCAACCCAATAGGTAACTTCGCGCTCGCCTTCGATAGTGAAGCTTGCGATGCTCGCCACGAACTCGCTTTCAACAAGGACTGCTCGGAGGAGAACATCCGGATTCTTACGAATGCGAGCATAGTGGGCTTCGAAGGCCGCCCGGTCACTTGGATTCGGCCTGGTGAATGCTGCTAGCCGAACACTCTCCGGATCACTCTCCCAAATAAAGAGTTGATTGAGATCACCGTCTTCAAGCGGACGTAGCGTCACTGAAATCATGGTTTCAGCATACCCCTGCTCTCTTATTGCTTGAATTGGAGAGTAAAAATGAGGGCTTTTCTTTTGTCGGGTTTGGTTAGGATTTTCAAAAAGTATGAAATGGTTCGACTCAGTGTTGAGAAAAGGGGTTTTGGATGCCAATGAGTGACACTGCCGCACTGGTGGATGCTGTGCAAGAAAATGTTTTGGACGAGCGCCTCGGACAGCTATCGTTCTAGACTAAAACCATGAGTACAACAAAAAGTGGTTTTAGTGAGGATGAGCGCGCTGCGATGAAGCAGCGAGCTGAAGAGCTCCGGGCAATGAAGGGCGTCAAGGGTTTAGCCAAAAAAGTTAAAGAGCTTGAGGCCTGCATCGAGGCAATTGATGCTCTTGATGGTATCGATCGCGCCATCGGTGAGCGATTGCACATTATTGTCTCCGAGGAGGCTCCACATCTTGACCCGAAGACCTGGTACGGATTCCCGACCTATGCGGATGATGGCAAGAATATCGTTTTCTTTCAGCCAGCATCCAAATTTGAGACTCGCTACGCAACGGTGAATTTTGCCGAAGATGCGAACCTCGATGACGGTCCGATGTGGCCGGTATCTTTCGCGGTGGTCGATATGACGGATGCTGTGGAGCAGCAGATCCGCGAGATGGTTCGTAAGGCGATTGTAAAACATTGAGCAATAACCCGTGATGGGGAAACATTCAGATGATATTTCGCTGGAGCCGGTAGATCTCAGAGGGCCAGGTTTTCCAGAGTTTGTTGACTTCATGACGAACAATACCTTCCCGTTTCATGTGCGGATACAACCGAGCCGTGAGCAGATTATTGAGGCTTTGAATTCAGGTCGATTTGATGACGATGATCACCTGACTTTCTGGGTGGGGCACCGACTTTATGGAAAAATCGGTGTGATGATTCTGGAGGATCTGGGAGATAACGCTCCATTATTTGACTTTCGTCTCGATGAAAGGTTCCGGGGTTTGGGGTTTGGTACTCCAGCTTTGCGTCTACTGGCCTCCTACGTCTTCGAAACATTTCCCGAAGTGAATCGTTTTGAAGGGCAGACTCGCGAAGACAATATCGCGATGCGGAAGACATTTCTTCGGGCAGGATTTCTGAAAGAAGCCCACTACAGTGAAGGCTGGCCGGTCGATAACGGGAAGCCCTTGGCTTCGGTTGCCTATGCAATACTTCGAAGTGATTGGTTGAGCGGAGAAGCCACTCAATTCGTCTGGGAGGATCTTCGGGCCTGAGAGGCGGCCGACCTTGAAGGCGCCTATTGGGTTGAACTCCTGTGTAACTCCAGAATGTCTGCTGGCGCAACTAGTATTGGGGAATGAGGGAGTATGTCTGATTTATTGCCTCAAAATTACTGGGGAAATACATTAGGTCGGGGGAAAGAATGACTGATTCTGAAATCGGAACCATTAAGGCAGAACTTTCAGCAGCGGACGCTGAACGCAACATTGCCAAAGCTGTGAGCGCTCGTCATTCGATAGCTCGAAAATACCTGATGTGGATTCGGAGAAAAAACCCAGAGGCTACCCCTGCCGAAATTATCCAGATACTGGAAGCACATTATGGAACGGCAATCACTACCGCGGGGGCTGTTATTTCTGTTGCCGCGATTGCCGCGGATGTTGGCATCTCAATGATTCCTATTGCGGGAGCTGCCGCTGCTGGTATGAAGAGTGCGGGTCAGCAAGCAGCAAAGAAGGCAGGAAAGGAAGTGGCAAAGGCTGCTGTCAAGAAAGCTGCGAAAGATATTGCTTTGGGCACCTCAAAGAATCTGGCACAGAAAGCTGTTGCTTTTTTACCGGCCGGTGATGAGCAACTCCAATTCGAGATTACTGCGATATTTGGTCTGGCTATTGCTGATATTCACGGTATGAACCTCGATCAAGATCAAGCCCAAGCCCTTGTTTTGGGTTTGTCCAACGAGCGTGTGAGCCAGCAAAATATTTCAATAATGGCCTCGGACGTCGCTCGCACTTCTGAAGAGGGTCTTATTGGGGTAGAGCAAATTGTTGAAGGGCGCACAGATTGGTCGCACTGGGCTAGCACGCTAGCGGACACACTACCCGGAGGTGCGGCAAAGGCACTTGTTCAAACTATTCAAACCGGACAATTGGTTAGCATCCGCGAAAACTTAAGTGATGGTCAACAGGCAGTTGTTGAGTACGGTGTTGGCGCGTTGGCTGGTGGGGTTACTCGTTTCTTATTTGGTCGTGAGGTAGTGGAAGCATCACGTGTTGCATTCCCTCCGCCTCCGGAGGATTTCCCTGCGAATTTGGCAGTACCCCTAAAGACAAAGAATGAAGAGGGAAACCTTGACATTGAAGGAAATCAAGCACTTGCGGCGTTAGAGGATGCTGCCAAAGCAACAGGTAATTGGATCTATAGTACTGCCAATATCGTCGGTGATGGTGTGGTGGTTGGTGCGGCAGCGGTGGGCTCCGGGGTCGCGAGTGCTGCAGGGGTTGTTTCCCGTCCGTTTCAAGTGTCGATCTCGATGGAGACGGGGTTCCAGACGAGCCCCAAGCACTTACTGTTGCGAAAGACATTGGTGGTGCAATTGCCGGCGGGGCGAGTGCCGTGGGATCCGGTATTGCAGGGTTTTTCCGAACCAAAAAGCCAAGTAGAAAAATTTCTCCTGATGATGAATCTGACGCTACCTAGTCTGCGCAATTCAGCAGATTTTCTCTCTGGATGTTACGCCTGAGCATATCCAACTGCATGTGATGGATAAAATTTTGCATCATTTTTAGCATCATATGATGTTATTCTTGTCATCATGAGGAGGTAGTAAATGAGAACCACGGTTAACATAGATGCAGAACTCATGGCCCGTGCGAGTGAGCTTACCGGTATAACCGAACGCTCAACGCTTTTACGTGATGGGCTTGTGACACTTATTCGTATTGAAAGCGCTAAGCGTCTTGCGAAACTCGGTGGTAGCGACGAATCTGCATCTTCGGCACCACGGCGCAGAGAAGATGCTGCGTGATACTAGTTGATACTTCAATTTGGGTTGATCATCTTCACAAATCTGACCCGGAGCTCGTTAAATTGCTTCATGACGATGAAGTTGGATGCCATGAGTATGTCATCCAGGAGCTCGCACTCGGTTCAATAGCACGGCGCGAAACGGTGCTGGAGTTACTTGAAAGTCTGAAACAGTTCCCAACACTCACCCATACTGAGGTCATGACTATGATTAATGCACATTCGCTTTGGGGTAGGGGACTGAGCACTGTGGACTGTCATCTTCTGGGTGCGGCCCTGTTAGTCAATGGGTCTCGTCTCTGGACGCGAGATAAGCGGCTGATAGCCGCCTGCGATGAACTGGGAATAGCGTACTTGTTAGATTGATGGATGGCTTCTCGTTTCAAGAAAGCTCCAATATTCCGGCGTAAACTGGCGGTAGTTCCACAGCCCAAGCAGGAAAAGGATAGTGATGACAACCACAACGGTCGATGAAATTTTGGTAGAACTTGCTGCTCTTGAAGAGCCCAAAGCTCGAGCTATTAATGAACGCCACGGCGACGATCACGGGGTAAATCTTAGTAAGCTTCGGGCAATTGCTAAACGGCTCAAAATTCAGCCTGAACTTGCTCGTAAACTCTGGAAAACCGATAATACTCCAGCAAAGTTGCTGGCATTATTGATCAGTCGACCGAAAGACTATTCCGCTGCTGAACTCGACCAAATGCTCCGGCAGGCGAGGGTGCCAAAAGTGCGTGACTGGCTGGTGAACTACATGGCAAAGAAGCATCCGGATGCTGAAGCGCTGCGACTTCGGTGGTTCGATGACCCCGACCAATACCTAGCCAGCGCAGGTTGGGAGCTCACCGCCGACCGGGTGCAAAAGAGACCAGAGGGTCTGAACCTTGGCGGACTGCTCGACCAGATTGAGAGCGAGATGAAGGATGCTCCAGCCCCGCTCCAATGGTCGATGAATACAAATCTGGCATATATTGGCATCAAGAATCAGGACCTTCGGCCACGGGCGCTCGCCATCGGGGAGCGCCTTGAGGTGCTCAAAGATTACCCGACCCCTCCGAATTGCACTTCGCCTTTTGCTCCAATCTGGATTAACGAGATGGTTGGACGGCAAGAGAAATAGCATTCGAGCCTCAGCTAGACTCGAAGGACATTTCACCGCATTGAAGAGGAACAAATGACCCGTGTTGCAGCCGTTGATTGCGGAACAAATTCTATTCGCCTACTCATTGCCGATCTTGATGCCTCTGGTGTGCTTCATGACCTAGTGCGAACCCGAGAGATTGTTCGCCTCGGTGAGGGGATTGACCGTACCGGTAGTTTCAGCGCCGCAGCGCTGGAACGTACCCTGGCTGTTATCCGAAATTATGCGGAATTGTGCCGTGAATATGAGGTCGAGCGCATCCGTTTTGTGGCGACCTCGGCGACCCGGGATGCGGCAAATCGCCAAGAATTCACCGATGCGGTGCTGCACATCCTGGGAGTAACGGCAGAGGTTATTCCCGGCACTGAAGAAGCCGAGCTCTCCTTT
The DNA here is from genome assembly GCA_049647625.1 of Microbacteriaceae bacterium. Taxonomy (GTDB): domain Bacteria; phylum Actinomycetota; class Actinomycetes; order Actinomycetales; family Microbacteriaceae; genus JBARYA01. The sequence continues at coordinate 5,240 of JBARYA010000164.1, forward strand.
CGTGGCGCATTGATGGCGCTCGCACAGCCCCAAAAATCGTCCGAAGCGAGCGATAAAACACAACAAGCTGAGACCCAGCACCTCATCATAGACCTCGGTGGGGGCTCGACCGAGCTGGTGCTCGGAACTTCCGCTCCGCACTCCGCGTACTCTATGGACATTGGTTGTGTGCGCATGACAGAACGGCATATTCTTCATGATCCAGCACTTCCTGAAGAGCTCGACCGCATCCGTGTTGACGTCAACCAAGCGCTAGATGTGGCTACGAAAAGCGTCGATATCGGGATGGCCTCTGAAGTTATCGGGGTTGCAGGAACAATCACAACCATCACCGCTCATGCACTCCAATTG
>JBARYA010000165.1:0-13688 GCA_049647625.1 Microbacteriaceae bacterium
CGGAGTCAATGTTTTTGGCGTCCTCTGGGCTGATGGGAAAACTTCGCATTGGAATGCGGTGTCTCTCAATGGAGAACGTGCTTTTGCAGGACAAGATCCACAGACACTGGAACCATTTGCTGCGCTATCAGCGTTGTATAGTGCATGGAAATCCCCAAAAAATCCTGATCACCCGCCACTCACTGGCGGTTTAGTGGGCTTCATGGGATGGGAGAGTATCCGCCAGCTTGAAAAAATAAGCGATGCGCAGCGGGTTGACTATGACCTTCCCGGACAGTCATTTTCATTTGTTGCGGATTTGATTGCTGTCAATCACAAAAATGGCACCCTACAATTGATCGTCAATCTGTTGAACGATGGCCAGGGGAGCGCCGAAGAGCTGTGGGAGGAAGCACAACAGCGTCTAGAACGCTTTGAACAGCTGCTCTTAGAACCATACGCACCGCTCTTGCAACGCTACAACCCGAACGCAGAAACGAAAACTCAGACCACTGTGAGCAAAGATGAGTTCCTTGAGAAAGTTGCTACCGCCAAGGAATACATTCGCATTGGTGACGCCTTCCAGGTGGTGGTGTCACAGCGCTTTGAACAGGAATTGCGCGCCGATGCGCTCGATGTTTACCGAGCTTTGCGGGCATTAAATCCCAGCCCCTATATGTATGTCCTCAACCTTCTTGATAAGGATGGGAAACCATTCCAGGTCGTCGGGTCATCTCCCGAAGCACTGATCAAAATTCACGATGGGCAAGTAATCAGCCATCCGATCGCTGGTTCTCGTCCACGTGGTGTCGATCAAGAGCAGGATGAGCTACTTGAAACAGAGCTACTGGCCGATGATAAAGAAAAATCTGAACACCTCATGCTCGTTGATCTGGCTCGAAATGATCTGCTGAGAGTCTGCGAGGCTGATTCGGTCAAAGTGCTCGAATTCATGAAAATTCTTCGCTTTAGCCATGTCATGCATATTGGCTCAACCGTTGTTGGCACGCTCCGCGCTGGGGAAACTCCGATCAGTGCACTGATGGCCACTTTCCCAGCAGGAACTCTCTCCGGCGCGCCGAAGCCACGAGCACTTGAAATTATTACTGAATTAGAACCGAGCACCCGTGGAGTTTATGGCGGAGTCGTCGGCTATTTTAGTTTTAGCGGTGACGCCGATTTGGCAATAGCAATTCGTACAGCGACCTTGATTGACGTGATTGCCACTGTTCAGGCCGGTGGCGGTATTGTTGCTGACTCAAACCTCGAGGCCGAATATCAAGAGAGCGTCAATAAAGCAGCGGCCCCAATGCGGGCCGTGGCAATCGCAAACAGTATGGAAAGCATACAGCGAAAATCATGAGTGAACTTTCCGCCGAACAGGCTCGCTCAGCGAAAAAACTGAAGGGGATTACCCTCCTATTACTGATTGTCATGTTGCTTGTACTCAGCGCCAGCCTTGCGCCGGTTTGGGTTACTGCTCATCTACAACCGGATGCAGCTATCGACACTAAATATGTTCAAAGCGGTGGAAGTCACTTTGTATTTGTATCCTTGGCTCTCGCAATTGCTGCCAGTATAGTTGCTCTTTCTCTCAGTGGATTGGTTGTACGTTATCTATTAGCAATTGTTCTATTCGCTCTTTCCAGTGGGATGTTCCTAAATACCCTGAATGTAATTCGCATTCCTTTTGATTTTGTTGCTGAAGAATTAGCCAAACTGACCGGAATCAGAGGTCCCGGACTGAATGCTCTTATTCTGAGTATTGAAAGTAGCTTTTGGCCTTGGCTCACCCTCATTGCCAGCACGATGGGTGCTCTCCTCGCTCTCTTCCTGCTTTTCAGCACAAATCGTTGGCCAGCACAGAGTAAAAAATATAGCCGGGAGAGCGAAACTGATGATTATCAGACCGGCTGGGGCAAGTTTGAGCTTGATGATGAAGAGTCGTAGCTCATGCCTGCACCGCCCCTGAGCTAAAAAATTCGATAGACTAAAAGGGATAGATTTGCCCAAGAAGGAGCACAATGACTGAGGAACTCGATAACCACGGACACTCACCAGCAGCATGGACAGCCGTAATTGCCATGACTCTGGGCTTTACAATAGTGACCGTTGCATTATTTATCGATTGGGAAATCGGCATTTGGGCCGGTGTCGCGCTTATCGTTGTTGGTGTCCCACTCGGCTTCATCCTTTCGAAGCTCGGGTACGGCGTTAACGGTCCTAAGTACCAACCGGCGCAGAAGGGCCACTAGTGCTCAGCAGCCTCCTTGAAGGCTCAATAGAAGATGCATTACGGCGCAGTGAATCAGTATCCCTTGAGGAGATTCGCCTTTTGGCCGAAGCTCAGACTCCGGCATTGCCTGTATATCAGCTCTTAGAGCCAAGTGAACAGATTAAAATAATCGCGGAAATTAAGCGAGCAAGCCCTTCACGAGGCGATATCGCTACAATTTCGGATCCTGTTGCCCTCGCCAAAGATTACGAACGTGGCGGAGCAAGTGCAATTAGTGTGCTGACCGAAGAGCGAAAGTTTAAAGGGAGCCTCGATGATCTGAAAAGGGTAAAAGCTTCGGTGAACATCCCGGTACTCCGTAAGGATTTCATCGGCATTCCATACCAGGTGTATGAGGCCCGCGCAGCTGGTGCCGACCTCATTCTTCTGATCATTGCCTGTCTTGATGATGCGATGCTGAAGGAACTGTACGAACTTGCCCACTCACTCGGTATGGGTGTGCTTGTCGAAGCTCATGACGAGGAAGAAATACGGCGAGCAACAGTTCTCGGAGCAAAACTCGTTGGCATTAACGTGCGTAATCTCAAAACATTTGAAATGGACCGTAGCCTTTATCCAAAGCTTGCCGATCTGCTCCCAGAGGCGGCAATCAAGGTTGCTGAATCTGGTGTACTTACAGCTGAAGACTTGGCAGAATACCGTCGCTCTGGTGCTGATCTCGCACTAATCGGCGAAGGATTAGTTACCGGCAACGATCCTGCCGCTACACTCCAAGAATTTTTGAAAGTATCACGATGAAGCTTGCTGACGCCCAGGGTCCGTATTTCGGCGAGTTTGGTGGCTCTTATGTGCCCGAATCACTCGTTTTCGCACTAGACGAGCTCAGCGCCGCTTGGGAAAAAACCAAGAATAGCCCGGAATTCACCGGGCAATTAAACGCGCTGCTACGGGACTATGTCGGCCGCCCAAGCATTATCACTGAGGTTCCCAAGTTTGCTGCACTTGGTGGCGGCGCACGAATCTTCTTAAAGCGCGAAGACTTGAACCATACCGGTTCGCACAAAATCAATAATGTTTTAGGTCAGGCACTACTCACGAAGATTCTTGGCAAAACCCGGGTCATTGCCGAAACCGGTGCCGGTCAGCACGGGGTAGCCACAGCAACAGCAGCTGCACTATTCGATCTCAAATGCACTATTTATATGGGTGAAGTAGATACCCAGCGGCAGGCACTCAACGTTGCTCGTATGCGTCTCCTGGGCGCCGAGGTCATTCCGGTAAAGAGTGGTTCACGCACGCTTAAGGATGCGATCAACGATGCCTACCGTGACTGGGTCGCCAATGTGGCCGAAACAAATTATATTTTCGGAACCGTAGCCGGACCACACCCATTCCCGACAATGGTGCGTGATTTACAAAAGATTATTGGCGAAGAAGCACGAGCCCAACTGCTCGCTCAAGAAGGCACTCTTCCCAGTGCAGTCGTTGCCTGCGTGGGCGGTGGCAGTAATGCTATTGGCATGTTCAATGCATTCTTGGATGATGAATCCGTGCAAATCTTTGGATTTGAGGCCGGCGGCAAAGGCACAGACACTGAAGAAACCGCTGCGACCATTACGCTCGGTCGCCCCGGAGTGCTTCATGGTGCTCGAAGCTACCTGATGCAGGATGAGGACGGACAGACTCGGGAATCTCACTCGATTTCTGCTGGACTTGATTATCCTGGGGTCGGCCCGGAACATTCTTGGTTACACGATATTGACCGTGTTGAGTATCAGGCTATTACCGATGATGAAGCGATGCAGGCCTTCCGATTGCTCTCACAAAGTGAAGGAATCATCCCGGCAATTGAATCATCACATGCACTTGCCGGTGCGCTCAAAATTAGCGCACAATTCGGTCCAGAAGATATTATTCTGGTTTGCCTTTCTGGACGTGGCGATAAAGACGTTGAAACAGCAGCAAGCTATTTCAATCTCTAAGCCTCAAGGAGAATAATGTTGACTCTTAGTGAAACCATCGTCCAGGCGAAAGCTGCTCGTGGCGGCGCCGTTATCGGCTATCTTCCACTCGGGTTTCCAGACCTGGGAACCAGTATTGAAGCCGCAAAAGTGCTCTATAGCAGCGGTTTTGATGTGGTCGAGCTCGGTATTCCTTACTCCGACCCGGTCATGGACGGCGAGATTATCCAGCAGGCGACAACCCAGGCCCTTGCCCAAGGTTTTCGCCTGAAAGATGTTTTTCCCGCTGTTGCAGCCATTCGTGCTGTAACGGACAAGCCAATTGTTCTGATGAGCTATTGGAACCCGATCTTGCAATATGGTCCCAAAGCTTTTGCAGCAGAGTTCAAGGCCGCCGGAGGAAACGGAATCATTACTCCGGATCTCATTCCGGATGAGGCTGCATTGTGGTTTGAAGCTGCCGATAAACATGGACTAGACAAGATCTTCTTAGCAGCCCCATCATCATCTGCAGCACGACTCTCGCTCGTCCAAAACAGCGGCTCTGGTTTTGTCTATGCCGTCTCGACAATGGGCGTTACTGGCGCGCGTGCCGAAGTTGACCAAGCCGCACAAGCTCTGGTTTCACGTATCCGTCGATCGGGCGAGTTGCCGGTCTGCGTAGGTGTCGGTATTTCCAACGCCACCCAGGTTCAAGAAGTACTGAACTATGCCGATGGTGCCATTGTTGGCACCGCCCTGGTTCGTGCCCTACGTGATGGTGGCATCGAACAACTTCGTTCACTCGCTGAAGAGCTCAGTGGCAAGAAAACTGCATAGCCGAACTAAACTAGAACAATCGTACTAAGCATCCAATAATTTGATCGAGGAGTTTCCTTGTTTTTACCGTTTAGCATTCCGAGTCCGGACGTAAACAAAATTGAATTTGAGTTACCATTTTTTGGCACACTCCAGATTTATTTTTACGGCATGGTCATTATGATGGGGATGATTGCTGCTGTACTCATTACGAATTATCGACTCACCAAAAAGGGTGTTGAACCTTGGCTGATTATTGATGTTGGTGTGCTGTGGGCGATTCCGTTCGGCATTGTTGGCGCGCGAATTTACCATGTGCTCAGCCACCCCGGTGATTACTTCTTTGAGGGTGCGAATCCGATGGAAATTTTCGCCGTATGGAATGGTGGCATCGCTATCTTTGGTGCGCTGATCGGCGGTGCAATTGGTGCCTGGATTGGGTGTAAGTTTGCCGGACTCCGCTTCTTCACCTTTGTTGATGCTCTCGCTCCTGGCCTATTGTTGGCACAAGCCATTGGCCGTTTTGGCAACTACTTCAATAATGAACTATTTGGCCAACCAACCGATCTTCCTTGGGGCCTCGAGATTTCTCCAGATAATCCGGCTTTCCCAGTAGGTTTGCCCGCTGATACTCTCTTTCACCCGACCTTCCTCTACGAATCCGTCTGGAATGTCCTCGGCGTTATTGCCATGTTGATGCTTGAGAAGCGTCTCCGTCTGCAATGGGGCCGCGTATTTGCGATCTACCTGATCTGGTATGGTCTCGGACGCACAGTATTTGAATCAATTCGTCTCGATCCGAGTGAAGTTTTCCTTGGCATTCGGACCAATGTTTGGGGAGCGCTCTTCGCAATCGCACTCGGACTCGCTATTTACTTTGTACAAAAACACCGTCACCCAGGTGTGGAAAACTCACCCTATGTCACGAAGCCAAAATATGCTGATTGGCCAGTTGAAGAAACCGGTGAAGAGTCTGCAGATGCCAGTGTTGTCACTTCCGATGATGAAGAGGACCAAGAAGCAGAATCTGCGACTTCACACAAAACTGTATAAAGAACACCGATATATTCGCCTTTCAAGAAAGTTCCCAAACTTATGCGTAGAGCAAAAATTGTCGCCACAATCGGACCAGCAACAGAAAGCCTCGAGCAGCTCAAAGCGCTTATTGCTGCTGGAATGAATGTTGCCCGACTCAATCTGAGCCACGGTAGCTATGATGTCCACGAAGCCGTCTACAAAAACCTGCGTGAGGCTGAGGCAGGTTCAGGAAAGCCAGTCGCTGTTCTGGTAGACCTCCAGGGTCCGAAAATTCGCATTGGTCGCTTTGCGGATGGTCCCCATACCCTCATCGAGGGGGAGACCTTTCAAATCACCACCAATGTTGTTCCAGGCGATGGACAGATCGTATCTACGACCTTCCTGGGTCTCCCAGCTAATGTGAATGTCGGCGATCCTCTCCTCTTGGATGATGGCAAGCTGAAACTGATTTGTACCGCAAACGATGGCACGACTGTGACCACCCGCGTTGAGATCGGTGGACCGATTTCGAATAACAAGGGCATCAACCTTCCCGGTGTAGCTGTGGATGTCCCGGCTCTCTCTGAAAAAGACGAAGCAGATCTGCGTTGGGCATTGAAACTCGGTGCTGATTACATTGCGCTCTCCTTTGTACGCTCAGCTGAGGACATTGTTCGGGTTCATGAAATCATGAGCGAAGAGGGTCGCAGCATTCCGGCAATCGCCAAGATTGAGAAGCCACAGGCCGTCGACAACCTCGACGAGATTTTAGAAGCCTTCGACGGGATTATGGTTGCGCGTGGTGATTTGGGTGTTGAGCTTCCGCTTGAAGCCGTACCAATCGTGCAAAAAGAAGCCGTTGATAAAGCTCGTCGCCTTGCAAAACCCGTTATCGTTGCTACGCAGATGATGGAATCCATGCTCGTTGAGGCTCGCCCAACCCGTGCTGAAGCTTCTGACTGTGCAAACGCGGTGCTCGACGGCGCTGATGCGCTCATGTTGAGCGGAGAAACCAGTGTTGGTGCCCATCCGATCGAAGCTGTTTCGATTATGGCAAAGATTATTGAGTCAACTGAAGAGCACGGACTTGAGCGTATTCCTCCCTTGGGCACCCGTCCACGGACTCAGGGCGGCGCTCTGACCCTCGCTTCAGTAGGTATTGCCGAATTCATTGACGCCAAGGCCTATTGTGTCTTTAGCGAGTCAGGCGACTCAGTGCGCCGTATGTCGCGTTTACGCGATCGGCTACCCATTTATGCATTCACTCCGAATATGTCGACCAGGCGGCGTTTGTGCCTCACCTGGGGGGTCAAGAGCTTCGAGGTAGCCCGGGTGAACCACACCGATCAGATGTTCTTGCAGGTTGATGACATCTTGCTTGACGATAGCCTCGATACCAATTCGGTACGCCACTATGTAAATGAAGGTGACAAGGTCATTGTGATCGCTGGAACCCCTCCAGGAATTTCAGGTTCGACCAATGATATTCGTGTGCACCGCATGGGGGATACCCATAACGAAAGTGCGCCAGCATATTTGCGCCAGTAATACTCGCAATTTCTCAGCGACAACCACCGCGTTCAGGATAATCCTGGCCGGTGGTTGTCTGTTTTTTCAGATGATTCTTCGTCGACATCACATTTGACGAGAAATATTAGAAAGCGAACTTTACTTTTTTGAAAGTGAGTATATAAAATAATTTCATCTGTGACCCCGATTGAAAGGCCTACATATATGAGCGATTATCCAAACAATTTCAACCAGATGCCACCACAGCAACCAACCCCGAAGCCCAAGAAGGCGTGGTACACAAAATGGTGGATATGGGTCATCATTGCTCTCGTTCTTGCCGGTGCTGCAACTAACGCACTCACCAAAAGTGGATACTTTAAGAAAGCTGATAGCCCCTATAACTCCTCTATTGTTGCCGATCAAGCACTGAGTGCTCTTCTGAATTAGTCGTCAGTTTCTGCATAGAGCGCTGCTTGGCGAGATGTCCTCTCAAGGCGTAAAGGTCTTTTGAGTTCTGTTCCTTGAGATACGTGCAAAATACTTTGTTGCTCCCTGAGCACGGCAAATGAATTTTTCGCAAAATAAAACCCCCGAAAACGCTGAAATATCAACAGTTTTCGGGGGTTTTGTTTGGTGCCGGATGTGGGACTTGAACCCACACGTCTCTCGACAACGCATTTTGAGTGCGCCGCGTCTGCCATTCCGCCAATCCGGCTTGTAACCTTTACTACCTAGAATATCGTAGGCTTTAAATGTGTCAGAACAAAATTTCCCAGAACAGTCCCTCCGCCGTGTCGTCGTGGCCGAGGATGAATCCCTAATTCGTCTCGATATTGTTGAGATCCTCAACGACAATGGTTTTATCGTGGTTGGTGAGGCTGGAGACGGTGAAAAAGCCCTAGAACTCGCCCGCGAACTGAAACCAGACCTCGTGGTCATGGATGTCAAAATGCCGAAGCTCGATGGCATCTCTGCAGCAGAAAAAATTAATGCAGAACATTTAGCGCCGGTCGTTTTGCTCACCGCCTTTAGCCAGAAAGAACTCGTCGAACGAGCATCCGAAGCTGGCGCCCTGGCGTATGTGGTCAAACCATTCACCCCGAATGACCTGCTTCCCGCTATTGAAATTGCACTCAGCCGCTACCAGCAGATTGTTGCTCTTGAGGACGAGATCACCGATATGGCTGAGCGATTCGAAACTCGCAAGATCGTTGATCGAGCCAAGGGCATCCTCAACGAAAAGATGGGCTTCTCTGAACCTGAAGCATTCCGTTGGATCCAGAAGGCATCGATGGATCGCCGGGTCAGCATGCGTGAGGTTTCACAAGCCGTGATTGATCAACTGGCTGCTAAAGAGTAACCAATACAGTTCATACGATAATGGCCAAGCCCCTCAAGGGCTTGGCCATTATCGTAAAGGGGCGCTATTTGTGGTTACGAATCAAATTCGTGATCCGCACCGTTGAGAGACGATTTCCCTCAGCATCTGAAATTTCGACCTGGTGAACGGTCATACTGCCACCCAGGTGAATGGGCGTGCAGACCCCGGTAACTTCACCTTCGGTAACTGAGCGAGTGTGACTCGCAGAAATTTCGATACCCACTGCAAACCGTCCGGGACCGGCATGATAGTGCGCTAAAATTGACCCCATGGTTTCAGCCAGCACCAGATGAGCACCACCGTGAAGGAGACCGAGTGGTTGGGTATTGCCCTCAACCGGCATCTTCGCCACTGAACGCTCCGCAGCGAATTCGGTGAAATACACCCCCATACGTTCATTAAGTGCACCCAAGTGCTTATTTGCTTCTGCTGCTGCGGCAAAACGATCCAGCTTCTGGGTCGCTTCTGTCATCTCGTCTCCATTCATTGCAAACATTTTCTGTACCCCAGCGTCTGAGCACTTCGATAGGCTTAGAGCTGTGTCTAGTAATAATAAGCCTATCCTGATGGTCATTGACGGCCATTCACTTGCGTTCCGCGCCTTCTATGCCCTGCCACCGGATTCTTTCCGCACCGCAGATGGCCAATATACGAATGCAATCCACGGCTTTATTTCGATGCTTCTCAGCACCATTCAACAAGAAAAACCCACCCACCTGGTGGTTGCTTTTGATCCACATGGTCCCACCTTCCGCAGCGAAGAATATCCTGAATACAAGGGCACTCGTGGTGAGACTCCCGAAGAGTTTATTGGCCAGGTTGAGCTACTCGCCGAGACGCTTGAAGACATTGGGATTCGCACCATTACCATCCCGAATTTTGAGGCTGATGATGTTCTCGCCACCCTTGCGCAGCAGGGCAGCGATGCCGACTATCACGTCTTGCTGATTTCAGGGGACCGGGATACCATCCAACTCATCAATGAGCACACTACGCTGCTCTACCCGGTCAAGGGCGTCAGTACGATGAACCGCTACGATATCCCGGCAATTGTTGAACGTTATGGCATCCGGCCTGAACAATATCCAGATATCGCAGCGCTGGTCGGTGAGACCAGTGATAATCTTCCCGGTGTCCCAGGCGTGGGCCCGAAAACAGCCGCCAAATGGGTTTCTGAGTGGGGCAATCTTGACGGAGTTCTCGAACATGCTGCCGATATCAAAGGCAAAGTCGGCGAATCATTCCGCGAGCACAAAGATCTTGCCATCCGTAATCGCAAGCTGAACGCCCTGATTCGCACTCTCGAACTTCCATATGAATTAGATGAACTCATGCGTCAGGAGGCGAATCCGGCTGCCATTGAACGCAGTTTTGATCGTCTTGAGTTCCGCACTCTCAAAGAACGTGCAAAAAAGATCTTGGCACCGGATGCTCCCGAACAGTGGAGTGCAGATGAAACCGCACCGATTTCTGCCTCTGAACAACCCGAGATCCTTTCCGATAAACAGTTTCTGGAGTGGCTCCAGGCTGAGGACACGACTGCTCTGTGGTTGAGTGCTCAGGGTTCTACGATAACCGCTGGCCTATCACGCCTCGACGGCCATTACCAGGCAGAACTTCTACAAGACAATGAAATCAGTCGGGCAATAACCCAATGGCTTGAAAGCTCAAAGCACAAGGTTGTCTATGATGCCAAGGGCGTGCAAAAATTGCTCTTTGCACAGGGGCTCGTGGTGAATGGTCTCATTTTTGACACCAATCTGGCCGGATGGTTACAACAACCCACAAAACCGCAAAAATCTCTCGAAGAACAGGTCACTGTATTCCTGGGAGAAGAACTCCCGGTACCGCCCGCTGACCAGCTCCTACCAGAGGTAGAAGAGGTCTCCAATGGGATCAAGGCCTGGTACCTCTATCGAATTTATGAACAGCTCGCTGCACAAATCGATGAGGACAGCGCCAGAATTCTTCTCGAACTTGATTTGCCCTTGACCAGCGTGTTGGCAAAGCTCGAGAATAATGGCATCTCGGTTGATGTCCCGGCCCTGAACACTCTCGATTCTGAACTTGCCCAGCGGCTGGCAAAGATTGAAGCAGAGGCCTACGCCTCTATTGGTCGCGAGGTAAATCTCAGCTCACCGAAACAGCTTCAAGAAGTGCTCTATCAGCAATTAGGTCTCAAACCGACCAAGGCAACGAAAACCGGTTTCTCAACCAATGCTGAAGCCCTGGCCGATCTTTCCCTGGTCAGCGATCATCCATTCTTAGAACTCTTGCTCTCACATCGCGATAGCAATAAGTTGAAACAGATCACCCAAACACTGATGAAAAGTGTTGGACCCGATCATCGTATCCACACCAGTTTTCAACAAACAGGTACCGCTACCGGAAGAATCTCTTCACAGGACCCGAATTTACAGAATATTCCGGTACGCACCGAAGAGGGTCGCCGCTTGAGAGCAGCGTTCATTCATAGCGCTGAATACGAAACGCTATTGACGGCCGATTACTCACAGATTGAAATGCGCATTATGGCTCATCTCTCTGGGGATGAGGGTCTGATCCAGGCATTCCAAGAGGGCGAAGATTTACACAATTTTGTCGGTTCGCAAATTTTTGGTGTTCCAGGGGAGCAGGTGACCCCGGCGATGCGTACCAAGGTTAAGGCCATGAGCTACGGTCTGGTTTATGGCTTGAGCGCTTTCGGCCTCTCGCGTCAATTGCGGATTGATGTCTCTGAAGCCAAACAATTGATGACCGGATACTTTGATCGCTTCGGGAAGGTACGCGACTACCTTCGCTCGATTGTTGAAGAAGCCAGACAATTGGGATACACCCAGACGATTCTTGGTCGTCGTCGGTATTTCCCAGAACTGGTGAGCACGAACCGGCTGGTTCGTGAGGGCGCAGAACGAGCTGCTTTGAATGCACCGATTCAGGGGAGCGCTGCCGACATTATCAAGAGTGCCATGATTGACATCCAGAATGAATGCGAATCAAAGGATCTTCAGAGTCGGATGCTGCTTCAGGTTCATGACGAACTTATTTTTGATGTGGCCCCGGGGGAGCTTGTGATCATGCGCGAGTTGGTTGAACGCAATATGCGTGCCGCCACCCAGCTCACCGTTCCACTCGAGGTGCACATTGGTGTTGGGCCAAACTGGGATGCTGCAGCACACTAGTTTTGTTTGATTCAGCCAAAGATTCGATACAGTGGATTTATGACTGAACTCAGCCCAAGACCGATTACCCCTATCGATGAACTTTCAAATGCCTGGGTAGATAAGCTCGCTGAGCTTTCGCCCATTCTCGCGACCTATATTGGTTATCCGCAAAGACAAGACCAATATGACGACTTTTCGCCATCGGGTGTTGCTGCTGCAAATGATGCGGCCAAAGAAACTCTGCGGCAGCTTTTGGCACTTGAGCCAATCGACGAGGTTGATGTCGTCTCCAAGCGTGATCTCGCAGAAGAACTCCAGCTCAATATCGAAACTTTTGAAGCCGGTGCACATTTCCGTGATCTCAATGTTTTGGCCAGCCCAGCTCAGGACATTCGTCAGGTTTATGACCTGATGCCGAGCGAGACGGAAGCAGATTGGCAGACAATCTCAACCCGCCTATCCAATATTGATCAGGCCCTCAGTGGATACATCGCGACCCTGAGCGAAGGTATTGCGCGTGGAATTGTCCCAGCGAAGCGTCAGGTGGTAAAAGTAGCTGCACAGGTACATGAATATGCGAAAGCCGATGGAATTTTTGCGGAACTCATTGCTCGGGCAAATCCAGAATTCAATGCCGCGCTGCTTGAAGAACTCAACGTTCACGCTCAAGCTGCTGCAGGAGCCTATGGCAAGCTCGAAGCTTTCCTGAACGACACCCTCCTCGAACATGCCAGTGAAGAAGACGCTGTTGGTCGCGAAATTTATGCCCTGGCTTCACGTCGCTTTTTGGGCGCAAAAATTGACCTTGATGAGACCTATGAATGGGGTATCCAGGAACTTGCACGGATGGCCTCCGAACAGGAAGCAATTGCGGAGCAGATCAAACCGGGCGCTAGCATTGCCGAAGCAATTACATATCTAGCGGCCGAGGGTAAACACACTCTGAACGGAACCGATGCTCTCCAGCGTTGGATGCAAGAAAAAAGTGATCAAGCCATCGAAGAGTTGGGTCGCTCACACTTCGACATTGCTGCCCCAATTCGTGATCTCGAATGCATGATTGCACCGACCAATGAAGGCGGAATCTACTACACCGGTCCAACCGATGATTTCTCACGACCAGGACGGATGTGGTGGTCAGTTCCTGAGGGCATCACGACTTTTGATACCTGGCGTGAGCTCACGACTGTGTATCACGAAGGCGTTCCAGGTCATCACCTTCAGATTGCCCAGGCAGTCTATAACCGTGCTGAATTGAACAACTACCGTCGCTTGCTCGCCGGCTCATCAGGTCACGCAGAAGGTTGGGCGCTCTACGCAGAACGATTAATGGACAATCTCGGTTATCTCACCGATCCAGCAGATCGCTTAGGCATGCTGGATGCTCAACGTATGCGGGCCGCACGTGTCGTGCTCGATATTGGGGTACACCTCGGAAAACCACGGCTCGACGGTACCGGGGTCTGGGACTACGAGTATGCACTGGAGTTCTTCCGCAGCCATGTCAATATGAACGATGAGTTTGTTGTCTTCGAGGTCAACCGTTACTTCGGCTGGCCAGGACAGGCTCCTTCGTACAAGGTCGGACAGCGACTCTGGGAGAACATCCGTGATGAGCTCAAGGCTCGACAGGGCGCAGA
>JBARYA010000166.1:0-21947 GCA_049647625.1 Microbacteriaceae bacterium
AACAGGAGCAAGAAGAGCATCATGAGCAGAACTGGCATGCCACGGAAGAACTCGAGCAAAATCGTGGTCGGAATCCGAATCCACTTTGACTCTGCACTGGCCAACATCGACATCATGATACCGAAGAGAATTGCGAGTACCGTCGCAACCCCGGCAGCACTCAACGTTGCCCAAACACCCTGCCAGATCGAGCCCCAGACTTCTGCATTGCCAAGAACATCCCAACGACTTGGGTCGAACATGCCGGGTTTTTCGTTACCTGCAAAGTCAATACGTGGACGCCCTAGGGTCCACAACAGCAGCCCCAGTCCCCCAGCGATAACAATTGCTCCCAGGATGGAATACAGGAATTGACGACGCTTTGCCTTCGGCCCTGGAGCGTCATAGAGCACAGAACTCATCGGAGCACCGCCAATCGCTTCTCGACCCGACCGGCGATAACACCGAGTGGGATAGTAATGACCAGATAGAAGATGGCCACACCGATCAGGATAGGCAGAACCGCGTTGCCATTCTCGTTGATCAGAGCGCCGGCGACACCGAAGAGCTCGATGACTGCGAAGCCACCCGCTACGGAGGTGTTCTTCGTCAAGGCGATAAAGACGTTAATCAGTGGTGGAATCACCGTGCGGAAAGCTTGCGGCAAAATAACGTAGCTCAGGGTTTGCCCAAAATTAAGACCAACACTTCGTGCTGCCTCAGCCTGGCCGAGTGGGACACCGTTCACACCTGAGCGCAGCGCCTCTGCGACGAATGGTGAGGTGTAGAAACTGAGACCGATGATTGCCAGAATTTGGTACATCGAGATTGGGTCGGTGCTATTGGGGCGAAATTCAAGATAAGGCAATAGGAACGCGGTGAAGAAGAGCACCAGCGTCAGTGGAGTGTTGCGAAGCAATTCGGTGTACACGGTTGCAAAGACCCGAAGTGCAGGGATGGGCGATATACGCATGGCGACGACGAGGACGCCGAGAATAAAAGCCGCGATACCTGAGATAAAGAGTAACTCCAGTGTTACTAGGAAACCCTCGAGTATTCGAGGCAGGTTTTCAAGAATGACCTGCATTAATCCTGTTCTCCGTTCAGGTTCAAAAGAAAATTAGAGGGTTCTTGGGTTCGAAATAACTCGAACCCAAGAACCTTTTAAGGGCTAACCCTTAGTAGCGGTCTACCTTTGGTGGGTTGACATATGGCAGGTTGGTGCCAACGGTCTTGTCCCAGGCAGCCTTGTAGCGTCCATCAGCTTCAGCCTTCTCGAGAACATCGTTGATCCAGTTACGGAATTCGGTGTCGTCGTGCTTCAGGCCAATGCCGTAGTTTTCAACGGTGAACAATGAGCCCACAACCTTGAAGTCGCCAGGGTTCTGTGCGGCCAGGCCAGCAAGAATCACGTTATCGGTAGAAACCGCAACAACGGTTCCAGCGCGAAGTGGCTCAAGGCAGTCGGTGTACTTGTCGAAGAGAACTGGAGTTGCACCAATTTCTTCAAGCTTCTTTGCAGGAGTTGAGCCGGTTGCAGAACATACTGGCTTTCCAATAAGATCAGCTTCACCCTTGATGGTGGTGTTATTCGCAAGAACCAGTGAATCCTGACCAGCAATGTAGTACGGACCAGCGAATGAAACTACTTCTTTACGCTTGTCGTTGATGGTGTAGGTAGCAATAACAATATCGACGGTACCGTTCTCAATGAATGGTTCGCGGTTCTTCGATACGGTTTCAACATACTTGATCTTGACACCGAGTTCATCGGCGATAATTTTTGCAATCTCAACGTCGAAGCCTTCAGGATCACCTGATGGGCCCTTCAAACCAAAGAGGGGCTGATCAAACTTGGTGCCCAGAGTCATCTCGCCAGACTTGGCAAGCTTCTCCATAGTGCTGCCAGCAGGAAACTCTGCTGCAGGTGTGGTTGTCGTTGGGTCAGTCGTTGGCTCGGTGCCGCCGGATGAGCAGGCAGCCAGAGTCATAACGCTTGCGATTGCAATCGCTGCTATTGACAAAGATTTTTTCATCTTTACCTCCATTTTGCTGTTTATTCTTGTCTCGCTGGTTAGTGAGCAAGTATTTTTGAGAGGAAGTCTTTAGCCCGATCAGATTTCGGGTTGTTAAAGAACTCTTCAGGAGTATCCTCTTCGACGATTTCGCCGGCGGCCATAAAGATGACCCGGTCGGCGGCTTTGCGCGCAAAGCCCATTTCGTGGGTGACGACCACCATGGTCATCCCCTCGTGCGCAAGTTGAATCATGACCTCAAGTACTTCATTGATCATTTCGGGATCAAGAGCTGAGGTTGGTTCATCAAGCAGAATCAATTTTGGATTCATTGCCAAAGAACGTGCAATAGCCACACGCTGCTGCTGTCCACCAGAAAGCTGCGCTGGCATCTTCTTGGCCTGATTGGCAACGCCGACCCGCTCGAGGAGCTTCATTGCCTCGGCTTCAGCATCTTTCTTCGAAAGTCCACGAACCTTGATCGGGCCAAGGGTGACGTTCTCGAGGATGGTCTTGTGTGCGAAGAGGTTGAATGACTGGAACACCATGCCCACATCTGCACGAAGCTTTGCCAGCGCCTTGCCCTCTTCAGGGAGTGGAACGCCATCGATAGTGATGGTGCCGGAATCTATCGTCTCAAGACGATTAATGGCCCGACAAAAGGTTGACTTGCCCGAGCCGGAAGGCCCGATAACAACGACAACTTCGCCACGGCCCACCGTGGTGTTGATATTTTTGAGGACGTGTAAATCGCCATAATGCTTGTTTACGTTATCAAGCACAACAAGTGGTTCTCGAACTTCTGCGGTCATAGTTACCACCGTTTCATTAAATGGGTCTGAATGCCAACATGGCAACACTGCGTTTACCATCTTGTGATAAAAACATAACAGCAATTACAAGGTTTCGGGCAAAATCCTTGTTTTCATTGTGCGATACCTCATAGCGCCAGAGTTTTAGCTACGCTGAGCGAAAGCTGATTCATAAATGCACACCGAAGCGGCCGTCGCCAAGTTCAACGATTCTGCCTTGCCAAAAATCGGGATGATCAATGCCTCATCCACACTCTGCAAATCTTCTGCACTCAGGCCATGGGCTTCATTACCGAAGAGCCAGGCGTGCGGTTCGCTGAGCTTGCCGGCAGCCCTGGCATCAATAATGCTCGAGCCGGAAATATCGGCAGCATAGATCTTGATGCCCTGAGACCTCAATGCTTCAATTGCGGTTGCCAAGGGAATCCCGGTAAAGACCGGGATGTGAAAGAGCGAACCGGTGGTCGAGCGCACCACCTTCGGGTTGAAAATATCGACGCTCTCTTCGGTAACAATGACCCCGTCAATTCCGGCAGCATCTGCGACTCGGATGATTGTACCGGCGTTTCCAGGATCACGGACCTGCTCCAAAATGACAACCGTTTTCAGCTCTTGACGCAAGAATTCGCTCAAATTCGGATTCGGCTGCCGGCAGACGGCAATGATCCCCTGCGGGCTGACCGTATCGCTGAGCGTCTCCAACACTTTTTCTGAAACGTAGACCAGCTCTACCCCGGCCATAGAGAGCTCAAGGCAGAGTTTTTGGTTGCGTTCCTCAGCTTCCGGGGTCAAAAAGACCTGATCGATCAATTCCGGAACATACTGGACTGCTTCTGAAAGCGATTGTGGTCCCTCAACCAGAAAAAGCCCGGTCAGAGACCGGGCATTTTTCTTTGCGAGTTTCGCAGCAGCCCGCACTCTGGGTGAGCGCGGATTAGTAATCATAATTGATAACCTAGGCGGCTGGAGTTTTCGGGGCTGAGGTGTCACTTGGCAAAGCTGCCTTAGCAACGTTTACCAGAGCGGTGAAGGCATTCGCATCGGTGATTGCCAAATCGGCAAGCATGCGGCGGTCAACCTCAACACCGGCAAGGCCAAGGCCCTGGATGAGGCGGTTGTAGGTCAGACCGTTTGCACGTGATGCAGCGTTGATGCGCTGAATCCACAAGCGACGGAATTCACCCTTCTTGGCACGGCGATCGCGGTAGCTGTATACCAGCGAGTGGGTAACCTGCTCTTTTGCCTTACGGTACAGGCGTGAACGTTGACCGCGGTAGCCCTCGGCCCGTTCTAAAATTACGCGACGCTTCTTGGCCGCATTTACTGCTCTTTTTACTCTTGCCATAATCTTGTCTTTCTACAATTCAAACAATGTGCATTAACCGTTCGGGCTATTGCTTACTTGTTTAGAAGCTTCCTGAGGAGTTTGGTCTCGGCTGGCGAAACGATCTGATCTTTATTGAGTCGACGGGTACGCTCCGATGACTTGCCCTCAAGGTTGTGGCGCATTCCGGCCTGCTGACGCTTGAACTTTCCAGTTCCGGTAATCTTGAAGCGCTTTTTGGCTCCAGAATGTGTTTTCTGCTTAGGCATACTTTCCTCTATTTCTTCTTACAAACCCTGTGCGGAGTTATTTGTCTTCAGCGGTGTTCTCAACAACATCAAGTACGGTTTCTTCAACCACACCATCTGCTGGGGATTCATGCTTGGACTGGGCGACGCGATCCCGAGTAGTGTTCTTACTCTTTGGGGTCTGTTCGCGACGCTTAGCATCAACCTCGGCTTTTGCATCGGCCTTTGATTTGAGCGGACCAACAACCATGACCATATTTCGGCCATCAATCGCAGGATTCGACTCAACTTGACCAAATTCTTGCAAATCTGCAGCAAACTTCTGCAAAAGCTTCACACCAAGCTCAGGTCGAGACTGTTCACGACCTCGGAAGAGGATCATGGCCTTGACCTTGTCTCCACCATTCAAGAATGTTTCTGCCCGCTTGAGTTTGGTCTCATAATCGTGCTTATCAATCTTGAGGCGGAAACGAACCTCTTTCAGAATCGTGTTTGCTTGATTCTTCCGAGCTTCTTTTGCCTTTTGGGCGGCTTCATACTTGAATTTGCCAAAGTCCATCAATTTTGCAACCGGTGGCTTTGAATTTGGTGCTACCTCGACGAGGTCGAGGTCGGCTTCCTGAGCCAAGCGCAATGCCTGATCGATGCTTACGACGCCGATCTGCTCGCCATTTGGCCCAACTAAACGAACTTCCGGAACCCGGATTCGCTCATTAATGCGGATATCGCTGATGTGCTGCTCCCATAAATAACTTCTTTGTGCACAAGATGAGCAGTCTAACCAAACAGGCTATGCCTGTTCTAGCACCTCGCGAACTAAAATAGCTTTTAGTCGGTGCTTCAACCCGGTAACCTTATGAGTGGTCAAGCGCGGGTGGGATAAACTCCACTTTATGCGGGTTGCGATTTGCAACCAATTGGCAATATTAGCATGAAAACGCGATTAAAGAGAAATACGAAAAGAGCAAGTCGATTGTCTGTGCAAGAAAATCTGAACCACACCCACGAACCAGCCCAAAATGAACAAGATCAGTACGATTCCGTCGTACGCGATATTGCTGAAGTACCGGCAGTAGAGGTCATCACCACAGCCGCTGTCCATCTGATGAGCGCCGCCGCGGTGAAATGTGGGCTAGCCGACGATCCAGAAAATCAGACCGATTTGGATGAAGCTCGCAAATTGATTAATGCACTTGCCGGACTCATTACTGCCAGTGTTGCCGATCTCGGTGATCAGCATGCGCGTAGTCTTCGCGATGGCCTGCGTTCACTCCAACTTGCCTTCCGCGAAGCCTCAAGCATTCCAGACGAAATCGGCAAGGGTCCGGGTGAAAAATACACCGGTCCGGTGAACTAATACCCTTGAACTCGTACCCTACAGTTTGAGATTTATTGCGCGGCGATCAGCTTCACAGCGAGGCTGTCGACGCGCTCCGTTATCAGAGTACTCGCAGCCCAGAACTCGCTGAGGCGCTGCACTAACTCATTGACAACCTCACGGTCAAGACCTGCTCGTAGTGCCAAGACCACAACAAGTTCAGGCCCGTGAAGTTTCGCTTCCGGATCGCCGTTCAGGAGCTGAATTCCCGCAATATGGGGTTCCTGAGCGGCAATTCCGGCAAATTCATCCAGAAGTTCCTGATCTGCCCAGGATGGCAGCCATTCGGAAATCTTGCTCTGAGCGATCGCCCAGAGCGCGGGGCGACGAATGACAAACTCGCTTGCGCTGGTGGGGTTCACCACCACCAACTCGGTGTCTTCTTCAGCCGCCGCGAGCGCAACCCGAATCATATCGACTGGAACAGGCCTAGCCTGGGCGTTCCAGTGCTGCATTTCGCTGACCGAGGTGAATACCGGCAGAACGGTGCGACCGTCTGGCCCGATTACCGTCACAATGGAGAGCTCCTGGGTCTTGTCTACCTTCAGTCCACGGTCGTTAATACCGTGATCTCCGGTTTCAGCCAAGAGCGGCACCAAAACACGCTCGGCCGCCAGTAGCGCGATAAGCGCTGGGTAATTCGCGGAATCTGAGCGAAGGAGGCGCAGTGGCTCGATCAGGGCCGGCGGTGTACTGCCATCGTCTCCCGAGAAACTGGTCTCGCCAAAGCTCCGGCCTGCCCAAGGCTGACCTGCTGAATCAGCGTGGTCGCTCGAGCCGAACATATGCCCGTTCGCTGATCTGTGCGGTGAAGCGGGCACTGCACCCTGTTCTGAACCGGCTGATGAATGAGACATGACGAAGCCTGCTGCTTAGCCGCCAGCGATATCCAGAGCTGCGGCCAGGGTGAACTTAGCCTCGTACAGCGCCTTGCCCATAATTGCTCCCTCAAGACCCAATGGAACCAATTCACGTAACTTGGCAATATCATCGAGGTTGGATACCCCACCAGAGGCAATTACCGGACGGTCGGTACTCTCGAGCACATCACGCAAGAGCTGCAGGTTTGGACCTGAAAGCATTCCATCCTTCGCCACATCGGTAACGACGTAACGAGCGCATCCGGCTTCTTCGAGACGGGCCAGAACCTCCCAGAGATCGCCACCGTCTTCGGTCCAACCACGGGCCGCCAGAGTGGTGCCACGAACATCGAGACCAACAGCAATGGCTTCACCATATTGGCTAATAACGTTGCTCGTCCAATCGGGATTTTCCAGTGCAGCGGTACCAAGATTGATGCGCTTGGCACCGATCTCGAGAGCCTTATCGAGGCTGGCATCGTCACGGATACCTCCCGAAAGTTCAATATTGATGCCCTTCGCAGCCTTGATGACCCGCTTCAGAACGGGACCATTGTGTCCGCGACCGAAAGCAGCATCCAAATCGACGAGGTGAATCCATTCAGCACCCTGCTCGATAAAATCGATTGCGGCATCGACCGGATCTCCAAAGAAGGTTTCGGTGCCGGCAGCACCCTGACTCAATCGCACCGCCTTGCCGTCTGCCACATCGATTGCAGGTAGCAGGGTTAGCTTGGGGGTTGCGTTAAACTCACTCATCAAAGACCTCATTAAAAACATGCTTAGGAACTGGCGACAAATACGCCACCAGATAGATACTACTAGAGTCGCTTCACCCAATTCGAAATCAGTCTGAGGCCAGCAGGACCCGACTTTTCCGGATGGAACTGGGTGGCGGAAAGCGGGCCGTTTTCAACGGCTGCAACAAATTCACTGTCGTAATTGGCGTAACTCACCAAAGGTTGTTGAAACGCCGGCCCGGCCGAAAGCTCCCATTCACGATTGGCATAGCTGTGCACAAAATAGAATCGTTCCTGCTCAATACCTTCGAATAGTACGGATCCTTCGGCAGCCTGAACCGTGTTCCAGCCAATATGCGGCAGGATAGGGGCCTCGAGCTTGTTCACCGTTCCGGGCCACTCCCCTAAACCTTCGCTGATGGTTGCTCCCTCAACGCCGTGCTCAAACATGACCTGCATCCCAACGCAAATGCCCAGTACCGGTCGACCACCGCTCAAGCGTCGGCCAATCAGTTCAGGTGCGTTCACGGCTCGCAAAGCAGACATGACGGCCTGGAAGGCTCCCACTCCCGGAACCACCAGGCCGTCTGCTTCAAGAATTGCTTTTCGGTCATTACTCAATTCGACCTCTGCACCGCTTGCGGCCAATGCCTTGGCCGCCGAGTGCACATTGCCGCTGCCATAATTCAGCACGACAATCTTTTGACTCATAGAGCACCCTTCGTGGACGGAATACCGTTCACACGAAGATCTGGCTCGATGGCTTTACGGAATGCCCGCGCAAACGACTTAAACTGGGCCTCGGCAATATGGTGCGGATCACGCCCGGTCAAGAGGGTGACATGCAGGGTAATGCCTGCATTGTAGGCAATCGATTCGAAAATATGGCGCACCAAAGAACCGGTGAAGTGTCCGCCAATAAGGTGATGTTCAAAACCTTCAGGTTCGCCAGAGTGCATGAAGAATGGACGTCCGCTCAGGTCGACGACCGAGCGCGCCAAAGCTTCATCAAGCGGCACCGTAGCATCACCGTAGCGGCCAATACCGCGCTTATCGCCAAGGGCTTGACGAATTGCGCTACCCAGGACAATAGCGGTGTCTTCAACCGTGTGGTGAGCATCGATATGTGTATCCCCGGATGCTTGTACGGTGAGATCGACTAGGGAGTGTTTCGAGAATGCGGTGAGCATATGATCGAAAAATGGTACTCCGGTCGAGATCTGAGAACTTCCAGTGCCATCGAGGTTCAGGCTGAGGTCAATCTCAGATTCACTGGTCACCCGGTGGATGTGGGCGGTACGCACGGTTTCAACAACATCATTCATAATTGACAATCCTAATCGAAGTACCTACGGATAGAAGAAGCTTGGCGTCTCAACGGGCCAAAAACTGAGGGATTGCTTTGAGGAATGCATCCGTCTCCTCAGCGGTACCGGCACTCACCCGAAGATGGTGCGGGATGCCCAAATCACGAACCAGAATTTCTTGGCTGAGGAGTCCTTCAAAAGCTTCATGTGAGTCGGAGATTCCTCCAAAGAGCACGAAGTTGGTCTCACTCGGGAATGGGCTGAAGCCCATCTCGCTGAGCTCCGAAACAATCCGATCACGCTGGAATTTGATGTCATCCACAGTTGCCAGCATGGTTTCGGCTTCGGCCAGTGCTGCGATAGCAGCAGCCTGCGTCAGTGACGACAAGTGGTATGGCAAACGCACCAGACGGAGCGCATCGGTAAATGCCGGATCGCCGGCCAAATAGCCCAAACGGGCGCCGGCAAAAGCAAAGGCTTTGCTCATGGTGCGAAGGACTACCAAGCGTGGACGATCGGCGAGTAGGCTCAAAGCGCTATTGGCATTGTCGTGTGAGAATTCTGCATAAGCCTCATCGACAACAATGATTCCCGAAGAGCCCTCATAGGCCGCAACAATTGCATCGAGGTCTTGCCCGGTACCGGTGGGGTTATTCGGTGCGCAGAAGAAAATCAGATCAGGATTGTGTTCTGCGATTGCTCGTTTTACCAATTCAGCATCAACCCGGTAATCTGCCGGACGAGGAACGTTCACCCAGGCAGTCTCGGTTGCCGAAGCAATCAGGCTGTACATGGAATATGAAGGGCTAAAGCTGAGGCCCTTCCGACCCGGTCCACCAAAAGCCTGGAAGATATGCTGGATAACCTCGTTTGAGCCATTCCCAGCCCAGATATTCTCTGCGCTGAGTCCTTGACCGAGATATCCGACAAGGCTCTCACGAAGTTCAAGAAACTCACGATCCGGATAGCGGTTCAGCCCAGAAATCTCGGCTGCAATGGCTTGTTGAATGCGATTCGCAACCTCTGGCGGAATGGGATGGGTGTTCTCATTAACATTGAGAGAAACCTTGACCTGAAGCTGTGGAGCACCATAAGGGGTCAATCCACGCAGGTTGTCACGAAGGGGAAGATCAGCTAAAGAAGTCACCCCTTCATCCTAATATTTTTTGCGAGTCGGGGATGTTGCTGCTCTGCGAGAAGGACTCTCAAGAGTGCTCAGGGATGCACGTGCTGCTAGGGAGTGTACTTGCTGTTAGGGAGTGTACTTGCTTGGGATAGCGAGACGCTGGCCCGGCTGTACCGCAGAGCTGCTCAACGCATTGAACTGCTTGAGTTCAGCAACAACGTCGCGAGGATCTGCACTTGGAGCGATTTCTGCAGCGAGTTGCCAGAGCGTTTCTCCGTGCCCAATAGTAACGTACTCAAACTCGAGTGACGAAGAAGCAAAAGGGTTCTCAACGCTAGCGCCGGCTTGATCTGCGAAAGCGATTGAGAGAGCGATGAGCCCGGCGAACAACGGCAACGAAATCAGAAAACCGACAACACGACGACCGCGTGCGGTCAGCTGCATCGGTGTATTGCGTCGAGCGCTATTGCTGTTGATCGTTACTGTTGTCATCTTCATCACTCCAATTCGTTGTATTGCTATTTGAACTTCAGTGCTGCGTATAAAAAGGTGGGTAGTTTCGGCATTCGGCCGGGAACACCGAAACTCGCCCTGATTCGAATATATCTTCGAAGATTGAATAAAGCAAGTCATTTTCGAAGAAAGTTTCGAGACACATTCGATTTTGTGCTTTGAATATTCGAATATTCACGGTACAGTTTCGATTAATACTTCTTTGTGTCGCCCTGATGTTCTACTACTGAGCTAAACATCGGGGTCTGACATTCACGGCAGCGATTACAACTTTCAGCACGAAACAGCACCACAACACCATCAACCCCACCACTGCGAAAAGAGAAACCAGATGCGCAAGAAACTCACCGCAAAGCAGTCCCTCATTTTGCAGGCCATCAAAGATGCCGTTGCCGATCAGGGTTACCCACCGAGCATGCGCGAAATTGGCGATGCGGTTGGTCTGGCATCCCTCTCGAGTGTTTCTCATCAGATGAACCAGCTTGAGACCTTTGGCTATATCCGTCGTGATCCAAACCGACCGCGAGCACTGGAAATACTCGAAGACGAAAAATCCTCAGTATCCCCGCTCGCACCGACTCCCTCCGAACAGAGCGAACGTCTCGGCGTCATCAGCGCCTTTGAGGATGCACGCATGGTGTCGGTGCCACTCGTTGGTCGAATCGCTGCCGGTATCCCGATCACCGCAGATCAGCAGGTTGAGGATAGCTTCGCCCTCCCAGAACAGCTGGTTGGCAAGGGCGAACTCTTTATGCTTCAGGTTGTCGGTGATTCCATGATTGATGCTGCTATTTGCGATGGTGACTATGTGGTCGTGCGTCAACAGCAGAATGCCAATAATGGCGATATTGTGGCCGCTATGCTCGACGGAGAAGCCACGGTCAAAGTCTTCAAACAACGGGATGGCCACACCTGGCTACTGCCAAGAAACTCTGCATTTGAACCAATTTTGGGCGATTATGCAAGCATCCTCGGAAAAGTAGTGACCGTTCTCCGCAGCGTCTAAGCGGGGTTCCGGATGCGCTCATCGAGCACATCCAAGATGGCTATTATTGAGACTATGGATAAACGCCAAGTAAAGACGAAGAAGAAACTTTCGGAGGCAATACTTGCCCTAGCGGCGGTGAAATCAATCAGCGAAATCACTGTTTCTGAAATTTCTGCGCGTGCAGAAATCAACCGCTCGACCTTCTATCAGCACGCTCATAGTGCTGCAGATTTGCTGTATTCGACCCTGAATGCCGAACTGGATGAGGTTCGCGCAGCACATTTGATTCCCTTTGCCAATGACTACCAGCAGGCAATCGCAGAAACGACCAATGCAGTGCTCAGCCATGTCGAGCTCAATGCAGAAATCTATCGTCGCGGACTCGGAAACGATAGTGTCCGGGGTGGACTCCATGCGGTGCTGATTAATCATGTCTCGGCCAGCATCCGGATCCTGTACGCCCAAGAATCCATGCAAAAATTCGCTCCACCGGGAGTCGAACTCGCACTGGCAGAAGAAATGTCGGCAAATTTTATCGCCTTTGGAACTGTTGGTGCCCTGGCAAGTTGGTTACAAGGGCCAGAACCACGAAAGAAAAGCGACTTCCTCAAAGTTTTTGACGCAATCACCCCCGAATGGTGGCCAAAGACCAGCGCGTAGCCCGGTCAAATCTGCTAGTTTATGACTATGACTGAAAGCAATGACGCCGATATCAATGAATCTTCTTTCGAGAGTGACTCATCGAGTTCCTCGAGAGCGGGCGCATCGGAAAGCACAGTGAGTCGTTCCGCGACCGGATCGGTTTTTGTGGTCTCACAAGCCCCTGAAAAATGGTCGAAGAAGCTCGGCCCACTCGTGGTTGCAGTCCTGATCCTCGGCATCCTCTACTATGCCGTGCCGTACCTGATGAACTTTCTCGATCTTTCTGCCCAGGCGAAACCAGAACTCATCCTCTTGGTAATGGTCAATCCGATTGCCGTTATGATTCTCAATCTGCTCTACTCCAGCCTCTTCCGTTATGGCTGGGTTTTAGTTTTGCTGAGCGGAGCTCTCGCGGTGCCGTCTTTCTATCTGCACTACAATTCGAGCGCCATGATCTATGCAGCCCTCTATGCAATCGTTGCCGCACTTGGCTGGGGTCTTGGCCTGCTGATTCGCAGCACCAGAAAGCGCCCACGCAACTAGTTGAGCAGAAACTCGCTGAACTGAGGCACAGATTTCTCAGGCAGAAGCACGGTTACTTTTGTGCCCTGTTCCAGATACTCGGTATCGAGAATTCTGCCCAAATCATGCAATTGCGCAATGATTTGCCCCTCAGTATAGGGAATCAACAGCACAACCTCGAAATCGGGTTTCGGGAGTAGACGGTCAATGGTGCTGAGCAGATCATCCATGCCCTCGCCAGTACGAGCCGAAACAAATACGGCATCTGGAACCATGCCCCGAAGCAGCATTCTGCGATTCTCATCGGCGAGATCAATTTTGTTGAAAACGACCTGTTCGTGTGTTTGGCTCATATCTAAATCTGCCAATACCTCACGCACCGCCTGCATCTGGGCAGCCGGATCTGGGTGACTTGCATCGACGATGTGCAGCAGGACAGTGCTGTACTCAACCTCTTCGAGGGTGGAGCGGAATGCCTCAACGAGTTGATGAGGCAGACTGCGCACAAAACCAACCGTATCGACCAGGGTGTACTCGCGCCCATCTTCGGTATGAAAACGCCGCACAGTGGGATCTAGGGTTGCGAAGAGCAGGTTATCGACCAAAACCCCGGCCTGAGTCATGCGATTCAGCAGACTCGATTTTCCAGCGTTGGTGTAACCGGCTATGGCTACCGATGGGGTTTCATTTCGCTTGCGCTGCGCCCGATTGTATTCCCGGGCCGGTTTAAACTCAGCAATCTGTTTGCGCAGTCGAGACATCCTGGTATGGATACGGCGGCGATCAAGCTCAATCTTGGTTTCACCAGGGCCACGAGAGCCCATGCCCGCTCCGGCACTACCAACCTGGCCACCAGCCTGGCGACTCATTGAATCGCCCCAACCGCGCAAACGCGGCAAGAGATACTCGAGCTGAGCCAGCTCAACCTGGGCCTTACCTTCACGACTCTTGGCATGCTGACTGAAAATATCAAGAATCACTGCGGTACGGTCAATAACCTTGACCTTCACAATATCCTCGAGTGTGCGCCGCTGGCTTGGCGCCAACTCCGTATCGGCGATAACCGTATCGGCCCCGGTAGCGAGCACCATATCACGCAGTTCAAGGGCCTTACCCTGACCGAAATAGCTGCTGGGATCTGGATATGGACGGCGCTGCAAGAGGCCGTCGAGAACCTGAGCTCCGGCAGTTTCAGCGAGGGCCGCCAGCTCCCGCAAAGAATTCTCAGCCATTTCCTGTGTGCCCTGGCTATAAATGCCGATCAGCACAACTTTTTCCAGCCTGAGCTGGCGATTCTCGACCTCGGTAACATCCTCAAGTTCCGTTGAAAGACCTGGGATGCGCTGCATCGAACGGCGTTCTTCTCGCTCGAATTGTTCACCGTCAAAATCTTCGCCGAAATACTGGTCAAAGGGCGAGCTCTCATCATCGAGGGACTCTGCGGCGCGACCAAGAATCCGGTCGATCATATCCGTCTTTGGCGGGGTTTCTTCCCGCTCTGGACCCGGAATATCACTATCGGGTTCGTGCTCAGATTTTGGGTCATCATCAAGAAAGTTCATCTTCGATTACACTATCCTAAAAATTTTCGGTACATTCACTTTATGAGCAGTGAGCACTATTTCACAGTCAGCCCAGAAAGTTCCCCAAATTTTCGCCCCTTTGAAGTGTCGCTAAACGGCGTACATTATCAGCTGACCACAGCCTCCGGAATTTTCAGCCCGGAACGTGTTGACCAGGGTACCCAGGTGCTCTTGGCGAACAGTCCTGCAACCCCGCCGAGCGGCAATCTGCTCGATCTTGGCTGCGGCTGGGGGCCGGTTGCCCTCACCCTGGCTTTGCAATCGCCAAATAGCACCGTCTGGGCCGTTGACGTTAACGAGCGTGCACTCGAACTGGTGCGAATGAACGCGAGCAAGCTTGGACTGCAGAATGTGAATGCCTGTCTTCCGGATGAGGTACCAGCAGATATTGAATTTCGGGCAATTCGCTCGAACCCGCCAATTCGAGTTGGCAAAGATGAGCTACACAATCTGCTGAGCCGCTGGTTAGTTCGATTGCAGGAAGGTTCAGAGGCTCACCTGGTCGTGCAAAAAAATCTGGGGGCCGACTCCCTCCAACGATGGATGGATAGCACCCTGGGCGAAGACTATTCCGTGGTTCGCACAACCACCAGCAAAGGTTTTCGGATCCTCCGCGTTCGCCGCAAAGGCTAAAGCGCACCCGGACACGCCAGAATATTGGCTCCGGTTTTTTAAAGCGGGAATTCTCCCACAAATGTGAGCTCGGCCGGTCCGGAAATGGAGACATGCTCGCCCTCCTCGGTTGGGAACATCCGCACCGCTTGGACTCCCCCGGGAATCTGCACCTGCCACTGGTTTGGCGCACCACGACCGAGGCTCATTCTGCTCCCTAGAGCGGCTGCGGCTATCCCGGTGCCGCAACTGAGTGTTTCACCAACACCGCGCTCGTACACCCGCATCCGGATGCGTCCAACGCCATCCTTTGCCGAAGGTTCCAGCAGAACGACAAACTCAACGTTGGCACCAGACTCTGGTGCCGGTGTGAGCTGTGGCAGATTGCGAAGATCAAGCGCATCAAGTTCTGCCTCTGAATCCAGTAGAACAACCGCATGTGGGTTCCCGAGGTTCAGGAATGTGGCCTCATGCGGCTCACTCAAGCCCGGCACATCCACCATGAGCGTTTCTTTTTCACGGCGCCAGCGGCCGAGATCGGCTTGCACGCTCAAAGCGGACTTGGCCACATCAACAATTCCTGCACGAGTGGCGATAGAGACCGAGGTACCCGGCTCAATGACAACCAAACCCTCGGCGATCAGATACTGCAGATAGACACGAACACCATTGCCGCACATTTCAGCTATCGAACCATCGGCATTCCGGTAGTCCATAAACCACTCGGCACTGGGCTCTTCCTGCAGGCAGAGCCGACCTTCTGGAAGTTTTTCGCTTCGTATCGCCCTGATTACACCATCAGCACCGATACCGGTCCGACGATTGCAGAGGCGAGCCACCAGCTCAGCACTCAAATCAAGCAAACCATCCGGATCGTTCAGCAGCACAAAGTCGTTCCCACTGGCCTGCCCCTTGGTGAAGCTCAGTTCGGATTTTTGCGCGCTAACATCGGTATTCACACCGATAATTCTACCGAGCTTCTGCCTGATCTGTTAGGGAGTCAGTATTTTTATGCACCTGGAGCAAGCTCATCACACTGCTGAGCAGCTCCGGGTCGGCATAGTCGAAACGGGCGATATCTGTATAGCGATTGAACCAAGAACGCTGCCTTCTGGCATAGCGGGTGGTGAGCTGCCAGGTCTCGTGAATTGCCTCATCCTCGGTGGATAACCCACGAAGAACATTGATCGCTTGTTGGTAGCCAATGGCTCGAAGTGCAGTGCTACCGCGTTCGAGACCTGCCTCAAGGAGTTCTTCTACCTCAGCTAATAGACCGCTGTGAAACATCTCTTGTACCCGGAGCAATAATCGTTGTCTGAGCACTTCTCGATCACCATCGAGGAATATTTGTGTTGCCGGAGACCAGTGTGGTGAGTTCTCGGGCAGGGTTGAGGCATAGGGCCTTCCCGTCAGGGTCACCACCTCTAGGGCCCGAATAATACGACGGATGTTGCCGTGATTGATCTGCGCCGCCGCCTCGGGGTCCAATTCGTTCAGACGCTTGACCAGCCGTTCTGCCCCACCTGGGCGTTCAGACTCGAGCTCGAATTCGGTTCGCAAATTTTCATCGCGTGGAGGGAAAGCAAAGTCTTGGAGTACCGCAGAAAGATACAGTCCGGAGCCACCGACCAGAACAGGAATCGCTCCCCTTTGTTGAATCTCGAGAATCGTATCCCGAGCTCGCTCCTGAAAATCCGCGACAGTGGCGTTCTGTTGAACATCCAGAAAATCGAAAAGGTGATGCGGGAATCGCGAGCGGTCCTGCAAGCTGAGCTTTGCTGTGCCAATATCCATGCCCCGATAAAACTGCATGGCATCACCGTTCAGGATCTCAACAGCTTGACCTTCGGCAGCATACCTTTCGGCTATTGCCAGGGAGAGTGCGGTCTTTCCGGTGCCGGTTACCCCGGCAATAACGATGAGATCGAGTGGTCCGCGTAAAGCCTTAGCGCTCGTTGTCATCATCGGGATACAGTTCAGACATCAGCCCGCTTGGGGGTTTCTGCATGCGGATTGTTGGCATGCCGAGGGAAACCCGACCACCACTTTGAGGCTCTTGAGCGCCATGACTCGGAACAGCACAGGACTCTGCCTGTGCTCGGTCCCAAGCGTCACCGGCCATGGTGCGACGTACGCTGAGCTGCTCGATATCGTTGTCGGCTACCAGGTGGAAGGAGGCAGCCTCGGTAATGGTCATGGTGACGAGGTCACCGGGTCGCGGTGTCTCAAGTTCTTCTGGCCAGCGGAAGTGCACAAGTCGGCTATCCTGGGCGCGCCCCGATAGACGCTGGCGCTGCTCATCTTTGCGCCCCTCGGTGGTAGCCACCATCACTTCGACTTGGCGTCCAATAAGTTTTTGATTCTCTTCGAAGGAGATACGATCTTGCAGCGCCTTGAGGCGTTCGAATCGTTCCTGAACAACTTCTTTGGAGATCTGATCAGGCATGGTCGCAGCCGGGGTTCCGGGACGGATCGAATACTGGTAGGTGAAAGCTACGGCAAATCGTGCAGCCTCAACAACCCGGAGTGTTTCTTGGAAATCTTCTTCAGATTCTCCGGGGAACCCGACAATAATGTCGGTGCTGATTGCCGCGTTTGGTATCCGTTCACGCACCAGATCAAGCAACTCCAAGTAGCGCTTCGAGCGATAGGAGCGTCTCATATCTTTGAGAACCTTGTCGGAGCCTGATTGCAGGGGCATATGTAGCTGGGGCATCACCGTTGGGGTCTCAGCCATGGCATCGATCACATCTTCGGTGAAGGCAGCTGGATGAGGACTGGTGAATCGAATACGTTCTAGGCCCCGAATTTGTCCGGCAGCTCGCAAGAGTTTGCTAAAGGCTTGGCGGTCGCCAAATTGCACCCCATAGGAGTTCACATTTTGTCCGAGCAGGGTGATCTCAATAACCCCCTGATCGACCAGAGCTTGAATTTCGGCAAGAATATCTTCTGGACGACGGTCCTGCTCTTTACCCCGCAAATTGGGCACAATGCAGAAGGTGCAGGTGTTATTGCATCCGACCGAGATTGACACCCAAGCGCTATAGGTGGAGTCACGTTTTGCCGGCAGCGTTGAGGGGAAGACTTCGAGTGATTCGAGAATTTCCAGCTGGGCTTCTTCATTGTGTCGAGCGCGCTCGAGCAGTGCAGGGAGTGAACCCATATTGTGGGTACCGAAGACCACATCAACCCAGGGTGCCTTTTCGAGGATGACTCCCTGATCTTTTTGAGCCAAACAACCGCCAACGGCGATCTGCATTCCCGGATGTTTGCGTTTTACTGAGGCCAAAAATCCAAGATTGCCGTAGAGCTTATTATCGGCATTCTCCCGAACAGCACAGGTATTGATGACCACAACATCGGCTTGACCGCTTTCGGCGGCCACATAGCCGGCGGCTTCAAGGGAACCGCTGAGTCGCTCGGAATCGTGCACATTCATCTGACATCCGTAGGTACGAACCTCATAGGTGCGCGGAATTTCGACAAGCTGCTGATCAGTCATTGTTCAATTCTAAGCAATTCCGCCTTGGCATGAGCCTGTGCGATTACTGAAAGAGCTCACGAATGACGCTTGAGACCTGCGATCCATTGAATCCACGGCGGATAAGGAAACCACTCAGGCGGCGTCTTGCCGTTTCATCATCATGATCTGACAATTGGTCAAAACGTTTTTTGGCAATCTCACGCAAGTTTTCAAGCTCATCATCGGGATCTTCTTCGGCGAGTACCTCACTAATAACCTCGGAGCTATACCCTTGCTGTTGCAGACGTTGCATTTTGCCACGTTGGCCCAGTTTTTGATATTGGCTCTTCGAGAGCTGGAACTCAATGGCACGCTGCTCGTTCAGCCATCCTTCTTCGCCCAAAAGCTCGAGGGTCTGCTCTATTGACTCTGCAATTGTTTCTGCTGAGAGCTCTTCACCGGAAGCTGTGCTGAGTTTTCCGCTTCTGCTGGGTTCTGCCCTGGACTCGAGATAGCGCTGAAGTTCTTTTCGGGAATAGTCTTTTCTGCCGAGCGCACGCAAGGCTAGCTCGTGCAGTCTGGTCTTGAGTTCCTGAACAGGAGCGCCTTCAGCTATTCCGCTACCCTGCTCAGCAAAAGAATGTGACCAGGGTAGGGGCTGTTTCTCGACCCGTAGTAGCGCATCGGCTTCCACATTTTTTGTAAGACGCAATGCCGGGTTCAGTGCCCGTATCGGATTGGGTGCTGCTGGCTCCGAGTAGGCAGTGCCGCTCTCTGCAGACACGGCCCTGTCTAATAGCGGTTCGTTATGCTCGTTGTCTCTGTTGGGTCCAGATTGTTCGGGGTGTTCGGAGTGTTCGGGATCTTTGGAGCCTTCGCTCTCAACTGGAACAACCCAGGGCAAATAGCTCAGATTGCCCTGGGTTGTAAACCGTTCTTGTGTCACAGTTATACTGCCTTCTTGACCGGAAGATCCTCTACGATGGCCTCACCGTTCAACTGTTCAACTTCTCCAGCGGCACCCTTCTTGATGCCGAGCTTGACGAGAATTTTGTGCTCAATCTCATTGGCAATCTCTGGATTGTTGATGAGATAGTTTCGAGAATTCTCTTTACCCTGCCCAAGCTGATCACCCTCATAGGTGTACCAAGAACCGGACTTCTTGACGATGCCCTGTTCGACACCGAAGTCGATCAGGCTGCCTTCGCGGGAGATTCCTACACCGTACATAATGTCGAACTCGGCCTGCTTGAACGGCGGTGCCATCTTGTTCTTAACAACCTTGACTCGGGTGCGGTTACCAATGGCATCGGTTCCCTCTTTGAGGGTTTCAATGCGGCGGATATCCAGGCGTACCGAAGCGTAGAACTTGAGCGCCTTACCACCGGAGGTGGTCTCAGGACTGCCGAAGAATACACCAATCTTTTCACGCAGCTGGTTAATAAAGATTGCCGTGGTCTGGGTCTGGTTCAACACACCGGTCAGCTTGCGGAGGGCCTGCGACATGAGGCGAGCCTGGAGACCGACGTGTGAGTCGCCCATATCGCCTTCGATTTCAGCCTTTGGCACCAGTGCAGCTACCGAGTCAATGACGACCAGGTCGATTGAGCCGGAGCGAATCAACATATCGGCAATTTCAAGGGCCTGTTCACCGGTATCCGGTTGTGAGACGAGGAGGGCATCGGTATCGACGCCAAGCTTTTGGGCATACTCTGGATCGAGAGCGTGTTCGGCATCGATGAACGCTGCGATGCCACCGGCACGCTGCGCATTGGCAATGGCGTGCAGGGCAACGGTTGTTTTACCACTGGACTCCGGGCCATAGATTTCGACAACTCGGCCACGAGGCAAACCACCAATACCCAATGCAACATCGAGTGCGATAGAACCGGTTGGAATAACTGCTACGGGAGCGCGCTCATCGGAACCCAAGCGCATAATGGAACCCTTACCAAATTGACGATCAATCTGGGCCAAGGCAACTTCGAGTGCCTTCTCTTTATCGGCTGCGTTAGACATATCGAACCTTTCTGTTGTGTTGATAGTTTGTGCCTGTAGTCTGTCGCCCGTGCTGGCCCATTTCGGCTTACGATTCCCAAATGAGTGCTTCCAGTTGTAACGACAAGGCTCCACGTGTAAGCCACGATTAGAAACTATCTTGCCCCTCTGACATTCATGTCAGTCTTGAACAATCTGTGAATAACCTTGGCGTAACGCCTCATGTAGAGACTACCAAATATTCGAACATCTATTCGAATGGATGCGGCGTGTCTGAAGAAATTTTCTCGTCAAGAAAAGCGAACAAAATGTTCGAAGCTTAGGCTTGAGGCTTCAACAACCTACCGACGCCATAGCGTCGATCTTCGGGCACATCCTGCATGCGACAGAGCGCCAACCACACATCGCGTGCCGGAACACCGGCTTTGAGTGCCTCATTTGCGGTACGAGAAGAGAGCTCAGTCAGCACCAATTCGGCGCAGAGTGCTTTCCCATACGCACCAAACTCATCGACAACAGCCTGTCGAAACTCACTCAATCTCATGCGTCAAATACGCCAGAAGTTAGTGGCTCAGGACGCGGGTGTCGATATCACGCATCAGATCATCGGGCACAGTATCTGGCACCTGAGAACTGAAACGTGGTTCAAGATTGAGTTGTGGCAAGCTAGCATAGCCCTGCAGCGATTCGACGACCTGCAAACGATCAGCCACATTGTACATAACGGTTGAAACCGGAACATCGAGAGCATCAGCAAGAGAAGCGATAATCTCGCTCGAGGCTTCTTTCTGCCCGCGCTCAACTTCACTCAGATAGCCGAGTGCAACACTTGCACGACTTGCAACCTGTCGAAGAGTCTTCCCTTTTTGAAGGCGAAGATCACGGAGCACGTCACCTATTTGTTGACGAACAAGAACCATTTGGTTAACCTCCCCTTCGATTGTGGATAGTTATAGCCTAGCGAATATAGTCTGACATTTACATTCGAAACGTTTATGTAAATGCCTTGAACACTCTCACTAACCGCTGGATGGTGAGAAATATTCCCGCAGGGCACAAACAATTTCACGCTTCATCTTCAAACGTGCTCTAAAGCCATCTTCAATGCTGCCAAGACCGCCTGCTGCTGAATCTCGGCCCTATCACCCGCAAAATTGAATGCTTGAACCCTGCTACCCGCATCCGAGGCCATTCCCACGAACACCGTACCAGGAGGCTGCCCTCCCTGAGAATCAGGACCTGCCACCCCGGTTGTTGCCAGGGCAATGGTATGTGGCGCCCTATCAACTGCCAGCACCCGCAACGCACCCACCGCCATCTCTTCGGCAACCATTGGATGCACGGGACCGTGCTCTGCCAAGAGCTCAGCTGAAACACCAAGCAGACTTGCCTTGAGTTCGCTCGCATAAACAATGACTCCACCCAGAAAGACCGCAGAGGCCCCAGGGACACTCACAATGGCAGCAGCGAGCTGGCCACCACTCAGCGACTCAGCGGTTACCAGATGCTGGCCTCGGGCCACAAGCAGGGGCAGCAACTGCTGAACCGTGTGCTGAATATCAGTGTCCAGGCTCTTCATGGTTCTTGGCTCGTATCCCTCAGGCTGAAGCTTTTGGATCTGGAAGCGGTTGGCGCAGCGCAAGAATGTATTGCACGCCACTCCAGAGGGTCAGGACGAGCGCTATTCCCATCAGGGTGAAGTTGACCCAGAAAATCCAGTCACCAAACCAGTGATCGAGGGGTACCAAGAAGAACGAAATCGCAATGGTCTGCATCACCGTTTTGAGCTTTCCACCACCGGCAGCCGCAATTACCCGATCACGAATCACCATGAAAC
>JBARYA010000167.1:0-5025 GCA_049647625.1 Microbacteriaceae bacterium
CATTGGACTCGCCCGGGGTGAAAATTCCCCCGTAGTTCTGATTACTCAAATTCATATACCTCTTGTAACTTTGCAGCTTACTTGCTCTTGCTGCCGAAATCCATTTGGTTTTCCGACTCTTTCTAACTTAGCTTCAAGAAGCTGAATTCCCCAGAAATGAGCAGGATACACAGGAAAGTCACAACTTCGTAACGAACCGTGTTTCTTCATTTTGCCGGATAATCCGTACAGAAACAAGTTATTTTGCAAAAATTATCTGCTATCGGAATCTGAAAATCGCTCCTTTGAAGAGCTTGGGATTCAATGAGGAGTTCTGGTAGGGATTTGATAGAGATAGGGCCAGGATTCGAGTGGGAATATGGCAGGATACGGCTCTTATATAGGAGGGGATTCGACTGAGCGTGAATAAGGGGATTCGACTCCCTGATTTCTGAGGAATGTTTTTGTAAACTCCCGAACCAGCAAACAGGCTAAGAAAATGCAATGCATTTTCTTTTGAAATCAGGGGCCCAGGAGGGGGTGCTCAGCCCCCACATGCCAAAATGAATTTGGGCCTCACTTCCTGAGAAGTGAGGCCCAAATTCATTTTGTGGCGATTGAGGGATTCGAACCCCCGAAGGCTTCGCCAGCTGATTTACAGTCAGATCCCTTTGGCCGCTTGGGTAAATCGCCGTGGGGCACAAAAGTGCACCAGCGGTTAACAATAATACCTTGTTTGCAGCTTGTAAAATCCAGCCGAGTCACGGGCTGTGGGCTACGATAGGGTCATGGCTGAT
The DNA here is from genome assembly GCA_049647625.1 of Microbacteriaceae bacterium. Taxonomy (GTDB): domain Bacteria; phylum Actinomycetota; class Actinomycetes; order Actinomycetales; family Microbacteriaceae; genus JBARYA01. The sequence continues at coordinate 777 of JBARYA010000167.1, forward strand.
TCCTCGTTTGATATCGTAAGTAAAGTAGACCGCCAAGAGGCAGATAACGCCCTCAACCAGGCGGTTAAAGAAGTCCAGCAGCGCTATGACTTCAAGGGTACCGATGCCAGCATCGCCTGGAGCGGTGACAAAATCCTGATGAAAGCAAATAGCGAAGATCGCGTCCTCGCCATCCTCGACGTCTTCCAGACCCGCCTCATCAAGCGGGGCATCTCGCTGAAGAGCCTCGATGTGGGCGAGGCTACCCCATCCGGAAAAGAATTCCGCCTCGAAGCCAGCCTCAAAGAGGGCATAGAGCAGGATGTTGCCAAGAAGATCAACAAGATTATCCGCGATGAGGGGCCAAAGAGCGCCAAGTCACAGGTACAGGGTGATGAACTTCGTGTCTCCTCGAAGAGCCGCGATGACCTTCAGGCGATTATTGCCCTACTTAAAGGCAAAGACCTCGACGTCGACCTGCAGTTCATTAACTTCCGCTAGTCTCGTTCTCTAGTCTCGTTCTCTAGTCGCGGTCGCCTGCTTCGTCACGGGAGATGCGCAGCATCTCCTCACGATCAACGACCTTGATACGTTCGCGACCTTGAGCCTGACCGAGCGCAATCTCTTGCGCATCCAGACGGTGCCAACCAGTAATATCGGTAAAACGCACTCCGCGGGAGTTCAATAACTCGGTGACGTTATTTGGATCCGTATGGAGCGGTGACCACCAACTGCCGGAATCATTGAGCAGGTGCTGAACCGTCTGCATCGCATCAGATTTAGTGTGCCCGATCAGACCGATTGGGCCACGCTTAATCCAACCGGTGACATACACCCCGTGAAAATCTTCGTTAAATTGCCCAGGACTCGTCGCATCGGCGCGCTGAACACGTCCCTCATTATTCGGGATGACTCCACGACCCTCGTCGAAAGGAAGCTCCGGCAGGGGCGAGCCAAAGTATCCGATGGCTCGGTATGCCTGCTGCATTTCAAGCTCGTGGAACTCTCCGGTCCCAACTGCTCCCCCAGAATTATCTGGCCGGGTGCGCTCATAACGGAAAGCTGCCAGCTTGGTACCAGAATCATCCGGCAACAGTTCATCGGGACGCGAATAGAAGTGAAAATGGAGCCTGCGCTTGGCACCGCTGAGCGGACGATCCAGCCAAGAGCGGAAAATACGGTCAATGACCAACAATTGTTTATTGTTTGCGATAGCGGTTTTGCTCGCCTCATCGTAGACAAAGTCTTCGGGGTTCAGAATAATATCAACATCATTCAGCTCCCCCATCTCGCGCAATTCTAAGGGTGTGAATTTGACCTGCATTGGCCCACGACGCCCAAAGACATGCACATCAGTGATGGTGGATGCCACCAAGCCCTGATACACATTGTCAGGAATCTCGGTGCTGAGCAGATCATTCGGCTTCTTGACAAGGAGGCGGGCAACATCAAGCGCCACATTGCCATTGCCAATAACCGCAACCGAGTCGGCGTCTAGTGGCCATTCCTTAGGGAAATCAGGATGTCCATCATACCAGTTCACAAATGCTGCGGCACCAAAAACACCGGCAAGATCGTTGCCCGGGAGGCGAAGCTCGGCATCACGAATCGCACCGGTAGCAAAAATAACCGCATGGTAGTGCTGCTGCAGATCGTTCAGGGTGATGTCGACACCGTACTCAACATTGCCAAAGACCCGGATATCGCCGCGATCCAGCACATCCCGGAGGGCATTAATAATGCCCTTAATCCGCGGATGGTCCGGGGCGACCCCGTACCGGACCAGGCCGTAGGGGGCCGGAAGCCGGTCAAAGAGGTCAATGGAAATTTCTTCGCTACGGTCTGATTTCGAAACCAAATCGGCGGCGTAAATTCCGGCGGGGCCTGCGCCCACTACTGCAAGTCTGAACGTAGTCAAACTTTCCTTTCTTCAGGCTAGCCTTCGCGTTCAGCCATATTGACTGCAAAGGTTTCCAGTGACTGTTTTACATCACCATCTGGCAATATAGCAATCGCTTCGCGCGCTCGGTCAGCGAACTTCTTCGCCTCAACCAGGGTCAACCGGGTGACCTCATGGTTACGGAGTTCATCCAAAGCAACTTCGAAGACATCTTTGTTATCTGGGTTCCCGAGCCGTTGCAAAAGATCTGCGGCTGACGCATCCTGCTCTGCAAGAACGCGAAGCTTCAAGATTGGCATGGTCTCAACCCCGGAGCGCAGATCATTTCCCGCAGCTTTTCCGGTCTTATCGGACTCAGCCGAAAGATCGATAACATCGTCGGCGAGCTGGAAGGCTACGCCAACATTCTCGCCGTAGTCAACGAGTGCCTGCTCGTATTCGAGGGGGCCGTTTGAAAAAATCAGGCCCATTTGTGCTGCAGCTCCGAGCAGCGAGCCGGTCTTATCACTCAGCACCTGCAGATAGTGTGCGATAGCATCCTCGCCAGCCTTGGGACCAACGGTCTCATTGAGCTGCCCGAGGCAGAGCCGTTCAAAAGTTTTCGCCTGAATCTGCAAAGCATTCAAGCCCAGGCTTATCAGCATTGAACTCGCGCGAGCGAAGAGAAGATCACCGGCAAGGATAGCAACCGAATTTCCCCAAACCTTGTGCACCGCATCTACCCCGCGCCGAAGCTCAGCCTCATCCATCACATCATCGTGGTACAGGGTGGCTAGATGTGTGAGCTCGATCACCTGGGCTGCGGTGAGAACATCGTCTGTAGCACCATCGCCAAGTTGAGAGATTAGGAGCACCAGTGCGGGGCGTACGCGCTTGCCGCCGGCATTCATCAGATAGCGGGTAGAAGTTTCTGCCAACTCGTCGGTGAAATTGAGCTGCGTGTATAAACGCTTTTCAACCTTCTTCAGGCCAGCCTCAATCTTCTGCCCAAGCATTTTTTGGGACAGGGAAAGCACGGTACGCTCGGAAGATTTAAAAAATTGACCGAACTGGTCCAAAAACAGGCTGGGCTGTGACATTTTGTTCACCCTACTAAGCTACCCGGTTCAAGGCTTTTTTGGTAACGGGAGGCGATAAAATTAGCCAGATAGACTTTATTAGTGTGGATATTTACCGCGAGAGCGAGAAAAGCATTTTCCGCAACTTTTTTACACTCCTCAAACACATCCGAGCAAGGTATTGAGTACAGAACAACAGCCCCCGAGTTCAGCTTTCGGTAACGAAAGCGCCGCAATCGTCGCTGCGCTCCCAGCACTATTGGTACAGACCAAACGGACGGAAAGTTTTGCCGGACTGGCCGCAGCTGACCCGGTAAATCCGCTCTATTGGGCGCACGAAGATTTTGAGCTCGTTGGCATCGGTGATGCACATGTTTTTGAATTTCACGGTCCGAGTCGTTTCACCGAAGCACGAAATGTTTGGCAAGCTCTCGTTGCTCGGGCGGAAGTATCCGATGAGCTAAAACTCAGTGGCACCGGACTGGTTGCCTTCACCAGCTTTGCCTTTGACGACCATTCCCAGAGCACCAGCTACTTGATACTTCCACAAACCATACTGGGGCGGAACCAGCAGACCAGCTGGCAGACCGAGCTTCAATGGGTTGAGACCAAAGCCGGTGTGCAATCAGATTTTGCACCACTGGCGGAACGAAACCTTTCTGAGCTGCTCACCCCCTCCCGCACCCTTTCCGGGGTGCATCGTGGGCAATCCCAGTTCTCGGCCGAAGATTTTAAAGCCGCGGTTGCGAGCAGCACCAAACTGATTGCACACGGTGCCTTAGAGAAGGTTGTGCTTGCTCGTGATTTGGTTCTTGAAACACACGAACATCCTGATTATCGTTTGACCCTGCTGAGCCTGGCCGAACGTTACCGAAATTGCTGGACCTTTGCGGTACGCGGCCTGATTGGTTCCAGCCCGGAAACCTTGCTAGAACTCCATCGCGGAGAATTTCAGGTGCGGGTACTCGCTGGCAGCGCTGCCCGCGGCGATGGAGGCGACGGCGGTGAGCGCGATGCTGAACAACGTGAAGCGCTGCTCAACTCGGCAAAAAATCGACAAGAACACCACTTTGCGGTTGAAAGCGCACTCGCATCCCTTGCGGAAGTGGTCGAAACTCTCGAAACTGATGAAACCTTTGCTCTACAACTTCCAAACCTTTGGCACCTGGCAACCGATATCCATGGCAAGCTCGATGAGCATACCAGCCCGATTGATGTGATTGCTGCCCTGCACCCCACCGCAGCCGTTGCCGGTACACCCACACCGGATGCGCTGGAGCTAATCCGCACACTGGAGCCTTTTGACCGCGGT
>JBARYA010000168.1:0-10386 GCA_049647625.1 Microbacteriaceae bacterium
ATAGGTTCTTTTATCTTTTACATTGTTATCGTTTCGCATACTGGTCAAAACCGGTTCCACGATGGGTGCGTAAACAACTTAAAGGGGCATCTTGGGACATTGTCATTGCTCATGATATTGAAACCATGTTGCTAGCAAATACACTTAATTCACGGGTAATTGCAGATTTGCATGAATATGCTCCAAGACAATACGAGCATTCCAAACAATGGGTCAGGACTATCGCCCCCTACTATCGCTGGATTTGCAAACATGAGGTCGTGAAGGCCGCTGGAGTAGTTACCGTGTCTGAGGGGATTGCGAGAGAGTATTCTAGGAACTTTGACGTGGAAGTCGAGGTCATTACTAACGCCACTTCGTATATTGATTTATTCCCTGGAGAGGTGAGTTTTCCAATCAAGTTGGTACACAGCGGTCTTGCTGCATCACACCGGAAATTAGAGGTAATGATTGATGCGGTACAGGACACTACGACTGCTGTAGAGCTTCATTTTTATTTAGTTGCTGATGCCCAGAATGAATATTTTCAGTTCCTAAAGAATAGAGCCAGCGCCAATTCAAATATCTTTTTCCATGAAGAGGTGCCTTATTCGACACTAATTGAGACTCTCAACAGTTTTGATGTTGGCGTTTATATTATGGCTCCGACCTCTTTTAACCATGAAAAAGCTCTGCCAAATAAATTCTTTGATTTCATACAAGCAAGGCTTGGTTTGATTATTGGCCCGTCGGAGGAAATGGTCGCCCTATTGCAAGAGTTTGGGTTTGGCGCTGTTTCGAATGATTTTTCTGCAGAATCTTTTACTAAGGTCCTAGATTCATTGAACTTGGAACAAATAGCCCAGTGGAAACAGAATTCACATCAATCCGCTCGGGAGCTCTCAGGTGAGAAACAGATGGAAAAGCTTGAACAGATTATTTTGCGAATCCTTTTGGACACTGAAGAATTATCATAGACGGGAGAGCCGCTTCTCTCGGCTTGAAGAAATAGTGAGTGAAGAATGACTTATATTGCACCTAATGCCGACGTCTCCGAGCAGGCCGTAATCGGCGAAGGCACAAAAATCTGGCACCTAGCTCAGGTCCGTGAGCAAGCTAACCTCGGTGTGAATTGCATTATTGGTCGCGGTGCTTATGTTGGCACCGGGGTCATTATGGGCGACAATTGTAAGGTGCAGAACTATGCATTGGTTTACGAGCCAGCCAAACTCGGTAAAGGGGTCTTCATCGGTCCTGCTGTGGTGCTCACCAACGACACCTATCCTCGCGCCATAACTCCAGACGGGGAGCTAAAGAGTGCCAGCGATTGGATTCCGGTTGGGGTCACCATCGAAGACGGTGCATCTATTGGTGCTCGTGCCGTTTGTGTTGCTCCGGTCACAATCGGGCGTTGGGCCACCATCGCTGCTGGGGCGGTTGTCGTCAAGGATGTTCCGGCGTTTGGGCTGATGGTCGGCGTTCCAGCGCGTAGAATTGGCTGGGTCGGTAAAGCTGGCTTCCCATTGGAGAAGCAGGGTGAATTCTGGGTTTGTCCAGAAACTGACGATAAGTTTATTGAAGAAAATGGATCTCTACGAGAGGCATAAATTTGAACACTGAGTTCATTCCGGCTGCAAAGCCACTCATTGGCGATGAAGAGCGGGCAGCAGTAGACGCTGTTTTGCGTTCTGGCATGTTGGCCCAGGGCCCTGAAGTTGCAGCTTTTGAAAAAGAATTCTCTGACATTTTGGTCGATGGCCGCGCTGCGGTTGCAGTGAACTCTGGTACTTCTGGTCTACACCTTGGGCTTCTGGCCGCAGGTATTGGCCCGGGAGATGAAGTCATTGTTCCATCCTTCACCTTCGCTGCCACCGCGAACTCTGTTGCGCTCACCGGTGCCACCCCGGTCTTTGCCGATGTTGAACTCGACCACTATGCTCTCGATCCGCAGAGCGTTGCTTCGGTGATTACGGCAAACACCAAGGCAATTATGCCGGTGCACCTCTACGGCCATCCGGCAAATATGCCTGCACTCAAAGAGCTCGCGGATGCGCATGGCTTGATGTTATTTGAGGATGCTGCCCAGGCTCACGGTGCTGAAATCGCCGGTAAGCGGGTCGGTGCCTGGGGCACGTTCGCAATGTTTAGTCTGTACCCAACCAAGAATATGACCTCGGGCGAGGGCGGCATGGTTACCGCTGCGAATGAGACCGTTGAACGGAATCTTCGCTTGCTGCGCAATCAGGGCATGGAAGTTCAGTATGCCAATGAGATTGCCGGTTTCAACGCTCGGATGACCGATATCCACGCAGCAATTGGCCGCGTACAACTCACCAAGATCTGGGGCTGGACCAAGCAGCGCCAAGGCAACGCCGCTTTCCTTGATCAGAACCTTGAGGGCGTTATCACTCCGAAGGTTGCCGATACCGTCAAGCATGTCTATCACCAGTACACCATTCGTGTTGAGGGTGATCGTGACGGTCTAGCCAAAGCACTTCGCGAAGAGTTCAATATTGGTTCTGGTGTGTACTACCCGATTCCGAATCATCGCCTACCATCGTTCCAGCGACCAGAAGACTTGCCAAATACCGAGATTGCGTCGCAGCAGGTCTTGAGCTTGCCGGTGCATCCATCACTCAGCCAGGCAGATCTTGATCGTATTGTCACCGCGGTAAATACCCTCGTCAAGGCTGGCGCCTAATGGCAGCATTGCGCGCCGGTCTTATCGGGCTCGGCATGATGGGCCGACACCATGCTCGCGTACTGCGTGAGATTGATGGTGTCGAACTCGTTGCTGTTGCTGATGCCATGGGAGACAATCATGGTGTTGCTCAGGGACTGCCGGTACTTCCGGATGCGAAATCACTGATTGCTCTCGGTATCGACACCGCCGTTGTTGCAGTGCCAACCGCATTCCATAAAGACGTAGCTCTCGAGTTTGCCGCTGCTGGCATCCATGTATTGATTGAGAAGCCGATCGCCGCAACCGGTGCCGAGGGCCAAGAAATTGTTGATGCCTTCAATGCTGCCGGTTTGGTTGGCGCTGTCGGCCATATTGAACGATTCAACCCGGCACTGCAGAGCTTGCGCCAGCGTATTGAGAATGGTGACCTCGGTGAGGTCTACCAGATTGTTACTCGCCGCCAGGGGCCTTTCCCTGCCCGCATTGCGGATGTTGGGGTTGTCAAAGATCTTGGTTCACACGACATCGATCTCACTGCCTGGTTGGCGCAGAGCACCTATGAAAGGGTCTTTGCTCAGACGAGCCTGCGCAGTGGTCGAGAACATGAAGACATGGTCTCGGTGAGCGGTCGCCTCGCTAATGGGGTTATCGTCAACCATCTGGTGAACTGGCTTTCCCCAATGAAGGAAAGGATAACAGTTGTCACAGGTGAGCGCGGAGCTTTCATCGCTGATACCATCAGCGCCGATCTCACCTACTATGAGAACGGCCTTATCCAGACCGAATGGGATTCGGTCGCAAGTTTCCGTGGAGTCTCTGAGGGCAATGTGACCCGTTTTGCTATTGCCAAAAAAGAGCCACTCCGGGCAGAGCACGAAGCATTCCGCGATGCTGTTCTCGGTATTTCAAACAATGTTGTCACCCTCGAGGAGGGCCTCGCTACCCTGCGGGTTGCCGAAGCCGTTCTGGAGTCAGCGCGCTCTGGAACAGCAATAACTCTTCAATAGCTGAAAGGTTCATTGCGGTTGCGTATTTACCTTTCGACAAGGACGTATATTCCTGAAGCGACAGCTGCAGCAATTCGGCTTGCGAGTTTGGTGGCAGAGTTTGAAAGAGCTGGGCACGAGGTGATCGTATTTACTTCCTCCTCAATTGGCGCCAAACGAAGTACCGGGCTGATTAGACGTTTCCCGGTAAAGCGGAACAAGTCGGGAGCAGTGCGAGGGTATTTCAGTTACCTGAGCTTCGACATCCCACTACTTTTCCGGCTTTTGTTCAGGAAAAGTGCTGACATCTATGTTTCTGAGGGGCCCCCGACTACCGGTGTGGTGACCAAGATTGTGGCTTCACTCAAACGGAAACACTTTGTTTTTTACGCAGCGGATCTGATGTCAGCTGCTGCACAGGGCACGGGAGTTACCGGGCCGGTTGTCAGTTTTTTGAAAGTTCTGGAGAAGTTTTGTTTTACTGGGAAGCGCACTTCCGTACTTGCGAGCACTTCTGAGATTACTGCGGCGATACAACAGGTCGCTTTTCAAAAGGCAAAGGTACATGAGGTAGGTACCGGGATTGATACGGCGATTTTTAAGCCAGAAGGCGAGAGCGTAGAAGAAACAGGTCATCCCTATTTCATTTACGCAGGAACTGCCTCAGAAGTTCACGGCGCAGTACTCTTTGCCGAAGTCTTCGAAAAGATATCTATACAGTATCCAGATTGGAAGCTGTATATGTTTGTTCAAGGGACAGAAGAAGATCAACTCCACAAAATTGCCGCTCGATGCGCCTCCCTTGAAATTCGTTCACTCCTTTCACCAGAAGAGATCGCTCGATGGTATCGAGGTGCCGCATTTGGTTTAGCTTCAGTAAAACCAGGGGCAGGATATGACTTCGCCTTCGCCACCAAAGCACTTGCCATGTTAGCCACCGGTCTGCCGGTGATTTATGCCGGGGTTGGCCCAATTGGCGAGGTAATTCAGCAGAATAACTTCGGGAAATCTGTTGCTTGGCAAGCGGCAGCCCTCAAAGACGCGTTTGCAAAGGCTATGACCGAACCGAGATTAGGCCTTGACGAGCGTGCAATCATGGCCAAGTGGACTGAGAGCAACTTTTCGCAGCGTGCGGTTGCTCAGAAGAGTGTTTTGGCGATTGAAGATTGGGTGCAGAATACACCGTAGCTTGACGATTTTTTCTTCATCGAAGATACCGAAGGGTGTACAGAGGAGTGTTGTTAGCCTGCGTAAAATGACCACATCGGTTATTGATGCTGTGCTTGGGGCAATTTCAGGGCTTCCTAGAAATTTTTCCCTGTAGAATCTGGATAATATGAGTGGAATTTTCGGACGAGTGTCTTCAAAGACCCCGTCAATACGGCCTCTTTTTGAGCTCTCAAAGCTGACCGAACACCGTGGCCGTGATTCAGCAGGGCTTGTGATTTATCATGAGAATCAGTACCGCGCCCACCGTGCTGAACAGAGCGGTGAGAAGCTCCTCAAGAAGGTTATTCAAGGGTACCCCTCAGTCGTTGTCGGTATTAACACCCCAATCACTAATCCAAACTATGCCCACCAACCGGTAATCCGTGATGGTATCGCTGTGTTTCACGATGGAATCATTCTTAATAGTGATCAACTCTGGACTCAGATTGGGCAACAGGCAGAGCTCGCGGTCGATAGTGAAATATTCCCTGCGCTCATCTCCTCCCGGCTAGATGCCGGAGACGATCTTGAACCAGCGGTAAAATTTGCTCTCCAACAGCTCAAGGGAGTTGCTACCGGTGCAGCGATTCTGCCAAAACTGGGAAAACTTGTTCTGTTTTCGAATAATGGCAGTCTATATCGAGGGCTTCAAGACACCGATCTTGTTTTCGCTTCTGAACGATTTGCACTCGAACAGCTTGCAGCTACCGGTATTCAACAGGTAAAGGGTGTTGAAATACTTGATGTGCCGAGTACTGATCGGGCTATTCAAGAGGGGGGTGCGCAGCCTCACCTTGCACGCTCTCTATATCAAACGAACGCTTCTTCAGCAGAAGAAAATCTCTTGGAATTTCCTCAGCCCATTTTTAAGCGTTGTACCCGATGCGTCCTTCCGGAAACAATGCCCTTCATAGAATTTGATGATGCCGGGGTCTGCAACTACTGCTTGAACTACAAGGTTCGAAATCAGCCGAAGCCCAAGGAAGAGCTCTTCAAGCTGATGGAGCCCTACCGACGAGCACAGGGTGAAGAGGTATTGGTGCCCTTCTCCGGTGGGCGTGATAGCTGTTACGCGCTGCACCTAATTGTGAATGAACTTCAGTTGAAGCCCATCACGTATACCTACGATTGGGGCTTAGTTACTGATCTTGGGCAACGAAATATTAGTGGAGTCTCGGCCAAGCTCGGTGTCGAAAATATCACGGTGATGGCCGATATTGGGAAAAAACGCGATAACGTCCGTCGGAATCTGCTTGCCTGGCTGAAAAAACCAGACCTCGGAATGCTTAGTGTTTTGACTGCAGGAGATAAACATTTTTTCCGTTACATTGAGACGGTAAAGAAACAGACCGGTCTGAACTTGAATCTCTGGGGGATAAACCCACTAGAGGTGACACACTTCAAAGCTGGTTTCTTGGGGGTACAACCAGATTTTGTTGAGCAGAAGGTCTATAGCAGCGGACTCGCAAAACAGTTGAGATATCAAAGTTTGCGCTTTGGGTCGATGACGAAAAGCCCAGGATATTTTAATAGATCTCTATGGGATACCCTTTCCGGAGAGTACTATCGCAGCTTTACCAAGAAATCTGATTATTACCACATTTTCGATTATTGGAAATGGGATGAAGATCAGATTGACGACATTCTCTTGAATGAGTATGAGTGGGAGCGAGCTACGGATACCTCGACGACCTGGAGAATTGGCGATGGCACTGCAGCATTTTATAATTATGCGTACTACACCATCGCGGGTTTTACCGAACACGATACATTCCGAAGCAACCAGATCAGAGAAGGCCAGCTGACAAGAGATGAGGCTTTGCGCCTCGTGCAAGAGGAAAATAGGCCCCGCTATGAAAGTCTGAAATGGTATTTCGATTTGCTCGGGATTGACTTCAAGCAAGCAATTCAAGCGGTGAATAATCAACCAAAACTTTATCAATACTGAATCGGCTACGAGAATTTCCATGACTTCTAAACTCAACCTCCTCATTTATCCCTCCACTCTGGAAGGCGCGAGCAGAATCGAAAAGCTGGCAAATAGCTTGCAGCAATCGAGCCTAGAGTTTTCCGAAACGCACGCGGTCGGTATCCATCGGGCAGGACTCAATGAAGTCGAAGAGATTGCTCCAGGGGTCAAGTTAGTTCGTATTGCTGGCAGTACCCGAAGAGGAACTCTCGGGAACGTCCTCAAACTCATCCAGTGGCGCCCAAGGGTCTATAAGTTCTATAAAGACAAGCCACTCGCATCAGTAGCGACACACAATGTTTGGCTCTTGCCTCTTGCCTATCGTTTGAGCAAAAAAACCGGGGCCGTATTGGTCTATAACGCCCATGAGTTAGAAACCGAAACCATTGCCGGTAAAGGTTTGAAGCAGTGGGTTACAAAATACATCGAACGCCGTTACATCAAGCAGGTAAAAGTCGTTTCTGTCGTAAACGAGTCCATTGCTGATTGGTATGAAAATCACTATCCCATTACCCGCCCAATTTCTGTAACGAACATTCCCCTAGATGACGGTACTTCGGTGAATTTGCGAGCGGAGCTTGGAATCACAGATGATAATCTGCTCTTTATTCACACAGGGCATCTCACCTACGGTCGAAATATTCCGTTGATTCTTCAAAAATTTGCTGAAAATGGTAAGGCACACGTCGTATTTTTGGGTGATGGTCCGCTTCGTCAGGATGTCGTAGCAGCTTCCACAACTAGCCTCAACATTCACTGGATATCACCAGTCCCGCCCCATTCTGTTGTCGGTTATGCCCGAGGCGCCGACGCTGGTCTCAACCTCATTGAATATGTCAGCCTCTCAGACAAACTTTCAACCTCGAATAAGTTGTTTGAAGCCTTGGCTGCAGGGATCCCTTCGCTCTCATCCGATCTGCCTGAGGCGCGACGGTTTCTTGGGGAGAATGCAGATGACTGGATTTTGGAATCGCCAAAGGATGAACTCGGAGAGTTCCTGATCAGGGTCGACGCAGAATTGATAGCGAAGTTTAAAAAGACTTTGCGCAGTCTCCCAAGCTGGGAAGACCAGGTCGCCCCACTGATTGAGGCTTATCGTTCCGCGTTGGCAAGTTCCAACAACCGTCAATAAGGAATTCAACACTTTCTCTCGGCTAAACTTGAACCGATGACGAATACCTTTGACCCACAAACAGCAACCATTGTTGTTGTCACTTTCAACCGCTCTGAGCTTCTAACCAAGTGCCTGAACAGTATCTTGAAGATGGACCCGGCACCTGGTCGTGTGGTTGTGATTGATAATGCCTCTAGCGACAACACCCAAGAGGTGATGTCTGGCTTCCAGCAGCAATTCGGCGAGCGTCTGGTGTATCGTCGCCTCGACACCAATACCGGCGGCTCCGGCGGCTTCTCGGCCGGTATGGAGACTGCTTACGACATCGGCTCCGAGTGGATTTGGCTGATGGATGATGATGTTGAGGTGCTTGAAGACGGCCTGAGCAATATGGGCAAGTGGACCGATCGGTTCAAGAGCATTCAGGGTCGTCGTTATGATTTTGATGGTTCAGTTTTTTATTGGCAATACAAGCAGAGCATTCCGCTCGGTATTCCTATCCCGTTTGCTCCAGCAGATTTTGGTGAACAGGGGTACCAGCCAATGAACTCTGGCTGCTTCGAGGGCATGTTCGTGCACCGCTCGATCGTGAAGCAGGTTGGTCTTCCCGACCCGAGGTTCTTCATCTACTGGGATGACGCACTCTATGGTTGGCTGATCTCTCGGCTTACCGAGTCGGTTGCAGTGAGCGATATTGTGCTGCGTCGTACCAGAGAGCTGAAACAACTCGACCTCGGTACCCGGCACCTCAACGGCTCAAGCGATTTCTATCGTTACTACATCATGCGAAACCGAGGTTTTCTGGTGCAGTATTTCAGGACGCACAAAGCGCACCGTAGTATCCGTTTTGGCCTAGGGACCATGCTCACCTTCGGCAAGGAATATATTCGGCTCTTCTTGGTCGAGAAGAAATTCAAAGGCTCAAGCAACCTGTGGCGCGGTTGGCGCGATGGCAGAAAAGTTATGCGAGACAAGAGCTGGCAGCCAATGCCGGTGCTGGAGAACTAATGTCTGTCTTGGTTACCGGAGGCTCGGGATATATCGGCAGCCATGTAGCTCGTCTTTTAGAGCAGCGTGGCGAGCGTGTGGTGATTGTTGACCATCATGCGCCAAATTCTGAAATGGCTTTTCGGCAAATCGATTTGGCCGGAAGCGAAGCCACCGCTGAACTCGTCCAGCTGATGCAGGATGAAAATGTTCATGCGGTTATTCATTTAGCGGCCAAAAAGCAGGTTGGTGAATCTGTCGAACGGCCAATTTGGTACTATCAACAAAATGTTGGCGGCCTCGGCAATCTGCTTGCGGCGATGGAACACGTTGGCGTTCACAAGCTCGTATTCTCATCATCTGCTGCGGTCTATGGAGAGCCAGTATCGGGCCTAGCCCAAGAAGATTCACCGACGGTCCCAATCAACCCCTATGGCCAGACGAAGCTCATCGGAGAATGGTTGGTCAGTGCGGCAGCGCGGTCAAACGGTCTCAAACACATTAGCCTTCGCTATTTCAATGTTGCGGGCTCTGGCTGGGACGACCTCGCGGATCCGTTCGCATTGAACCTGATCCCAATTATTTTGCATAGACTTGATCGCGGTGATATGCCGGTCGTTTTTGGCGATCAGTACGATACCCCAGACGGTACCTGCATTCGTGACTACGTGCATGTTCTTGATCTTGCCGAAGCTCATCTTTCGGCACTTGACGCCTTGGACAGCCCAGAGCGACAGCATTCAATATTCAATATCGGCACCGGAACAGGTACCAGTGTTTTAGAAGTCGTCGATGCAATTTCTGGGGCGATTGGGCGGAAACTCGAACCGATTATCGCGGCAGCACGCGCTGGAGACCCGCCACGTCTTACCGCAGACGTCAACAGAGCAGCACAAGAGCTTAACTGGACCGCACGATACGGATTGGCCGAGATTGTAGATTCGGCTTGGCGAGCTCACCAGCATCGCTCAGAAGGTCTAAACCCTAGAAGGTAACCTTGGGATAGGTAATCAAAACTGCACGGTGGGGCCCATTAAGTACAAACATGCTCCCGGCAGCAGTAGCGGCAGCCCCAGCATCTAGGGCCAATTTGAAATCTCCTGCTGTTCTTGCTCCGCCGAGTGCTACTAGGGGTATTGAAATCTGCGGAGCAATTTGTGAGATGATATCCAGATCGTAGCCGGAGAATGTGCTTTCTCGATCGATTGAGGAAAGTATTATTTCTCCTGCTCCGAGTGTCTCTAAGCGTTGAGCCCATTCGAGAGGTTTGAGGTTTGTTTTCTTTTTCCCGGAATGCGTGAGCACTTCATGGCCAGAAAATTTTTTCCTCACATCAATGCTAGCGATGGTGCTTTGGCTGCCTATGGTTTCTGAAATTTCTGTAATCAGTTCTGGGCGTGCCACAGCAGCACTATTTACGATTACTTTTTCGAGACCAAGCTGGGTCAGTTGTTTGGCG
>JBARYA010000169.1:0-2598 GCA_049647625.1 Microbacteriaceae bacterium
TTCGAGGACCTTGCGCAGCTCATCATCGGTATAACTGTGTTTTTGCTCGCTCATTACTGACCTCTTTCACAAAAGAAACTTGGTGGCATATTGCCGGTGTTTCTACCGTATCATTCGGGAGTATTCATCCCGTGACCGAGCTCGAGCAGTCGAAATTCTACACTTTCACGAACAAGATCGTAGGGGAAAGGCTCATGGTTTGGGAGCTGAATAGATCCCTTCCCCGTTTTGTAGCCACGCAATTTTTCAGCGAATTGTTCATTTCCGCTCGGAGTGGCATAGAGACCAATATGCCCCGCATATCCGGCGAAATAGACCAGAGGTTTTTTGTTCAGTTTGAAGGTGGGCATGCCATAACTGAACACTTCAACGGCATCCGGTGCTATTTCGGACACCAGTTTGCGAATATTCTGCAGTATCGAACGAGTCTCTGGCGGGAAACCGTCAAAATATTGCTCAAATGTGGTGAATTTCGAACTGTCCATGCTCGGACACCCTTCTCTGGAGTTTCGATACTTTATTATCCTGCGAGAAGGTAAATGGGTCTACTGGGCTTTAGTCGGTCCGGGTCTCAGCGACGGGGCTATCCCAGCCTTTGGCGAGTCGTGAAAGATCAGCCGAAAGCTCTTCAAGGCTTGCCTCGCCGCGACTCTTTTGCCCGAGTGCCAATCCGAGCAAGAAGGTGCTGAGGGGGGCAGCGGGCCGGGCGACCCCGTGGGCGATATCGGCCGCAACATTCAAAATAAGCGCAATGGGTATGACGTTTTCTTCAAGTTCGAGCTCGTGGGCTGCACTGCTCAGCCAGGAGTTTAAGGTTTCTGGTGGAATCCGTGAGGGAGTGCTCATGATAGTGCCTTTCCGTCTAGCTTTTGTGCAGCTGCGAGATGCTCGGGAGTGTCTATATCCTCGGTACTCCCAGGGAGAGCCGGGATGCTCAACAATTCCATATGGCTGAATAACGCTGAAAGCGACCCTCCTTCCAGAGTGCCGTTGCTTCGCAAAACTTTTTCGAGAGCCTCTCGCAAGACCGCTGTATTCATACAACTGGCAAGCCATTGCTGGCGTCCGTTCTCATCGCTGAGCACGACACCGTGAATTTTTTGGGGACCATCACCCTGTGACTGCTGAATCGCACCATTTTTCAGCGCGCTGAGTAGCTGATCGCTCACCTCGGTCGGATGGAGCAAATCGCAGGCAAGAAGCATCACCCAGGGTGCATAAACCTCATCAAGTGCAATGCCGAGTGCTGCGAGTGGGCCAGAAAATGGCGGATCTTCACGCACCACCACATTGGCGAGCGAACCGGCATGCTCCGGTCCGGCAACAATGATTCGTGCAGCTCCAGCTTTCCGAACTACAGAAATAACACGGTCAACCATTCGCTCTTTTTCGATGATGAGTGCAGCTTTATCGATACCACCGAGGCGGGATCCACGACCACCTGCAAGAATCAGTGCGTCAAAAAATACTGATACTGGTTCCCCGGTATCGAAGGCATTGGTGTTCATCCGGTCCCCGTTTCAATAACCTCTACCAGATCTCCGGCAAGAACCTGGCCGCGTTCTGGCCCAAGCAGAGCATATCCCTGGCTTGCACCATGACGAGCAACCGAATGTGAAACCGCATTGGCTGGGACGCTGGGTGTGCAGCTCAGACCAGCAGCGGTTGATGTGATTGTTATCGGCAGAACCTGTAAGCTGCCGGTTTTGCCGCTCCAGCCGGTCTCAGCCGTGGCGATCAGGGTGCGACGATCAATGCGGGAGTGGCCCGCCATACGGAGTAGCGCCGGCCTGACAAAAAGCTCGAAACTTACGGCTGCACTTACCGGATTTCCTGGTAGGCCAAAGATAAATGCACCCGCACTGTGCCGACCTGAGCATTGTGGTTGACCGGGTCGTATCGCTACCCGGGTCGAAACAATCTCTGGCTCCTTGGCGAGTGCTATTCGAACCACATCGTATTTTCCTGGACCAACGCCACCGGTAGTAATGATTGCATCGTGTGTAGCTGCGAGTAGTGCGAAGCGGTGATTGAGCTCTTCTGCGCTATCGGCACAGTGATCAATCGTCGTTACCGCGAAACCGGATTCACAGAGCAGCCCTGCAATAAGGAGCGAGTTTGATTCCGGGATTTGACCGCGTCGAAGCTGGTTACCGATGGCTTGAAGCTCAGACCCGGTGCTCAGCACAGCAATTCTTGGTGCCCGGTGTACCGGTACCTGGTTGATACCTGCAGCGGCCAGTGCCGAGAGACGCACCGCACTGAGCTCATCCCCAGCCTGAGCTATTGGCTCACCTTTCCGGATATCCTCGCCTCGTTGGCGCACATTGGCCCCGAGTATTACGGGTTGTTGCACCCGGATGACCGCAGCGTTCCAGGCATCAGCTTCTGGATTCGCACGCGTATTATGCTCGCCGGAATCGTTTGAGAAATCGGCAGCAATTTGTGTGACTTCAATCGGGATGACCGCACTGGCCGCAGTGGGCACCGGCGCACCGGTCATAATGCGGACCGCGGTTCCTGCCGGCATTTCCGGGTCGTCTGCGTCTCCGGCGGCAACCTCGGCAATAACACGGAGTGTGACGGGATGATCTGCTC
>JBARYA010000170.1:0-4237 GCA_049647625.1 Microbacteriaceae bacterium
ACATTTCCGTGGGTGCCGGCAGCAAAAACACGATTGCCAGGTCGGCGCAATACCTCATCCGCAAGGAGCTGCTCGAGTTCACGCACGCGATTACGCATCTCGTTCAAGGTATCTTCGAGCTCAATAATGCGTCGAATCCCCTCGAGACTCACGCCTTCAGTACCAAGTTCGGCTACCTGTTTAAGTTTGCCAATGTCCCTCAAGCTGTATCGTCGGCTCCGACCGGATGTTCGGTGTGGGCTGACAATACCGAGACGGTCATATTGACGTAACGTTTGTGGATGCATCGCGGAAAGCTCAGCCGCAGAGGTAATGGTGAATATTGGCGAGTCAATATCCATATCCATGCCATTCACCTTCCTTCACTTTGGCTGAGCTATCTCTCAGCCGACGAATACGCTGTCAAAGTGCCTTTCGAAGCAAATCTTCACGTGGATTTTCATCAGGAATGAGCCCCTTCAGAACTTCGAGGGCTGCAGATGCCTCAGCACTCAAGTGATTTGGCACCACAATCTCTACTGTTGCCAGCAAGTCACCATGTGCCTTCGCGGTTTTGATACCACGAGTCTTAACGCGCAGCACTTTACCGCTCGAGGTGCCGGCCGCAATCTTCAGTTTTACGGTCTGCCCGTCAAGGGTCGGTACCTCTATTGTTCCGCCCTGGGTGGCTTCAAAAATGGTAATCGGCACTGTGACTCGAAGATTATTCCCCTCACGGGTGAAGACATCGTGCTTTCGGACACTCACTTTGACCAGCATGTCACCGGATGCACCGCCACTCGGACTCGGCCTCCCCTTCCCAGCGAGGCGAATCGTCTGGCCGTCTTTCACCCCGGCAGGGATCTTGACATTGATGGACTGACCATCAGCTGTTTGCAGTTTCATGGTCGAACCGCTGGCAGCATCCTTAAATGAGAGTGTTACCTGAGCGCTGACGTCTGAGCCCTTAACATTTTGCGGGTAGCCGCCAAAACCGCCCCCAGAGAATCCCCCACCGCCATCACCAAAGAGGTTGAAAATATCCTCGTAGTTTGCACCGGTGCGTGTGCTGGTGCGGGTATTGCGTCGTTGTTGACCGCCACCAAAGAGGTTTGAAAATACGTCCTCAAAGCCAGCCCCACCGGATGAGCCACCGGCTCCCGACGCGAATCGTGCACCACCGGCACCGAGTGCGCGCATCTGATCATATTCAGCCCGCTGCTCTTTATCGGAGAGCACGCTATAGGCCTCTGAGATGCTCTTAAACTTTTCTTCCGCAACAGAATCGCCCGAATTTGAATCGGGATGATATTTGCGGGCAAGCTTGCGATACGACTTTTTGATGTCCGCTTCGGAAGCA
Organism: Microbacteriaceae bacterium; assembly: GCA_049647625.1. Taxonomy (GTDB): domain Bacteria; phylum Actinomycetota; class Actinomycetes; order Actinomycetales; family Microbacteriaceae; genus JBARYA01. Next base: position 1,340 of record JBARYA010000170.1, read on the forward strand.
TCCTTTGAAACTTCGAGAAGCTTGTAAAAATCCTTATCAAACCAATCTTGGCTAGCCATTATCGCCCCCTCCCAGAAAGTGCGGTCTTAGATATTTCAAGTATTACACCGGATCTTCATTCGGTGTGTATTCGAGTCATGCTTGTGATTGTGGGTGACCGGTAGTGTTCACATTAACCGGCCACCCACAATCACTATTGCTGAGGAACCTTTACTGCTACTTTGGCTGGTCGAAGCAAACGCTCGCCAACTTCGTAGCCAACCTCAACGACATCGGCAATCGTCTCCCCATCAGCATCTGCTGCCGGTATTTTTGCGATTGCTTCGTGATGTTTCGGATCGAATGGCTCACCAATCTCGCCAAACTTGACCAGGCCCATTTTTTCGAGGGTGCTACGGATCTTTTTCGCAACCGCTTCGAGAGGGGAGCCGTCAAGATCGCCAGCTTTTTCTACCCGATCAAGGTCATCGAGTACCGGCACAAGCTCGCGTAGAGTTTCAAGCAGTGCAACTTCTTGCACCTCAACTTGCCTCTCAGCGACACGACGCCGGTAGTTTTGATATTCAGCCTGCAAGCGCTTCAGGTCGTTGAGCCGTTCCTCAGCGAGCTGGAGATTCTCATCACCAAGACCCTCGGAGGCTTCGGGAGCTTCGGATTCGCGATTTTCGTCGGTCGCGGCATGAGCCTCTGCCAACAATTTCGCCAAATCCTCGTCAGAGAACGCTTGCGTTTCCGCTGACGCGGCGGCCTCGCGAGCTACCCGATCATCGGGTGTCTCTTGAGGCTCCTCAGGTACTTTCGGACCTTTAGCTGCGTTCATTGTTACTTGCCTTCTTCTTCGTCTTCAACAACTTCTGCGTCAACGATGTCTTCATCAGGGTTGCCTGCTTCTTCGGCACCGCCTTCACCATCGGCAGCTTGCTCCTGGCTTTCACTGGCATAGAGCGCTTCGCCAAGTTTTGATTGGCTCTGGCTGAGATTCTCTACGGCTGACTTCACCGCTGAGACATCATCACCGGCGAGCGCACTCTTCAGTGCATCCACATCGGCTTGCACTTCAGACTTGACCTCTTCAGGAAGCTTCTCAGCATTTTCGTCAAGGACCTTCTGTACCGAGTAAACTAGCTGCTCACCATTGTTCTAGACTTCGGATTCTTCACGACGCTGCTTGTCTTCAGCAGCGTGCTCTTCAGCCTCACGAACCATGCGATCAATGTCTTCCTTTGAGAGCGTGCTGCCACCGGTAATGGTGATCTTCTGCTCTTTACCGGTGCCCTTGTCCTTGGCTGATACCTGAACAATACCGTTGGCATCAATATCGAAGGTGACCTCAATCTGTGGGACACCACGAGGAGCCGGTGCGATACCGGAAAGCTCGAAAGTACCCAAAGGCTTGTTGTCACGGGTAAACTCACGCTCACCCTGGAATACCTGAATCTGCACCGAAGGTTGGTTATCATCAGCCGTGGTGAAGGTTTCGCTTCGCTTGGTTGGGATAGCGGTGTTTCGCTCAATGAGCTTGGTCATAATGCCACCCTTGGTTTCGAGGCCAAGAGAGAGCGGTGTGACATCGATGAGCAGAACATCTTTACGCTCACCCTTCAGCACACCGGCCTGAAGGGCGGCACCAACGGCAACAACCTCATCAGGGTTCACACCCTTATTTGGTTCCTGTCCACCGGTCATCTTCTTAACCAATTCGGTAACTGCTGGCATACGGGTTGAGCCACCAACCAGAACGACGTGGTGAATGTCTGAAACCTTTACTCCAGCTTCCTTAATGACATCCTCGAATGGACGCTTAGTCCGATCGAGCAGATCCTTGGTGAGCTCTTCGAACTTGGCGCGGGTGAGGTTTTCATCCAGGTTGGCGGGTCCGTTCTCGGTTAGTGAGAGGTATGGCAACTGGATATTGGTGCTGTTCTGGCTTGAGAGTTCCTTCTTGGCCTGCTCAGAAGCTTCCTTCAGACGCTGCAGAGCAATCTTGTCTTTAGACACATCCACACCGGTTGAGTCTTTGAAGCGCTTCACCAGGTAGTCGACAACTCGCTGATCCCAGTCATCGCCACCGAGACGATTGTCACCTGCGGTGGAGCGGACCTGGATGGTTGAGAAGTCATCGTCTTTACCGACTTCAAGGAGCGAAACGTCGAAGGTTCCACCACCGAGGTCAAAGACCAAAATCAATTCGTCTTCTTTACCCTTATCAAGTCCATAGGCAAGTGCTGCTGCTGTTGGCTCGTTGATAATGCGAAGAACATTCAGACCGGCAATTTCGCCAGCTTCTTTGGTTGCCTGGCGCTCAGCATCGTTGAAGTAAGCCGGTACGGTGATAACCGCATCGGTTACTTTATCGCCCAGATACTGTTCAGCGTCGCGCTTGAGTTTCATCAGGATGCGAGCAGAAATTTCCTGCGCGGTATATTTTTTGCCATCAATATCCTGGGTCTTCCAATCGGTACCCATATGACGCTTCACCGAAGAGATGGTGCGATCTACGTTGGTAACGTTCTGGCGCTTTGCGGTCTCTCCGACCAGTACTTCGCCGTCTTTAGTAAAGGCAACAATCGACGGGGTGGTACGGAACCCTTCTGCATTGGCGATAACGGTTGGTTCGCCACCTTCAAGTACTGAAACCACCGAGTTGGTGGTTCCGAGGTCAATTCCCACTGCTCTTGACATATTTTCTCCTTAGTCGAGGTTTCGAATTCTAAAATTGTGAGCAACTTGAGCCGCTCTGACTCAAGTTTGCCACCTTCACAAATTCCTGTCAAGGATTCACAGCAAAAGTTGAGCTAACTCGACTCAACTTTTCAGTTTTGGCAAACACCATCGAATATTCATTCTGGGTTGAGGCACCAGTTACCCAAATGCCGATATGCTCGAAAACAATAGGTT
>JBARYA010000171.1:0-5804 GCA_049647625.1 Microbacteriaceae bacterium
CGGTAATACTGTGCTTTGGATCTTCGGAACTGAAATGCCGATCAAGAACGCCCCTGGGCACCCGGACATGGTCTCGGACGCGATAGAGAGCACCCTGGCGCGCAGTGAGGTACATCAGCGCCGAGAAGCCGAGGCCGGTGACCACCACCAGATAGAAGATGGCTTCCATACCAAAGCGGAAGCCCAGAGAACCGTTGTTCAAAAACTCACGAACGATAGTGGTAATCACATACATCAGCCAAGAGAAGATGATGAGCAGAATCATTATTCTGCCGAAAACAATGGCACCCAGTGATGGGGTTTGATGTATCGGCGACATCGGGTCGGATATTTTTTCCGCACCCCATTGACGCCGCCGAGTGCGCGAAGTTTTTTCGACAGCGCGAGTTTTCTCGCGGCGCTGTCGCTCTTTCTTTGAGCTGTTTTTCTCGGATTTTTCCGGGTTTGTGTGTGTGTTAATCAGTTCAACTTCTGGCACTGTGTTCCCCTAGACCATGTACCCCAATATGACTATTATCTCCGGCTGTCCACCCCGCCGCCTCAATAACATCCCCTCAAAACAGGGGGTTTTCTTGGGTATTTATGAAACTTTCACTAGCAATATCGCTATTTAGACATTATCCTGTTTATGCGGTGTCTGCTCGATTTTTTTCAATATTCGAGAGAATGCTTGGGGAATCGGTACCAACTTTACGGTGGGCGTGGGGCTAGAAAATTCTTGCGAAGTAGCAGACCAATTACACTAGGGAAAACCACTGTGGCAAATATGTTTACTGGCAAACGGGTATCGTTTATCCGACTTACTGGCCTTATGGTCATTCTTGGCTTGTTCGGATTCGGCGCTGTTTCTGGATGGCGCTGGCTCGAAGATAGCACCGTCGATGTGAAGGATCCGTGGTTTGCCGGCTATGTGGATATCACCGCCACCCCGACGTATAAGTTCGAACTGAACACCACCGACACCACCAAGCATGTGGTCCTCGCCTTTGTGGTGAACTCCCGTACCCAAAAATGCCAACCAGCCTGGGGTGGGGTGTACACGCCTGATGAAGCCTCGGTCAACCTTGATCTTGATCGCAGAATTGCCAGAGTCTATGGCCAGCAGCGTGAAATTATTCTTTCCTTTGGTGGGCAATTAGGCACCGAGTTGGCTTCCTCCTGTGACACCGTTCCAGACCTGAAGAAGGCCTATCGCACGGTCATTGACCGCTATCAAATCAGCACCATTGATCTGGATATTGAGGGCGCAGAGCTTGCCAATAGCGCTTCCAGCCTTCGCCGAGCACAGGCGGTAGCTGAGCTTCAAAAAGAGATGCGTGCTGAAGGAAAGAGCCTCGCTGTTTGGCTTACGGTACCCATCGGGCCATCCGGAATGTTGCAGGATGTGGTCAACCTGGTCCAGGGATTCCTCTCCGCAGGAGTGGACCTTGGCGGAGTGAACTATATGACCATGAACTACAATTCGGCAGACTCTGGAGATGATCTGCTGCAGACCATCACCAGTTCGCTTGACTTTGCTCACCAGCAATTGGGAGGCATTTATCGCCAGGCAGGAACCTATTTGAGCGATACCGCAATCTGGCAAAAAATTGGGGTAACGCCAATGATCGGTCAGAACGATGTGCCCAAAGAGGTCTTCAGTCTTGAGCAGGCCACCGCGTTGAATAAATACATCGTTGACAAGGGAATCCGGCGAGCCTCATTGTGGTCGTTGAACCGTGACAAAACCTGTAGCCCGAACTACCCGAACGTGAAAATCGTTTCTGATTCTTGTAGCGGTGTGAACCAGGGTGACTTCTTCTACTCCGATATGCTCGGGGCAGATATGAAGGGTGAGCCGAATGCTGCGGCCGGAGATGTGACCGTGCCTGATCTCACCCCAGAAGACTTGACCGACGATCCAAAGACCAGCCCATATCCACTCTGGTCAGCAGATTCGGCCTATACCGCCGGCACCAAGGTGGTCTGGAAGCGCAATGTCTATACCGCCAAGTGGTGGACCCAGGGAGAGCAACCAGATCTGCCGGTCGTGGATATCGCCAATCAGCCCTGGACGCTGGTTGGGCCGGTGCTCGAGGGAGAAACTCCGAAACCTGAGGTCACCCTGCCAAAAGACTACTATCCAGAGTGGAAGCCGGACCAGATTTACCAGCGTAGCCAGCGGGTAATGCAGGATGGTATTGCCTACGAAGCAAAGTGGTGGACGCAATCAGAAAGCCCAGACAAATCCTTGGTTGATCCGGGAAATGCCAGCTGGGCTCGAATCTCTGAAGAAGAAATCATTTCACTGCTCGACCCGAAAAATAGCTAGTGTTTTTCGTTCCGTAGCCGTGGAATGGTCAATTTTTGACAACAATCTTCACAAACGTGCAGTAAATCTTGAACTCACCAGCTTTGGCTCGGTAGGATTTTGAACTGTTAAGGGGGAGCGAATTGCAGTATCAAGAGCTTGTTTAAAAATAAGAATTGAGAAGAAACGGTTATGAGCAACAAGAAGATTTCCACCCTGGCCGCACTTGCTGTGGCCTCGTTGATTCTTGCCGGTTGTGCAACATCCGGTGAGAATGGGCCGGAGCCAGAAGAGTCAAAAGCGCTCGGATGTATGGTCACCAACTCCGGCGGACTTGAGGATCGCTCCTTTAACCAGTCCACCTGGCAGGGCCTTGAAAAAGCGAAGACCGAACTCAGCGTCACCACACGCGTCTTGGTTTCAGAGTCTGCCTCTGACCTCATCCCGAATGTGAACACCATGGTTGCCGAAAAGTGCGATCTGATCGTCACCGTCGGCTGGGAACTCTGGGATGCAACCGATGCTGCAGCGAAAGCCAATCCGGGAATCGCTTTTGCGATTGTGGACGAAATGCTCGATGCCAAAAATGTGCGCTCAATCGTCTTTGACACCGCACAGGCCTCCTTCTTGGCCGGATATCTCGCAGCTGCGATGACGAAGACCGGCATTGTGGCCACATTCGGCGGCGATCTGCAGCCTCCAGTGATGCTCTTTATGGACGGTTTTGTTGACGGTGTTGCCCACTACAACCTGACCCATTCCAAGGGTGTACAGGTTATTGGTTGGGACAAGACCAAACAGGACGGTCTCATCACCGGTGACTATGAAAATATTGCTGCCGGACGCACCATGACCGAAGGCCTGCTTGCGCAGAATGCTGATGTGATCATGCCGGTTGCCGGACAGGTTGGCGAAGGCGCTGCTGCTGCGGTACTCGACCACGGGAATGCCTATGTTATCTGGGTTGACTCCGATGGCTATGAGACCGCACCAAAAGAGTTCCAGCCAATTATGCTGACCTCGGTACTGAAGCGGATGGACACCGCAGTGTTCAAAACTGTTGAGGACCTCCTGAACGGTGTCTTCAGTAATGAGCCGTATATTGGCACCCTTGAGAACGGTGGAGTTGCGATCGCAGACACCCACGATGTCAAGGTTCCGGCATCGGTTCTCGCCGAGATTGAGGCGCTGAAGAAGCAGATTATTTCGGGCGAATTGGAGATTACCTCGCCTTCATCCCCGAAAAAGTAAGATATTTCTGAACGGTTGACGCAAAGAATGTAACTTCTTGGTTTCAGCTTGGCAAAATAGTAGTTAATAATTCGTCGCAGACGATACCCTAAATTATCAGCAGTTCGTGACCACACGAACACCACTATTCATGGAGGTTTACTTAAAGTGACCACAATCACAAAAAAGCGCAGCCTAGCCGGCTTGGCGCTTGCGGGAGCTGCCGCAATGCTTCTTGCCGGATGCGCTAGCGCAGACAATGGCGGAACACCAACCACCACCACTCCACCAGAGGGTGTTGACTACAAGGCTTGCATGGTTTCTGATGCGGGCGGTTTCCAGGACAACTCTTTCAACCAGTCTGCCCATGAGGGCCTTCTCGCTGCAGAGAAGAACCTGGGTATCAAGATGGCTGATGCTGAGAGCCGTGACGAGGGTGACTTCGTTACCAACATCAACTCACTCATCGGTGAAGGCTGCAACCTGATCGTTACCGTTGGCTTCCTGCTCGAGCAGGCAACCGAGGATGCTGCTAAGGCAAACCCAGAAGTGGACTTCGTTCTGATTGACGCAACCCTGAGTGACGAAAACTTCGCACCGGTTATCTTGCCAAACGTCAAGAGCATCGTTTATGACACCGCTCAGGCTGCTTACCTCGCCGGCTACCTCGCCGCAGGTCAGAGCAAGACCGGAACCGTTGCTACCTATGCCGGTATGTTGATTCCTTCAGTAACCATCTTCATGGACGGCTTTGCTGATGGCGTTGCTGCATACAACAAGGCTAAGGGCACCAGCGTGAAGGTACTCGGCTGGGACAAGGCAAGCCAGAACGGTTCAGCCGTTGGTAACTTTGATGATCAGCTTGCTGGCCAGACTCTCACCGAAGGCTTCCTCGCACAGGGCGCAGACATCATCTTCCCTGTTGCCGGCCCAGTCGGTCACGGAACTATCGCTGCTGTAGAAAACGCTGGCAGCAAGGCATCAATCATCTGGGTTGATGCTGATGGATTCCTCACCGTACCTGCTGCGAAGGGCCTCTTCCTCAGCTCAGTGCTGAAGCAGATGACCCAGGCTATCGAAGATGTTATCGGCGAAGCTGTGAAGGGCAAGTTCAGCAATGAAGCCTATGTTGGCACGCTGTCAAACGGTGGCGTTGACCTCGCACCATTCCACGATCATGATGCAGATGTTTCTGCAGACATGAAGAAGGAACTGGATGCACTGAAGGCTGACATCATCAGCGGCAAGCTGAAGGTTGAATCCCCAGCTCAGGCAGCACTCTAAGTCACACAACGACACAGAGTTCATTTCAGAACGTGTCGAGGAGAACATTCAGTTTTCCTCGACACGTTTTTGAGTATCTGGCGCAACTTTTTTGGGACAGATTTTCACAAATTGCGTCACTGGCAATAGATTAGGAACAAGCAGGAATTCATTTCTGCGTGTCCGGGGAAACGAAGACCGCATACGGCACAGTGTGGTACTGGCGGGAATGGGAGAACCATGAAACTTGAGCTTAGAGGAATCACAAAACGATTCGGCTCATTGGTCGCAAATGACAAAATCAATCTGGTTGTAGAAGATGGCGAAATTCATAGTCTGCTCGGTGAAAATGGTGCCGGGAAATCGACCCTGATGAACGTGCTCTTCGGCCTCTACACGGCCGATGAGGGTGAAATCCTGCTCGATGATGTGCCGGTCAAGTTCACCGGTCCAGGCGATGCCATGGCTGCCGGAATTGGCATGGTGCACCAACACTTCATGCTGATTCCTGTCTTTACGGTTGCCGAGAATGTGATGCTCGGTTTTGAGAACACCAAGTTTGCCGGCATCCTAGACCTCGATGCTGCCCGTGCTCGGGTGCGCGAAATCTCTGATCGCTTCGGTTTTGAGGTTGATCCGGATGCGCTGGTCGAGGATCTGCCGGTGGGCATCCAACAGCGCGTCGAAATTATTAAGGCACTCAGCCACGATGCCAAACTCTTGGTGCTCGATGAGCCAACCGCGGTGCTCACCCCACAAGAAACCGACGAGCTGATGGAAATCATGAAGCAGCTCAAGGCGGCGGGAACCTCCATCATTTTTATTACCCACAAACTCCGTGAAGTGAAAGCGGTTGCCGACCGCATTACAGTACTGCGTCGTGGCAAGACCGTTGGTACCGCTCTGCCGAGCGCAACGGTCAAGGAATTGGCTTCATTGATGGTGGGGCGCGAAGTACTCCTCGAGGTTGATAAGGCTCCGGCCCAATTGGGACAAACCACCTTTGTCATCGAAAATCTGA
>JBARYA010000172.1:0-16423 GCA_049647625.1 Microbacteriaceae bacterium
TACGAGGAGTAGGCAACATGGATTTAACGGTTTATTTAGTACTCATTCTTGTACTTCTGCTCTCGCGGGTTCCGGTGGTGTACGCACTATTGCTCCCCTCAGTAATTTATTTCATCACCCATGGGCACTCCGAGGGTCTGGCTGTGCGTATCGTATTCCAGGGCATCCTCAGTTACCCACTCCTGGCAGTGCCCCTCTTTATCCTTTTAGGTGTGTTGGCGAATCGCTCGGGAATCACTGAACGCCTCTACGACGCTGCTCAAGCTGCAATTGGGAGTCTCCGCGGTGGTCTTGCCTATGTTTCTGTTGCCTCCAGCTTCATGTTTGCTTGGATGAGTGGCTCGGCCCTCGCTGATGCTGCGGCGTTGAGCAAGATTCAGGTTTCTAGCATGGTTGAACGCGGGTATCCGAAGCGTTTCTCCTTGGGCCTCTCGACAACCAGTTCCTTGATTTCCCCGATCATGCCGCCGAGTATTCCGGCAATTATTTATGCATCAATCGCTTCGCTCTCGGCCTCAGCGCTATTCGCAGCATCTGTGATTCCTGCAATATTGCTCACCCTGAGTCTTTTTGTGACCATCTATTTTTGGGCCCGCAAAAAGAATAACCTTCGTGGAGAGCCATTTAGCTTTGCCGCTTGGCTTCGGGCCACGAAACGTGTTGCCTTCTCTCTCGGGGTACCAATTGTCATCTTGGGTGGAATTCTCTTTGGATTCTTTACCCCAACCGAGGCTGGCGCTATTGGAATCATCTACATCCTGATTCTTGGTTTCTCCTATGGCAAGCTTAAACTGCGCGACCTTCCCGGAATCATCGCCGAGGCAACAATCACCACCGCATCGGTTGCGCTCATTATTGGTGCGACGAACCTCCTCGGATGGATTCTCGCCCGCGAAAAGGTCACCCAGGCCGTTTCAGAATTCTTTGTTTCTATGACGGACAATCCTTATGTGTTCCTCATCATGGTGAACATCCTGCTCATTATTCTTGGAACAATCATGGAGGTAACTCCGGCCCTGCTCATCGTGGTGCCAATTTTGATGCCAATCGCTGCCGAGTATGGTGTTCATCCTCTTCAGCTGGGTGTGCTCGTTATGGTGAACCTGCTTTTCGGCTTACTTTCGCCCCCGCTCGGTTCAGTAATGTTCGTGGTGGCAAAAGCAACCGGTTACAAGGTCGAGGATGTCATGATGGGTATTTTGCCCTTCGTACCGTCCTTGCTGATGAACCTCGTCCTACTCACTTCGATACCCGGACTTTCGCTTTGGTTACCGCAATTACTCGGATTAATGTAATCAGAACCCTCGGAGAATATTAATATGAGTTTGAGCTCAGAATCGTACCTGGTTGGTCTAATCGGTGATGGAATCACCACCTCATTGAGTCCATACCTGCACGAGCAGGAAGCGAAAGCTCATGGACTGGATTATCTCTACCGCCCGGTAGATCTTCTTGATCGGGCGGTAAAAGCTACCAGGCTTCCTGAGCTCCTCGAATTTGGTCGAATTTTTGGTTTCAACGCACTGACCATTACTCATCCGTGCAAGCAATCGGTAATTCCGCTTCTCGATCGGCTGACTCCGGATGCTGAAGAAATTGGTGCAGTCAACACCGTCATCATTGAAAAAGATGGCAGCCTCTCCGGGCACAACACCGATTGGAGCGGTTATGCCTGGGCAGTGCGCCGACGATTAGAGAACGCAGATTTTAGCTCGGTGGTGATGTTCGGCGCAGGTGGTGCTGGCTCAGCTGTTGGGTATGCACTCCTAAAACACGGAGTGGGGCTGCTCACGATTGTTGATCCAGATAGTGTCAAGGCTGCGCATTTGGCAGAGCAATTGCGCAGCCAATATCCGAGTGCAAATATCGTGAGTATTGCCCCGGAAAATATCGCTGTCACCATGGAAACTGCGAGTGGTTTGGTGAATGCGAGCCCAATCGGAATGCATATGCATCCGGGTTTACCGGTAGATGAGAAATATATCTCCAAACGGCTATGGGTTTCCGATGTTGTCTATCGACCGCTGAAAACAGAGCTGATTGTTATCGCTGAAGAGCGGGGCTGCTTGGTTATGCATGGTGGTTTTATGGCTGTCGGGCAGGCCATCGATGGTTTTGAAGCCATTACCGGAGTTCAAGCTGATGGCGACAGGATGCTTATTCATTTCGAGCAGATGATCACTGCTGGTCAATAAACGTGAAAGGTATCAATACTGTGAACGAAAGAGTCATTGTACTCACCGGAGCATCCGGTGGAATTGGTTCAGCAATTGCTGGCCAATTTGCTCATGAGGCCGAAGCCTGGCATCAGAAGCATGCACAGAACACTCGCCTGGTGTTGAGTGGAAGGCGGGTCGACAAATTGAATGCACTCGCTGTTGAGCTCAATTCTCCGTTGGTACATACCGAGGTAAAAACTGCTGATACCTCAGACCCGGAAGCTCTACGCTCTTTGATTGAATTTGCGGGAGGCTTTACCGGAAAAATTTCGAGCCTAATTTGTAATGCGGGCTCATCGGCAGCGAAACCCTTTCTTGAGCTCAGCGCAGATGAGTTTGAGAACACCATCCGGAACAACCTCAGCGCAAACTTCCATCTGAGCCAGGCGGCGCATCCGTATCTGAGATCAGGCGGAACAATTGTTGCGATCAGCTCCCAAGCAGCAAAGTATCCAACACCGCTCGGTGCCTATTCGGCGAGCAAAGCCGGACTTTCAATCATGATGAAGCAGCTCGCTTATGAATGGGGAGGTGATGGAATCCGGGTCAACGTGGTGTCGCCAGGGATGATCTTGACAGAGTTATCGCCCAGTTTCCGGAACCCAGAACTCCATGCGCAGCGAAATAGCAGAATCCCTCTTGGGCAACATGGCACCCCGAAACAGATTGCAGAGGTCGTGAGCTTCTTCGCTGGTGAACAGTCTGGGTATATTACCGGACAGGACATCCTTGTTGATGGTGGTATTGAACCGGCACTGTACCCTTTGATGTTGGGAATCTGAGCCTCGTGTTGAGACATATTGCCTGCATTCAATTCGAGCCAGGCTTTCCCGAACAAAGTATCGAACATTTTCTTCAACGATTACGAGAACTCCAGAGCTTGGTGCCAGATATCATTAAGCTGAGTGCAGGGAGGAATACCCTGCAAGGTGATGGGCGCTTCGATATCGGTCTTACGGTTGATTTTGCGGATGAAGCCGCCTACGAACAATACAATCAGCATCCGGAGCATCTGCACGTTGTGGCATTGTATAAAGAACATAAAACACAGATTGCCGTCGCGGACTATTGGATATAGCCGTTGAAAGGAACACAGTGAACGAGTCAAAAGTTCAGATAAACGATCTATCGAAGCGGGTTTTGCTGCTTCACGGGCCGAACCTCAATCTTTTGGGTGAGCGGGAGCCAGCAAAATATGGCACGACAACACTGGCTGAGGTCGAAGCGTTGGTAACCGAAGAGGCAAAGAAAAATGGTTTCGAGGTTGACTGCTTCCAAAGCAATCATGAAGGAGATCTGATCGATAAAATTCATGAGTATCGTCATTCTGCCGGAATTATCTTGAACCCCGGAGCCCTTGTGCACTACTCAATAGCGATTTACGATGCTATTGCGATTGGTCCTGCTCCAACCGTTGAAATTCATATTACGAATCTGCATAATCGTGAACCTTGGCGTGCTCATTCTGCCATTTCAGGTAATACTGCCGGCTATATTTCTGGATTCGGGATTCCAGGGTACAAACTTGCGGTTCTTGCGGTGGCTGAACTTTTTGCGAAGCGAGCCGCTTCCTAACACACAGGCTTTCATCGTTTCGCAAAAGAGAGCCTTGCCCTTGAGTTTAGTGTTGCCCCGATACGCATTGAAGGACAAATCGTGTTGAGAAAATTGAGTGCAGCACCACTGAGCTATATCAATACAGATGCTGCTGATTGGATTCGTGCCTGTGAGGCAGCCGAACTGGACTTTATCGGTCTTCGTCTGTCCCGGGTGGGGGATGAATATCAATTTCCACTCGATGTGAACTCGAGAGAGTTTCGTGAACTCAAATCACTCCTGGATGATTCTCGGATACAAGCACTCGATGTGGAAGTGTTTATACTCCACGAACATACTCAGAGAGACGAGTGGCTCAAGGTTTTGGTCGCCGCCGAGGTGCTCGGAGCAACATACATCAATGTTTTGGGCTATGACGCTGATTTCGGACGCTTTGAGGCAATGGTGTCGGCGATGACCGTAGACGCCCGCAATCACGGTATTGTGCCTGTTCTCGAGCCTGTTGCATATCGTGCGTTGAATAGTTATACAGAGGCAATTCGGATAGCCAAAAATGTATCGTGTTTTGTTGAGTTAGATGGTCTGCATTTTGTGAGGACCGGTGCTGCCCTGAGCGATATTGCGGATAACCCCGAGCTCTTTCCGATTGCACAGCTCTGTGATGCAGAAGCGGTTATCCCTTCTTTCGGTGCTGCCTTGCGTCTGGAGCTTGGTGCAGGGCCTGATGAAAGCGACCAGATCGTGGAGTCACGATATCTACGCACACCCGCTGGGCAGGGCATCGCGCCCTGGCGGGAACTCCTCAATGTGCTCCCAGATACAACTATCGTCGCACTGGAGACGCCAAATGTCCTCCAGGCTAGAACGATGACTGTGGGGGAGTCTATGGCCGAGCAAGGTCGAGTGGCCCGGGATTTTGTTGCGAGCCTCAGCTTGCACAGTGCTTAAAATAAAGAATGTGGGCCAGACATTCGTCTGACCCACATTCTTTACTATTGCGTAATTACTTTTTTGGCATGTTACGGATGGTCTTGTACAGTTCCAGCTCTGCGCCGGTGTACTTCTGCAACCAGAACTTTTCTGCCTTGTCGATGAATGCCTGACGGTCAACATCTTCTACCACGGTGACCTTGCCAGACTTCTTCCAATCATCAATGATGGTCTGGACATCACTCTCGATGCAGGCACGGTTTTCGGCACGAACTTCAGTTGCAATCTTGGTGAATGCGTCCTGCTGCTTGGTGCTCAGCTTCTTCCATGAGTCTTCGTTGAAGACCAAGAGCTGCATACCAACCTGGTGGCGGTTCAAACTCACAAATTTCTGAACCTCATCAAGGCTCATATCCTTGATAGTCGGAATTGGGTTTTCCTGTCCGTCAGCAATGCCCTGCTGCAGAGCTAGGAAGAGCTCCTCAAATGCCACAGCAACTACTTCAGCTCCCATTGATTCGGCATTGGCCAAATACGCAGGTGAGTTCGGGAAGCGGATGCGGATACCCTTGAGATCATCCGGGGTGCGGATTGGGGTGTTTGCGCTGAAGGTACGATCGCCGAAGTAGAAACCGGTAATGGTACGTAGGTTCAGCTCTTTGAGTAGACCGTCCTTGATGCCCTGAGACTCTTCGCCATCTAGGAATCTAAAGATGTGATCTGGGCTTTCAAACGCATAGGCGGTATCAAACATGCCGACCGGGGCGTAGCTGCCGCTGAGGCCAGAAGGACCCTGCAGATCGATATCGATATCTCCCTGGCTCACAGAGGTAACGCGATCAATATCGCCACCCAGCTGGCTATTTGCAAAGACCTCAATGTTCATACCGAGATCTTCTTGCTCATTAATGCGATCAGCGATTACCTGAACGCCGCAACGGTGGTGAGCGTGTGCTTCGCCAAAGCTGTGTGCCAGTACCAGATCAATTTTCTCTGGCGCGCCAGTTGATTCGCCTGGGCCCGTTTCGCCAGTGCTGCAACCAATTGCAGACAAAGCGAAGAGTGGAATTGCGGCGAGGGCCACAATTTTTTTACGATGCGAGGACTTCATTTATTCTCCCTTGAATGGATTTCCAACTACTAATTTGTTCGCTACGTGAACAATAGTTCATCTTGTGAAATAAATTTAGCACGTTCGATGAACAGTAATCAATTTATTGCGATGCTTTAAGGTAACGATTTAGGATTGTGACTCCAGGGCGTAACCAAGTTCATAGTCGAGAACATCGACAACTGTGCCCAAAGCGGACTCGTTCACAATGCGGGCTGCTTCAGCAGCGGCCTCAATGACGAACTCAGATTCGAAACCTTCAATCATGAGCAGGGCATCGAAAACATATGGCAGTTCTGTCCCACGGAGTTTTGTTTCTTCGGTCTCCACATTTGTGACTTCTGCGCGAGAAAGGCCAAGGTGTACTCCACTGATGCCGTAGCGTTCGCTCAGTGCTGCGAGGTTTGCAGCAAGATAGTGATTCAAGCCATCCTGGTTATCAGTTGAAATTCTGATGGTCGTAAGGTTTTTTGCATAGCCAACACCGTGACTCTGAGTGACCTCGGCTGCTGAGCGAATAAAGTTTCTGAAGTGTGGATGTATTTTTAGCGACCAGGGTGTTGGGTTGTTGAGTCTTTCCAAATAGGCCGGCGAGTTAAATGAGGTGAGTTCTTCACCCTGATACAGAGTGAAATACCGGTAAAGATCAAGAGAGCGATTCACATATCGGCGTCCGAATACAAAACCCGGTACGCCGAGCCGTTCTGGCATGTGTTCTACAGTGTGCCACTGTTCATATTCTGCTTCAAATTCTGGGTCGAAATCGTGCCAAATCGCAACGAACGCATTACCTTTAAGTGCCATGATGTACTCCTTATTGTGTTGAGGCTTATTGATGAAGAATTTATTGTTTGCCGAGGGCGTGATTCACCGCAGTGTAGGCAAATACGATTCCGGGCCCGAGGGTGATTCCCGGTCCTGGATAGACATCGCCCATAATCGAGCGCATATCATTACCGATAATGTAGAGCCCGGGAATTGGGGCCTCTTGTTCGTCTACCGCTTGGGCGAAAACAGTAGTCTTATATCCGGATGTGCTTGCAATATCCCCTGGATAGAGCCGTATTGCATAATAGGGTCCGGTTTGAATGGTACCGAGATTCGGATTCTTGCCAGCTTTCGCATCACCAAGATTTTTTTCATAGGCTGTTTCGCCACGTTGAAAGAGATCATCGGTACCAGATGCGGTTGCCGAATTTGTGGCTTGAATGGTTTCAAGGAGGTTATTGCTTGGAATTTCGAGCTTCTGGGCGAGGCTTTGAATCGAGTCTGCTCGAACGAGGTAACCGTCTTTAAGGCGCCGACGCATTCCCCAGCCACCGGGACGAATTACACCAATCCCAAATTTTTTGAATCCAGTTCTATCTGTAATGAGCCAACTGGGTAGCGCTTCGTTTCCGTGCTTCAGCATTTGTTGTGAGAAGTGGTTGTAAGACATGGCTTCGTTTTGGTAGCGTTTCCCGCTCTGGTCTACCACGATGAAACCGGGCTTGCCCCGGTCCATTGCGAAGTGAGGATAGACCCCATGACTGCCATCTTTTCGTGGTGCCAGCGAGACCGGCGCAAAAAAAGCTCCACTCGCTGATTCCTCAAAACGAGCCCCCAAAGTATCCAATTGGCTATGGAATTCTCCGCTAACGCTCTCTGCAACCGCACTCCACTGTTCTGGAACTTGTGGGAGCAGCCGGGTGCGACGCTTGAGGTTCCGATTGAACCCACCCGTAGCTGAAATGAGCGCTTTGTTGAGCTGAAGTTCGAATGAACCTCCGGCCGTTTGTATCGTTATTGCGCTTATAGTGTCTTGGCTTTTGCTGATCCCACTGACGATAGTGTCGGTGAGTACTTCTACATTCAGCTTTTCAAGGCTCGCAGCAAGTCGTGCAACCAGGGCATTCCCCATGGTGAAGCGGGTTGGGCGGCGATACAACGCCTTCGAGAGCAGATGGTTCAGGAGTAGTCGTGTGGCCAAAAAATACTCGGGCCAGGTTGAGGGAGCTAGGGGAGAGCGGGCTATTTTTGCCAAGCGCGGAATATCTGTTCGGGAGAGCATCATCCCTCCAAAAACGGTCAGTTCAGGATTCTGCGGTCTGAGACGTCGCAGATATCGCGAACGATTATTGCTGTACGTTTCGGCCTCAAGTGCGCGATATCCAAGCGATGATCCTGCCTGCTGGCTGAAGTAATCTGGATGCAACTCACGCACCTCAAATTCGACCTCACTCTGGTCTTCAAGATATGCGATGGCCTCGGCTCCTTGGCCGAGGTAACTGTCAATCATGGGATCGTCGAGCGGTTTCCCACTCAATCCGGTGAGATAGAGACGAGCCTGTTCGGCATCGTTTTGTGAAGCGCCCGATTGTAGTGCACCTCGAGTTGCTGGAACCCACGCGGTTCCGGCGGTGAAGGCGCTGGTCCCGCCAATGTATGCACTTTTCTCAACTACAAGAACACTCTGTCCCTGGGCAGCAGCAAAAACCGCTGCAGCCATCCCAGCTGCTCCCGAACCAACCACAACAAAATCATAGGATTCCCGTTGTGGGGATGGGTGAGAATTCTTGTGAGTTTCCAATTTAGTGCTCCGGAATGAGAAGGACTTTGTTTGCCGTATTATTTTCGGCAGTAATGAGTTCAAGCGCCTTGCCAAAGTCTTTGAGAGGCAAACGATGAGAAATAACCTTGACGATATCATCTGCAACTTGGTCTAAGAGCTTCAGGGCTGCATAGAATGTGCTCTCGTTATAACCCCGAGATCCAATGAGTTCTACCTCTCGGATGACCAATTGGGAAGTGTTCATTGTTGCCGGAACTCCCGAAAGACCAATCAGAGCGATCTTTCCGCCTGGTTTCGTGATTTGTATGGCTTGATCGAAAACCGCCGCGCTCCCACTGGTTTCGTAGACAATATCTACCCCAGCCGGAAATTCTGAGCGGACGATATCAACGGCATCGTCTTTGGAAACATTAATTGGAGTTCCGCCGAGCTCTTCTGCCAGCTGTAAGCGGCTCTTGTCGCGGTCAAGACCAGTAATAAACACCTTCTTTGCTCCGGCATGACGTGCAAGGATGAGCGTCAATAATCCGATAGGGCCACAGCCTTGGATGAGGACAGTTTCGCCGAGGCGTGGTGGTACCCGTTCTACAACGGCATGGGTCGCGACAGTGAGCGGTTCAAAAATTGCAGCGTCTTCAGCTGCCATAGTATCCGGTAGGGCAAAGAGGTTTTCTTCTGGAATTACCAGATATTCAGCCCAACCGCCGTTCACAGAACCGCCGAGGAGTTTTCTTTCCGGACAGTTGGTCTGTCGACCGCTCAAGCAATAAAAACATTTTTTGCACACCAGCTGTGGGTTGATTGCTACGAGTGTGCCAGCGGGTAGGGCGCCAGGGTTTTGCGAGCTACGCTCAATAATTCCGGCCATTTCATGTCCCACTATGAGAGGAAATTGGGCGTTATATTGGCCAACAACCGCTTCTTTCCACTGCCAAATTGCGACATCTGTGCCACAAATTCCCGCTGAAGTGATTTTTACAAGTGCTTCCCCGGGTGCAGGGGGAGGCATTGGGGAATCAAGAAGTTCAAGCTGACCGGCTTTGGGTGCTAACTTTGCGACGACCTTCATTGGCTTCTTTCAAAAGTAGGGTTGAAGAACAAAAGTTCATACTGCGAACGATTGTTCACTATAGTGTAATTTAATACTAGTGCTCATGGACAACAATGAAGAATTCATGAAAGGTCACAACAATGAATGTTGACAGACTCAAGCTCGTGGTTGTAGGCGGCGGATTCATGGGCCGCAAACATACCGAGTTCATCGCGTCAAATTCCGCGAGTGTATTGGCTGGCGTTGTCGATCCATGGAGTAATAGCTTGGCACAGGAGCTCGATGTACCAAATTATTCTGATCTCGATAGCCTCTTTTCAAAGGTCAAACCAGACGGCATCATAATTGTAAACCCAACAGATCAGCACCTCGAAACTACCCTCCAATGCCTTGAAGCAGGGATTCCAGTGCTCCTGGAGAAACCGGTGACACCGACTTTTGGAGAAGCTGTTGAACTGATGCGGGTAGTCGAGTCTGGAAAGACTCCTGTCCTGGTAGGGCATCATCGACGTCACAATGCAAGTGCCATTCGTGCCAAGGCAATGATCGAATCAGGGGAACTCGGCAGATTAGTTGCTGTGAACGGTACCTGGGCAAATAAAAAGGGGCATGATTACTTTGATGTTGAGTGGCACCGGAGCTTAGGCGGAGGAGTCATGCTGATAAATCTGATTCATGATTTGGATTTGCTCAGGTTTTTCTGCGGAGATATTGTCTCGATCATGGCAAAATCAAGCAACGCTATTCGTGGCCATGTTGTTGAGGAGACCTCAGTGACAATTTTTGAGTTTGCTAATGGCGCCCTGGGGGCTTTCCTCGCAACTGATGCTTCACCCTCTCCATGGACCTGGGATCAAGCCACTGAAGATTTTGAGAATTTTCCATACAGCCCGGGCGCAATGAGCTACCAGATTCTGGGAACTGAAGGTTCACTCAGTATTCCTGACCTCGCACACTATTCGTATCCAAATCGTAAAGAGGGGAATTGGTTTGAGCCGTTGAACCGTACTTTCTTGCAAAAAAGTAATACCAACACTTACGACAGGCAATTACAACATTTTCTTGACGTCATCCGCGGTGCGGCACCTTCTGTGACGGTACGAGATGCAGCAACATCATTGGCGTTGATTGAAGCTGCCAAAATTGCATCGACAGAACGGCGAGAAATTTTGCTCGCCGAGTTTTTTGCTGATTTCGGGTTTTGAACAAGCGTTATTTCTGAGTATCAATGGTTCGAAGGAGCTGTGTAATGAAAAATTGGGATACTGCAATCGCAACCGTTTCAGTGGCGGGAGAGCTGGAAGATAAACTTCAGGCAATTTCCGAAGCGGGCTTTACCGGTTACGAACTCTTCGAAACCGACTTGCTGACTTCAAACCTCAGTCCGGAAAGCATCAGAAAGCTTTCTGCAGATTTGAACCTCATCCCGTATCTCTACCAGCCATTTCGGGATTTCGAAGGGGTTATTGAACCGGTTTTTCTGAAGAATCTGGAACGGGCGAAACGCAAATTTGAGTTGATGAACCGCCTCGGAATAGGCACAATCCTGGCCTGCTCAAATGTCCTCAGCGCGACAGAGAACAATGATGAATTATTTATCGAACAGCTGGGACGTATGGGTGATGTTGCCCAGCAATTTGAAATAAATGTTGCCTACGAAGCACTGGCATGGAGTAAATATGTTTCAACATATGATCACTCTTGGCGAATCGTAGAACAGGCGAATCACCCCAATGTCGGAATATGTCTCGACAGCTTCCACATCTACAGTCGGAAGTCTTCTTTAGACACCATCAATCAGATTCCTGGTGAGAAGATCTTCTTTATCCAATTGGCTGATGCCCAATCGACCGCTTTAGACCTCCTGAGCTGGAGTCGACATCATCGACTTTTCCCTGGCGAGGGGGAATGGAATCTCAAACCTTTTGTGCAGAAGGTTCTGGCCAGTGGATATAACGGGCCAATGTCTTTGGAAGTGTTCAATGATATCTTCCGCCAAAAGGATTCGCTCAGCACAGCCGTAGAAGCTAAGCGCTCATTGATTATTTTGCAACAAAAGAGTGATCCTCAGCTAGCTGAGGCAGGAGCTGTCAAAAAGAGCGGTGTCTTCCAGCCAAAAGATTTCTCATTCCTTGAGCTAAAGACTTCTGCTCCAGAACGTGCGAAAGAAATACTTAAACAGCTTGGTTTCCAAAGCACTCGAGTCCACCGCACTCGTTGGGCTCAACTCTGGACCAATGGGCAGATAAATATTGTGATGCGAGCCGACTCGAAGGGTGAGTCCGGTATTTTTAGTTTTGTAGGTTTCGGCGTAGACGTTGAAAATATTCAAGGAATAGTGGAACGAGCTGACAACTTTCAAGCACTACCCAACACTGCCGCTGATTTCTTCGACACCATGAGTCTCGAGGGTTTTGTGTCGCCGGGAGGCGAGCAGATATTCCTCTCAAACCCAGAAATCTTGGAAACGCTTTGGTCTACTGAATTTATTGAAAAACAGGATGATTCGCTGGGGGTCTCTGAGGTTGAATATGCTGAAATCGACCATATCGCCATCGTTCAACCCTGGGAACAGCTCGATGAAACTCGGGTTTACTACCGCAATATTTTCGGACTGAAAACAAACACTAGCCAATTCCTCCCGGACTCTTTTGGCTTAGTGAAATCTGTTTCGATGCACAATACCTCAAAGGATTTTCGTCTGGCATTGAACTCGATGCCGAATCGATACTATTTCAAGGAAAATGAGGGAACACATTCAAGCGGGCATATTGCATTTTTGAGCGATGACCTCATCAGTGACCTGAAGAAATTGACTGCGAATGGCCTCGAATTACTTGAGATTTCTCCAAACTATTATGAGGATCTTGAAGCCCGTTTTGATTTCGATGCCTCACTCATGGCGGATTTGCGTCAATACAATATTTTGTATGATCGGGACGCTGCTGGCGGTTTCCTGCACGCATACACTCCGATATTTGGCAATGTCTTCTTTGAAATCGTTGAGAGAATTGGTAACTATGACGGCTACGGTGCTGCGAATGCTCCGGTACGAATGGCTGCTGCCAGAAAGCATCATTCGCTTGAGGCTTGAGTTCCGTCAATATTGAGGGTTTGGAACATTGCTTTGATGACAGCGTCCTCTCGCTCGAGGGGGGCATGCTCATCATTATTGAGGTGCATCCGAACCTGTTTCACCGCTTGATAGGCGAGCATGGCAAGCCCAGATGTTGAACGACCTCCGGCGGCCACCCATCGCTCCGAAAGGTTGGTTGGATAGGGCTCATAGGCGACATCGAGCAGGATATTCCCGTCGATTTTCTCTGGAAGAGTAAAGCGATCCGCTACCTGGTTAGGGAGTGTGGCCACGGTAACATCCTCACGAATATCGAACTCGTCACTCATTGTTTCAACGCTCATCTGGATACCGATGCTCTCTGCAAAGGCGAGCAATGACTCCGATTTTTGGATATTGCGGACAATGAGTCGAATGCTGCTGAGGCCAAGCTCGCGGGCTGCGGCTATTGCAGAGGTTGCGGTAGCTCCACCGCCAATAATGAGCATGCTCTTGAGTGATGCCCCACCTAGCTGCTGAATAGCGCCGACTATTCCATAGACATCAGTGTTGTAGCCGTAGCGGTAGGTCTTGCCGTTGCGCTCAGAAATAACGACAGCGTTTACCACCTGTAGCTCAGCTGCGAGTGGACTGAGCACATCCAAGAGGGGAATAATTTCGACCTTGTGCGGCATGGTAATCGCAAAGGCGCGAAGAGGTGGGGTTTCTGTGGCGACGAATTCGGATAATCCCTCCGGAAGAACATCAAAGGCCTGAAACGACATGGGGATTTCTAAGGTGTCATAGGCGCTTCGATAGAGAGCAGGAGATTTGGAGTGCGCAATCGGGTGACCAATAACAGCCAGACGGAGTTCAGGGTTGGTGCTCATCTATCTCATCCTCTTATTTTGCTGGGTGTATTTTCATTCTAACGATTGCCATCGTTGCCCATATTGAGATGCGTGCGAGAGGATTGTTTTGCCATGAATAAAAGGATACGAAGTGGCATTTATGATTCTGAATACGATAGAATATGTTTATATAGCGTACTGTTGTTCGGATGATGAACAAGCGTGTGTTTCATGCGCTGAGCTAACCATCTGACGTCAAAGGAGATTCATGTCAGCACCAACAGCGAAACCGGCGCACCTCCTACCCCAGGTAGAACAGGGGCTCATTTCTCAGGCCGAAATTAGTGCCCAGATTCAACAACTTCATTCGGAGTATGAGAGCTCTCGAGCTGCGGGAGGGCTGGCTGAAACGCAACCCAGACTCAACTTTGCTCCCTATCGCTCTAGCTTGCTACGCTTTCCAACAAAGAACCCAAAGCTTGTTGATCCGGAAACGATTGAGCTGCTCTCGCCAGCTTTTGGTCAACACGATGTTTCACCAATAGAGGCCGATCTCACCCTGCACCATATTGGGGAACCATTGGGTGAACGGATTACGGTCAGTGGGCGAGTCGTCGATGGTGAAGGACGTCCGGTTCGCAATCAATTGGTTGAGGTTTGGCAGGCAAACGCCTCTGGTCGCTATATCCACCAGCGTGATCAGCATCCTGCACCACTTGATCCAAACTTCACCGGAGCCGGACGAGCTATTACCGATAACAATGGTGAATACAAGTTTGTGACTATCAAACCGGGGCCATATCCTTGGCGCAATCACGCCAACGCGTGGCGTCCAGCGCATATCCATTTCTCGCTTTTCGGGAATGCCTTTACTCAGCGCATTGTGACCCAAATGTATTTCCCTAATGACCCACTCTTTGCACTTGACCCGATCTACCAATCAATTGTGGACCCCAAGGCACGTGAATCGCTCATCGCTAAATATGTTCATGATGAATCGGTGCATGAATGGTCGATGGGATACCGTTTTGATATTGTTCTCACCGGGCCATCACAGACCTGGTTTGAAGCCGAAGGAGACGATCACTAATGAGCGCTCAGAAAAACGAACTGGTCCCAACAGCTGGGCAAACTGTCGGCCCATTTTTTCACTACGGGATGCCCTATGAACTTGGGGAGCAGGTCTCACCCTTACATAATCCGCATACGATTGTGCTCAGCGGGTATGTGACGGATGGCGCTGGGAATCCGATTCCTGATTGCCAGCTCGAAATTTGGCAGCCGAACCACGAGGGCAGCATTCCACAGATTCGTGGCTCGCTCCACCGGGATCAAGAACATTTCACCGGCTTTGGACGCACTGCAACCGACGACGATGGCCTCTATCGCTTCTTCACCCAGAATCCCGGAGCTGTCGCAGATACAACGGGCAACTCCGCACCATTTATTAGTGTGATTGTTTTTGCGCGAGGGCTGCTGAATAAGCTCCATACCCGAATCTATCTTCCAGAGGATGAACTCGCGCTGGCTGCAGATGATCTGCTGAAAACCTTGACAGTCGAGGAACGTGCAAGCCTGATTGCACAGCGCACCCCTGAGGGAAATCTGCGCCACGACATAAGATTACAGGGTGAGCAAGAAACGATATTCCTTGAGTTCAAAGACCAGTCCTGAAGCCACGGGCGGTGCTGCAATGAGTCATAGTGTGGGTTTACTCACACCGCTACTCTATGCAGCTCCTAGGCAAGAGCTGAGTGCAGACGAGGCTGTTTTGGCGGCGGCCCTTCGGGCCGAGCTTTCGCTCTCTCGAGCGCTGGTAAAACAGGGCTTGGCTAGTGCCAAAGACCTCGCGGTCATCGAGAGTGCGGCCGAGCTGCGATGGTTCTCGGTAACAGAACTTGCTGCACAAGCGGTCCGTGGTGGGAATTTTATTATTCCCCTGGTCGAACAATTGAAAAGCAGGGTTGAGGCTCAGCTACCCGGTGCTTCTTGGCTGGTCCATCCCGGAGCTACCAGTCAGGACATCCTCGATAGCGCCTTGATACTGGTATCAAAGAGTGTCAGTACCGAGGTTATTTCCCACATTTCTGCGACCCAGCGTTCATTGATCTCACTGGCAGAACTCCATCGCGAGAGGCTCTGTGCCGCACGCACACTCACTCAGCCGAGTGTTCCCTATACCTGGGGCTTACGATTCTCACAATGGCTACAAACATTGACTCTTGCGAAAAATCAACTCCAAAAATGGTCAGATGATGCGCCAATGCAATGGGGCGGAGCTTCTGGAACCAATGCTGCCCTGAATGCTCGTTTTGGTAGTGACTCGGCTTCCCTAATCGTTCAGGATGCTGCGGCGGATCTTGAGCTTTGCCTGCCAGAACTTCCTTGGCACAGCAATCGCAGCCCGATGGTGTCATTGGCAACGGCGCTCGCAGCAGTGAATACCGCATTGGGCACGATTGCAAACAATATCGTTTTGCTCAGCCGGCCAGAATTTGGCGAACTTGCTGAGGGCCTTGGCGAGGGACACGGCGGTTCATCAGCCATGCCGCAGAAGCGCAACCCAATCCAGTCCATTATGCTCCGCAGCGCCATTTCACCCGTGCCAGCACTTACGGCAGAAATCATTCGTCTTTCGATGACCGTTGATGAGCGCTCTGATGGGGCTTGGCAGGCGGAGTGGCCGATCCTGCAACAACTACTTCAAATCACCCAGGCAACGAGTGCGAGTGCTGAAAAGCTGATTGCGGGCCTGAGTGTGGTTCCCAAAGCAATCGGGCTGGATGAGAGATTGGGCTGGAGCCTGGTCTCGGAACGATTGATGCAGGAATTGGGGCCAAAAATTGGTGCTAAACGCGTGAAGGAGCTGCTGCTTCACGGGCAAGAACACGGCAGTAGTCTCCCTGAGGTTCTCTCCGTATCGGTTCCTGAACTCTTCAGCACCATTGAAGAAGCCCAGGATTTCTGCCGTCCAGAACTGTATTTGGGACAGAGCGACCAGCTGATTACCCGGGCTATCCGATTCGCGCAAAAATCCTTAGGAGAATGAGATGACGGTTCCTGAACTTTCCTTCGCCTTCCACACCTCTGAGCGGGAG
>JBARYA010000173.1:0-3112 GCA_049647625.1 Microbacteriaceae bacterium
TCCTCCTCAAGAAAACTTGAACGATACTCAATGATACATCGCTCAAATTCTGATGGGAAGGGTGAATATTTTCGGCACTATCGCAGCCGTCCGGAAAACAGGCTCACTGCTTTGGCCCAACACCGCCGAGCCGCTTCGAAACCGCAGCACCTTGAACAC
The DNA here is from genome assembly GCA_049647625.1 of Microbacteriaceae bacterium. Classification (GTDB taxonomy): domain Bacteria; phylum Actinomycetota; class Actinomycetes; order Actinomycetales; family Microbacteriaceae; genus JBARYA01. The sequence continues at coordinate 160 of JBARYA010000173.1, forward strand.
GGCGATCTTCTGACTTCTGAGCAGCAATGGCTCCCCTCAAGCGGTACGCTCAGAAGGTGCAGATACGCAAATATCGGGACTCTGATGCAAGCTCAACTCTTGAGCTATTCCTGCGTGCAATTCGAGAAACCGCGAGCGCCGACTTCACTCCAGAAGAGATTGCAGCCTGGGCACAAGATGATCGCAAACTTGATGTTTGGGCCGCAAAGCGGGCAGAGGCTTCGACTATTGTCGCCACCATCAATGGAGTACTTGTCGGCTTTACCGATCTGGATAGCAGCGGATACATCGACATGATGTTTGTGCATCCGGATTATGGGCGTCGAGGTGTTGCGAGCACCCTCCTGGGCCATATCGTTTCTCTCGCGCAATTACGGGGCATTACTGAGCTCCGCACCCATGCAAGCATCACCGCTCGCCCATTCTTTGCCAAACATGGATTTGTGGTTGTTTCGGAGCAGTATCCGGTGCTGGATGAAGTCGAACTCAGCAATTTTGTGATGAGGCGAAACTTAAAGTTCCGCGAAAAGGATGGGGACCTCAGTGCTGGCTCGGAAAGCATGCGCTGACGCTGAGTCCACCTTCTGGGCGGGCCACGAGTTCGAGCGTTCCGCGGAAACGGTTGACGATTGCCGAGACGATCGAAAGCCCGAGGCCATAACCTTTAGCGGAAGATGCGGATGTGCGCCCTTCAGCACGTACAAAGGGTTCGGCCAGTGCAGCAACGGTCTGAGGATCGAGATGCGCCCCACTATTTTCGAGCTGTACAATGGCACGCTCTTCAGAGTCGCTGCTTGTCCTCACTGTAACGAAGCCGTCCTGCGGAATATTGTGCCGGATAGCATTCTGCACCAGGTTGCTGATCAATTGTCGAGCAAGCACCGGCTCAGCATCGATAATTACAGGCTCAAGATCGAGCTTCATCTGCACACCGCGCTCTGCAGCCTCCGCCGCAAAGAAATTGGCAAGCTCAGCCGCGACCATCGCAAGATCTACCCGCTCTGTTTGTGACGGTGAGGCTTCAATTTGCGCCAGACTGAGCAGCGCCTGTGCGGTCTCAATGCTGCGCTCATTCATGGTTTGGAGTCTGGAAAACAGCTCCCGATTTTGAGCATCCGGCTGCTGTTCGATGGCTACATCGAGCATTGCCCTGGTCGTGGCCAGTGGGGTGAGTAACTCGTGTGAGGCATTTGAGGCAAAGCATTTTGAGGCGGTGAAGGAGCGTTCAAGCTGCTCTAGCATCCCATCAAAATTGGTGGCCAGCTCAGATATTTCATCACGCGGCCCACTCAAACCGATACGGTACTGGAGGTCTCCCCCGGCGGCATTGTGCACGGCGGTATGAATGTATTGCAGTGGCTTCAGCATCCGATCTGGATGCTGACCCAAATAAAGAAACTGGTGCTGTCCCTGTAATTTCACGGGAACAGCACCAGTTTTGCTTAACCAAATTTTTCCAAGCCGTAGATTCACGCACTAATGAGTTGTTGTGCGCGCTGATGTGAAATGTCCAGGACCTGCCCGATCTCACGAACGGTGAGCCCGTCATCTTTCAGTTTTGTCGCCGCTTGCCGATATTCTTCAGCCGCCTTCGCATTCAGGCGCTCTGATTCTTGGCGGTGTTGAGATGAAAGGTCAAGAAGGTTTTGGATGGCTTCTGGAACCAAGATTTTCACATGTATTAAAAAGTCTGTTTCGTCAGTAACGGCAGCGATGTAGTCTCTCGCCATTTCTTCAACATCGTTAAGTCTTTTTGCTTGTGTCGCTCCGTCCAATTCAGGAATTTCGATGAACCAGAACTTACCGTCCCGCTGCGTTTTGATGTCATATGTTTTCATTGTGCCGCTCCTCTTTTCGGGAGTCTCTTTATTTTTACGTTCTTTTTTTTGTTGTATTAATTATTTATATATTTTTATGTTTATATGCTCTTGGGTCTGCACTTTTGTGGTGATTTGTGAAATCTGAGAAATGCACTCAGAGGGTGTTCCTGCAATCTTTCAGTATTTTGACTGCAAGCATTTCGCCAATTTCTTTATGCCTTGGGATCACAATTGTTCTCCCGTTAAACTCCCAAATCTCGTGATTTGCACCCTCTCTGACAAAGCTCCAGCTCACACCATTATCGCGTGCTAGCTGTGAGATGAGCTTCTCAAGTTTTACCCGCTTCACATTGTCAGTCTATCCCGCACTTGACGAAACTGTCAAGTGTGGGATAGACATAGTCTGAAGATTCAATCCTCCCAAAGTGATCATAAAGAATTTCTCTGCCTTATCGGCGTATATAGGGCTACGATAAAAATTATGAAGGATGACATAGCGGTCTACCATGGAGCTTTGAGCACTGATGAGCAGAATATTTGCGCGTTGCTCCGACAAGAAATCGATCTGGCGTTGCCGGATGCTGAGAGCACGATCTGGCACGCACATCCGGTCTGGTTCTTAGTCGGCAACCCGATTGTTGGGTATAGCAAGCAAAAAGCGGGCATCCGGCTCATGTTTTGGAGTGGCGCGGACTTCGATGAAATGGGCCTCGCCCCGGGTACTGGCAAGTTCAAGGATGCCTCTGCCATCTACACCTCGGTCGATGATATTGACCTCGATGCTGTGAGACGCTGGCTGGCGGAATCCCGAAACATCCAGTGGGATTACAAGAATATTGTGAAAAATAAGGGGAAACTGCACCAACTACCGAGAGACTTGTAGGAGATTCTCATGAAATTTGATATTTTCATTGTGCTCTACATCATCCTCATGGGTGCGCTCATCATCACCCTCGACGTTCTGTTTTTGCGTGACCATTTCGCCGCCAGGCTCGGAACAAATATCGGAATTGTTCTGGTATTTGGGGCGGTCTATTTTCTTTTCTTACGCAAAATATTCAAATAGACTCCGATTTAAATAAACTATGAAACCGTAGTGCACCGATAGCGAGGTAAATAATGGGGCTCTTCTC
>JBARYA010000174.1:0-14252 GCA_049647625.1 Microbacteriaceae bacterium
CAAACCGTCTTCAGCCCAAATATCGAGGGCATAGCCGGCGGCCCCAGCCAGGTACGCGAGGTTGCCTCAGTGCTCACTCGCATTGCCAAATCGCGGGCAATGCCCACAATCATGGTCGGGCACGTCACCAAAGACGGCACCATAGCTGGCCCCCGCCTGCTTGAACACCTGGTCGATGTTGTTTGTCACTTTGAGGGTGACAAACAAACCGGGCTGCGTTTTATCCGATCGCTCAAAAACCGCTTTGGTCCGACCGATGATGTGGGATGTTTCGAAATGGCCGGTGAGGGCATCCTCGAAGTACCTGACCCGAGCGGACTTTTTCTCGGCCATAGCAGCGGAGTGAGCGGCACCTGCATTTTGATTGCAGTCGAGGGACGTCGTTGCATTCCGGTTGAGGTACAGGCGCTCGTAGTGCCCAGCGCTACCCCGCAACCGCGACGCGTCATGAATGGGCTTGACTCATCCCGAGTGGCAATGATTTTGGCGGTACTGGAGCGTCGTGCCGGAATCCGTCTCGCCAATGCTGATGTCTATGCCTCTACCGTGGGCGGAATAAAAATTACCGAACCGGCAGCCGACCTCGCCATCGCTATCGCGATTGCCAGTGCCGCCAAAGATAAGGCAGTGAGCGAAGGAACAGCCGCATTCGGCGAAATCAGCCTGGCCGGAGAAATCCGTCGGGTCAGTTCAGCCAAACAACGCCGCGCCGAAGCGGAACGCATGGGGCTACGCCGAGTTCTCGGTGACTACCAAGGCAATGAAAGCCTCAATATTGCCGAAGCAATCAGCCAAGCATTTCGCTAGACGAGCCAATCCCTAGTTCAGGATGCGAAGTCGAACATCATCCGACTCAATGCTGCCAACTTTTACCTTGAACACGTAGGTAGCATCCGCAACGGCGGCAATCGCACCCGCATTGCAATTACTTGCCGAAGACTTGGTGCGGTTCCATTCAATAGGATCGGTCTGTAGCGCAACCCGCGACTTCAAGACCATAACGCTATCTTTCGGTTCAGCATCGCAATCCTTGGAGTTCCAGATCGTTTCCGCACCCGAGCTAATAATGAACTGCTGCTCGGTGGTTCCCACATTGAGTGAGCAATCTGCTGCACCGGTATTGGTGATTTCGAGTCTCAGTTTTGGAGTAACCCCGGCAGCATAAACCGTATTGTCCGCAATTGCTTTCAACTCAATCTGGCTCGGGAGGCACGCAGCAGCATCCACGGGAGTTGTTGGAGTCGTGGCCGGATCGCTTGGATCCGTGGTCTGATTCGTATCGGTAGGATTCGTCGGATCAGGCTTCTTATCATCGCCACCGGGGCGGAAAATAATCAACAAGATAATGACCAGGAGCGCCAAAAGGCCAAGCCCAACTATGAGACGCCGGCGCCAATAAATATTTGGCGGAAGCGGCCCCACCGGATCACGGAATGTGGACATGTCCTAAGGCTAACCGGTGAAACGCCGCATCGGCCGGATAACGCCCCGGTGTGCCGAAATTTTTGCGCAGAAGCTCAGGGAAGCCGGTTCAGGCTTTTCTATCGTCGAGATGTAGTAGCATGCGCGTATTCCCAAGGGTATTTGGCTTAACGCGCTCAAGTTCAAGGAACTCAGCTACACCCTCATCGGGTGAGCGCAGCAGCTGCTTCTCAACCGAAGGCTTGAGCAGAATCTTGTCAATCGACTCAAAGCCTTGGCGCGCAAAAAAGTCGACCTCAAAGGTGAGGCAAAAGAGTCGCGAAAGACCGAGTTCGAGCGCATCCTGCACCAAATGTTCAAGCAGTAGGTGACCGACACCGGTGCCGCGCCACTTCTTGGAAACGGCGATGGTGCGAATCTCACCGAGATCCTCCCACATCACGTGCAGAGCACCGCAGCCGATCAGGTTGCCATCGGCGTCTTCAGCAACCCGGAACTCCTGAACCGCTTCATAAAAGATGACCGGATCCTTGCCCAAGAGCACACGCTCCTGGACAAGGGGGTCAATCAATTCAATAATGCGTCGAACATCCTGAGTTTTGGCTCGCCGAATGCTCACCCCGGATATTGCCGACACCGCGGTTTAGGCCTTTGTATCGCTTGGTGCGAGCGGTAACGGTGCAGATTTCGCAGTGATCTCGAAAGTGAATGCGCCATCCGCGTGTCCCACGATAACGTGGTCACCCGGCTTCAGCTCTACCTGCAGAATCTTCTCGGAGAGAATATCCTCGACCTCGCGCTGAACCGCACGACGCAATGGACGCGCACCCAGGGTCGGATCGAAGCCGATTTCAATCAGCGCCTCTTTCGCAGCCTGAGTGAACTCAACCGACATATCCTGCTCGTACATGCGATCGTTCAGACGCTTCTGGAACATGCCAACAATCTTGAGCAATTCTGGACGTGAGAGCTGTGGGAAGATGATGATGTCATCGACACGGTTCAGGAACTCTGGCTTGAAGTGCTTCTTCAGCTCTTCGTTCACCTTGCCCTTCATCCGCTCGTAGCTCAGTTCTGAGTTGTCTGAAATCTGGAAACCAACCGGTCCGGCTGCAATCTCTTTTGCACCCAGGTTGGTGGTCATAATGATCACGGTATTCTTGAAGTCGATGACTCGTCCCTGACCGTCGGTCAAACGACCCTCTTCAAGAATCTGCAAGAGAGAGTTGAAGATATCCGGGTGAGCCTTCTCAATTTCGTCGAAGAGCACAACGCTAAACGGCTTGCGACGAACCTTCTCGGTCAGCTGTCCACCCTCATCAAATCCGACAAATCCCGGAGGGGCTCCGAAGAGACGAGAGACGGTGTGCTTTTCGCCGAACTCACTCATATCGAGTGAAATCAGAGCATTCTCATCATCAAAGAGGAACTCGGCCAAAGCCTTGGCCATCTCGGTTTTACCCACACCGGTTGGACCGGCAAAGATGAACGAGCCACTCGGGCGATTCGGATCTTTGAGTCCAGCACGGGTACGACGGATGGTACGGGCCAGTGCTGCTGTCGCAGCTTCTTGACCTACAACGCGCTGATGCAGCGCCTGCTCCATGAAGACCAGACGTGAGGTCTCTTCTTCGGTGAGCTTGAAGACCGGGATACCGGTAGCCTGGGCCAAAACTTCGGCAATCAGTCCCTCGTCAACAACACCGGTGGCTTGAACGTTTCCGCTGCGCCATTCCTTCTCTTTGCGAACCCGCTCACCGAGGAGAGCCTTTTCGTCATCGCGAAGGGTTGCTGCCTTCTCATAATCCTGGCCGTCAATGGCGGCCTCTTTTTGCACCCGAACAGCGGCAATCTTCTCATCAAGCTCACGCAATTCTGGTGGCGAAGAAAGGATAGACAAACGCAGGCGCGCTCCGGCCTCATCGATCAGGTCGATAGCCTTGTCTGGCAGGAAACGGTCGTTGACATAACGGTCAGAAAGCTTTGCCGCAGCGGTGAGGGCACCATCCGTAATTGACACCTTGTGGAAGGTTTCGTAACGGTCGCGCAGACCCTTCAAAATATTAATAGAGTGCGGAACAGAAGGCTCAGCCACCTGTACCGGCTGGAAACGACGCTCCAGTGCAGCATCCTTCTCAAAATGCTTGCGGTACTCGTCAAGCGTGGTGGCCCCAATGGTCTGGAGTTCGCCACGGGCAAGCATTGGCTTCAAAATATTGGCTGCATCAATAGCACCCTCAGCGGCACCGGCACCAACCAGGGTGTGGATTTCGTCGATAAAGGTGATGATATCGCCACGGGTACGGATCTCCTTGGTGACCTTCTTGAGGCGTTCCTCAAAGTCACCACGGTAGCGGCTACCGGCAATCAGAGAACCCAAGTCGAGGGTGTAAACGTATTTGTCCTTGAGCGTCTCAGGAACATCCCCGCGAACAATCGCCTGGGCGAGCCCCTCAACAACAGCGGTTTTACCCACACCAGGTTCGCCAATCAGAACCGGGTTGTTCTTGGTACGACGAGAAAGAATCTGCATCACGCGTTCGATCTCTTTTTCACGCCCGATAACCGGATCCAGCTTGCCTTCGCGGGCAGCCTGGGTGAGGTTTCGACCGAACTGGTCAAGAATCTGCGAACCCTGCTGGGTGGTGCTGGTGGTTTCAGAAATTCCGGCAGCAACCGCTTCCTTGCCCTGATAACCGCTCAGCATCTGGATAACCTGCTGGCGTACCCGATTGAGGTCAGCGCCGAGCTTGACCAAAACCTGTGAGGCTACCCCTTCGCCTTCGCGAATCAAACCGAGCAGGAGGTGTTCGGTGCCGATATAGTTGTGTCCCAATTGCAAGGCTTCGCGCAGGCTCATTTCGAGCACCTTCTTGGCGCGAGGGGTGAACGGGATGTGTCCGGTCGGAGGCTGTTGGCCCTGACCGATAAGCTCTTCGACCTGCTCACGAACCTGCTCAAGTGAAATACCCAGCGCTTCAAGCGCCTTGGCAGCAATGCCCTCGTTTTCGTGAATCAAGCCAAGAAGCATGTGCTCGGTACCAATGTAATTATGGTTGAGCAGCTTTGCCTCTTCTTGAGCCAAAACAATAACGCGACGGGCGCGATCAGTAAATCTTTCGAACATGTGTGAACTCCATACTTGTTGCCGTACTGCGGATGCAGTGATGGCTACATATTAAATAGCGTAAACAATCTGATACCAATTCGCCTAGCCTGTTCGCCATCAGCGTGAGGCAAAAAGGAGGGATTGCGCGGTTCTGCAGCCCAGCACTTGAGCCGGTACGCGGATGCCTAAACGAGCGCGAAACTCTACAGCGTTTGGATGCGGCTGTTGGCTATGGAAGGACAGGCGCAATATCGACGGTGCGGACCGTCTCGCCATCCTCCATGGTGATAGCAACGGTGACGGTCGAGGAGACATCGATGCCATCAGGGGTTTGGAAAGAGGTCACTCGTGGAGAAAAATCCATGGTGCAGAAACGGTTCGTATCCGGGTGGTCGAGGACAACCTGAATTCGGTTGGGCCCATCAGAACTCACGTCTTCAAGTTGCGGCTGGCAGCTCGAAGAACCCCAGGTCACGAAAGCCACGAGATGACCGTCAAGCAGCCATGCAGCATCCAGCGGGTAGTCATCCTGAATGGTCACGCCACCCTTATCAACAGTTCCTGAAGCGGAATCTGGAATCATGGATGCGCACCCGCTCGCGCTGATTACGGCGACAACAAGAGCCGAGGCGAGCGCGAGACGGGGCGCGATGGGATTCATACTTTAATGTTAGCCAGCTAGGTGTAGAGGACACCCGAAATTGGCTGGTAACTCGCTGAAAGTTCGGTGTTATTTCGCAGAGTCGGTTGCGGTATCCGCAGCATTCGTGGCACGCAATTTTTCTTGCTCTGCGGCGTGCTTTGCATACTCTTCTTCGCGAATCTCGTTATAGACGCGCCGCTCATTCCGGTCTTGACGGAATATTGCTCGCATGATGAACCAAAAGACGAGACCGAGCACTGCCGTCGGTGCGATGGCCCAAAGCGAATCAATGAAAACGTCCACCAGATAACTGTATCCACTCAAGCTTGCAATTGTCCGAAAAATGGATCACCAAATACCGCGCACTCTGGTAATACACCGCTATTCGACGCTGCGGTGCTGCAGCTTTTCAAGTAATATTGCCTCTTCTACCAGGCTCAAACCGGATCGGCGTTCTCGATTGAGTCCCCGAGACTGCTCATCCCCAAGCACTCGACGAATGGTCTCTGAAAGGTCTCGGATGCGCCCTCCATGTGCCAGATAACGGGCATTGCTGCGCTGCGTAAAAGCTGTATCGACAAGCGGCAACCACAGGGTGAGGGAATGCGGCCCGGCCCAATAATTCACCCGGTTTTCTAACAACCAGGTATCATCAACTGACACAAAATCACCGCTGAAATTGGTCACCCTTGCGACCTCGGCAAGGAACTCTGCAAAAGAATAGACGTGACCAACCACATTCATGATGCCAGAAACCTTTAAACGCCCTGCCTCGATAACCCAGATAGCGAGGTCTTCGATATCGACGACCTGGACAAAACGTTGATCAACTACCGGGATGAGCACTCGACCACCGAGTGCGAGACGTGCTGGCCAATATCCGAAGCGGTCGCTGCCATCGCCGGGTCCGGCAATCAGTCCAGGTCTGGCAATAAGAAGTTTCTCTCCTAGGCGTGAAATCGATAATTTCTCAGCCAGGGCCTTCGCATCCGCATAGTTGGTGAGATTGTCAGGAGATACCAGTTCAGCTGATTCATCCGCTCCCGGTTCATCGTTCCGGAGATAGACGGAACAGCTGGAGATCAGTGTCCAGTGTTTCGCACGGCCAGCAAGCGCATCCAGTGCTGAGCGTACAAAATCTGGCTCGTAGGAAATCTCGACTACCTCGTCCCAGTCACCAAGCAGCCCCTCATAGGCATCAGGCTGGGATCGATCAGCAACCACCAATGTGGCCCCGTCGGGCACATCACCGGAATCTCCTCGCGCAAGGCAGACCACTTCTGCTCCATCAGCCAGCGCCGCACGAGCAATCTCTTTGCCAAGCCAAGCGGTTCCACCAAGAATCAGTACACGTCTCATGTCGATATCCTATGCGTAGGGCGAAGCTCTGGCGCGGCCTGTTCGCTCAGAGCAGGCACTTGGAAGAATTCGTTAGCACTGAAATCGTGGTGTTGCTGCCAGGTCCCACATACACTGAAAGAAGATCAGCAGCTATCAATATTTGAAAAGGGTGCACTGAGGCGCCCAGTGAAGGGAATCATGCAGAAACTCAAGATTGCAATCATCATTGGGAGCACCCGCCCAGGACGCAAAGGGAAGAGTGTGGGCGATTGGGTTTTTAAGCAAGCCCAACAGCGGGATGATGCTGAATTCACTCTGATTGACCTTGCTGACGAGGCCCTGCCTTTCCTGGATGAGCAACATATCCCAAGTGCAAACAAATACTCACATGAGCACACGCTGGCCTGGGCAGCAAAAATTGCCCCTTTTGATGGCTATCTGATTATTACCCCGGAGTATAACCACGCTGCGAATGCTGCCCTCAAGAACGCGCTCGATATGCTCTATCGGGAATGGAACGATAAGGTCGCAGCTTTTGTCGGTTATGGCTCATGGGGTGGAGCCAGAGCAATTGAGAGCCTTCGCTTGAACTGCTCTGCCCTCAAGATGGCCGTGGTGAGCAATCAGGTAGGAATCATTACCGCCACCGAGTTCGAAGGCAATCAGTTCATCCCCTCCGAGCGTCAAGAGCGTGCCCTCGATGGAACTATCAAAGAACTCCTGCGCTGGGGTGGCGCTTTCAAAACTCTCCGAAACTAAGCCAGAGTCGGCTACTTCACCAGCGGGAAGAGTACGGTTTCACGAATGCCCAGACCGGTGAGGGCCATCAACAAGCGATCAATACCCATGCCCATACCGCCGGATGGTGGCATGCCATATTCGAGAGCCTTCAAGAAGTCCTCATCCAATTGCATTGCCTCGGCATCACCGCGGGCGGAAAGCTTTGCCTGCTCCACGAAGCGCTCTCGCTGAATGACCGGGTCGACCAGCTCAGAGTATGCGGTAGCGAGTTCGAAGCCACGAACATAGAGGTCCCACTTTTCAACCACACCAGCCTTCGTGCGGTGGTCACGGGTCAGTGGTGAAGTATCCAGTGGGAAGTCCATCACAAAGGTTGGACGCACCAAAGAATCCTTAACGAAGAACTCCCAGAGCTCTTCGACCAGCTTGCCGTGGGTTGGTAGGTGCACCTCAACCTCGTAGCTCTTCGCCAATTTCTCAAGCGCTTCGAGCGAAGTTTCTGGTGTTACGACCATCAACTCACCGGTGGTGTGGCGGGCAGCAAGGGCCTCATTGAGTGAGTCGTACATGGAGATACGATCCCAATCACCACCAAAATCGTATTCGGTACCATCGGCCCAAACCACGGTGTGGCTTCCGGTCAATGCCATGGCGGCCTCTTGAACCAGCTCCTGGGTGAGGTCGGCCATTACGTTATAGTCGGCATAGGCCTGATACGCCTCAAGCATGGCGAACTCAGGTGAATGGGTCGAGTCGGCACCCTCATTACGGAAGTTTCGGTTGATTTCGAATACCCGCTCAAGGCCACCAACAACAGCGCGCTTCAGGAACAATTCTGGAGCAATTCGCAAGAACAATTCGGTATCAAAAGCATTGCTATGGGTTGCGAATGGTCGGGCTGCAGCTCCACCGTGCAGGGTCTGCAACATCGGAGTTTCAATCTCGAGGTAGCCGTGCTTGGCGAAGGTCTGACGCAGGGAGGCAACCGTCTTGATGCGGGCCAGCGCGGTCGCCCGAGCCTGATCCCGAACAATGAGGTCGAGATAGCGATGACGAACCCGGAACTCTTCGTTCAGTTCACTGTGCAGGTTTGGCAGTGGCAGCAGGGTCTTGGCCGCAATCTTCCACTCCTTGACCAGCACCGAAAGCTCGCCACGGCGTGAAGAAATTACCTCACCACTGGCAAAGAGGTGATCGCCAAGGTCTACCAGTGACTTCCAATCCTCAAGGGATTCTTCACCGACCTCAGCGAGAGAAATCATAGCCTGGATGCGGCTACCATCCCCTGATTGCAGGGCGGCAAAGCAAAGCTTTCCGGTATTGCGGAGGTGCACAATACGACCAGCGAGCGCCACCGTGTTTCCGGTATGAACATCCGGCTCAAGATCTGGATGCGCTGCCCGAACTCCGGCAATAGTGTCGGTAATTGGGAGCTGAACCGGATACGCCTCTTTGCCCTCAGTGATCAGACGTTCACGCTTTGCGAGACGTACCTGCTTCTGCTCGGCAATTTCTGCCTCGGTGACAAGCGCAGTCTCCACTGCTTGCTCATCCTGATTACTCTGTGGCGAAGGGGATGTTTCGCTCATTACGTCTCCTGCTGATCTGTGTAGTATCTGTGCTGTCTTCTGCCGCTGCGCTCAGCAGGTTTTAGACAAAGTCTTGAATAAGGTTATCAATAAGCCTGGTTTGACCTACTTTTGCGGCAACCAAAATCACGGCGCTGCCACGGTAGTCGTCCGGTAACGGCATGAATGTTTGAGGTTCGACCGCAACTAAATAGTCGAGAGTGATTCCATCCTGGTTCTTGAACAGCTCGAGACCGGCTGCCAATCGCTCGGAAACGGTCTCGGCACTACTCTTTGCAACCGCTTGGAGTGCCCGATTCAATGTTAGCGCGAGAGCACGCTCGTCATCTGAGAGATAGCGGTTGCGACTCGAGAGCGCTAGCCCATCAGCTTCGCGCACGATATCTGCGGCAAGAATGTCTCCTCTGAGATTGAAGTCACGAACCATCTGCCGGATGAGGTGTAGTTGTTGGGCATCTTTTTGGCCAAAGACTGCACCATCCGGTCGCACGATGTTCAAGAGTTTCAGCACCACGGTGAGCATGCCATCAAAGTGTCCGGGGCGTGTCGCCCCCTCAAACATGGTGCTGACCTGGCCGGCATGTACGGTAGTCTGCGATGCCCCATCCGGATACATTTCTTCAACACTCGGCACAAACACAACCAGCTCGGCTAAATCGAGCTCCTCGGCGAGAGCCCCAAGTTTCTGCAAATCGTCATCAAGGGTGCGCGGGTATTTATCGAGGTCTTCACCGACACCAAATTGCAAGGGGTTTACGAAGATGGAGACCACGACCAGGGTGCTGCCCTGATTAAGAGCCTCTCGCACCAGGCTCAGGTGGCCATTATGGAGGGCACCCATCGTTGGTACCAGAATGACACTGTCACGCCAGGTCCGATGATTATTCAAGTTCTTTTGCAGCACAGAAATCTCGTGGATGAGCGACAAACGAGGTGAAATTGGCTTAGAGGTCACTTTTTCTGCTTCCATTTCTCAAGAATCAACGTTCCGCATCCGAATCAAAATCATCGGCAATATCGTCAACAAAACCGTAAAAGTCGGCAGTATCCCGCACGGTCTCACCAAGCGCCAAATCAACAGCTGAGCGGAACACCTGATCGAGCACTCTTCCCGGGCGTTCTACCCCAATACCGGCGAGCAAGGCCTTTGATTGATTGACCAGTGCGGTGGAAAATTGTTTCGCCGTGTCGATAGCTTCGGCATAAATGGGGCGATCTTCCTCATCGATCACCACCGGCTCGGCACCCAGCTCAACAACCAGCGCCTGCGCAATCGGCAATACCGGAGCAGGAGCGGTCACCGCACACCAGGACTCTTTCAACCTGCCCAAATCGAGGCTGGTCCCACTAAAACTCATTGCTGGATGGATTGCCAGCGGAATCACGCCGGCCTCAATAGCCGGATGCAGCACCTCAGTACCAAACTCCGCCGCCGTATGAGCCACGAGCTGACCGGGTTGCCAGAGCCCTTGATCGGCGATGGACTGCACCAGCGCCGCCAACTCATTGGCAGGCACAGCGAGTACCACCAACTCCGAACGCTCAACCAATTCAGCAATGCTGAGGAAGCGAACATCCGGAATCATCGCCGCAATGCTATCGTGACGTTCCGGGCTTCGGGCGTGAAGACCTAATAATTGGTGTCCAGCACCAGCCCAGGCAGCAGCCAAAACCGGACCCACCGCTCCGGCGCCGATGACGCCGAGGCCCAGCCGCCCCGCCTTAGCCATGGGAAAGCTGCGTTTCTGGTGGGGTTTCGCGAGCTACCGCAGCGACCGCCAAGGTTCCGGCCCGGGCAAAGAAATCCATTGCAAGAGCTGAGTCCATGTTCTTGACGGAACTCACTACCGGACCGGTCACCAGGTCAAGTTCGACCCGCGCCAGATCAAAAAACTTTGCGAAGAGCCCCTGTTGCATGCTCACCGATTGCACCCGGACGAAAGGAATCAATGAGAGTTTGCGCGAAAGCGCACCGGTACGCAGCACCGCTAACTCGTTATCGTAATTCCAGCCATTCCGGCGCCAAGACAGTGGCTGATACCAAATTGCCCGCTTCGAGGCGACCTGATAGCCCTCTACTGTTCCAGAGCCGATCATCCCGGCCTTCAACAATCCCAGCTTTGCGCCGAGATCATAGTGCGGGAGCAAAATGGTCAGCACCCTGAGAACATCATCGTAATCACCAACCGGCAATATTGTGGTGTTAATTTCTTTGCCAGCACCGTTCTCAGTGGCAGATGTGGCCCGATTCACCTCGATAGACCACCAGCCGACCTTCCGCCAAAAGAGCGGTTGCCTAATCTCAATGGCGTGGATACGTTCAGCCGGGACGGTGTCATTGCTCAGCGAAATCAGGCCATAACCCACCCGAACTCCGTGCGGGGTCTGGGCGATGCTATAGCGCAGCTTCTTTCGAATCTGGCTCACAAAGTACCCGGCAAAAGCAAGCGCACCCGGCAGGAGCGAGAACAGAATAGCCATGGTAATTTCGGGATCTTTGACAAGGATGCTGCTGGTAATGACCGCTGCGATGAAGAGGAGCAGGATAATCGGCGGCCAACCAAGCAGGGCCGAGAAAATGAGTCGTGGAATCGGAATCTTTACCAAAGATTGTGGAATATACAGGTCGTCGAGCTCCGGTGCCAGAAAATCATTCACGGTGCGGTCAAGGGTCGTCGCCCCGGCCGCTTGTGCCGAAGCCACCTCTGGGGTTTGAAGCTGACCGGATGCGCGCTGCAGCAGTCCGCGACGAATGAGGTTGGCATTATCCGAAGACAAATAGTTCAGACTTACTGAAGAGTCGGATCCCGCACCCGAGATTTCGAGCTTGGCCGCAGAAAAGATCCGCGGAATAATCGGACGCTGAATATTGATGCCCTGAATGCGATCAATGCGTGCTTTACGGTGACTGCGGAATACTATTCCAGAACGCACCTCAATTGCCTCTCCGGTAATCCTGAAAGTGTGCATCCGCCAGCTGAGTGTAAAGAGCAACATAATGACGACCAGCACGAGCACGGCCCCGCCGATAATCCAGAGTAGAAGGTCACCGGGCAGGCTCGGCGTCCACACTCCGTAATTGAAGGGAAAAAACTGTTCGATCAGGATGTCACGGAATTGTGAAATGAGCACACCAATGGCGGCCAGGACGAATATCCCGCCACGAAAATAGGGCGTACCCCGATGCAGGCGGTGCCATTCGCCGTCAAAAGGATCGCTCAACGCCTGAGGGTTCTGCTTCACAGCCCTGCCCGTCGGCTCTCGGCAACAGCAACCAGATGATCGCGCAAGCCCTCCGCCTCCTCGATGGGAAGGCCAGGAATCATCACCCCGGTGCTGGCTGCCGCGGTTACCAATTTGAGGGTGGCAAGTTTTTGGCTCCGCTCTAGCGGTCCCCGGGTAATATCGACCAATTGCATGCGCCCATAGGGCACCGAAACAAAGCGTCGGAACATGATGCCCCGACGGAAGAGCAGGTCGTCCTCGCGAAGGAGGTAGCCATAATTTCTGACCCGTCGTGGTATCAGTACCAGTACCCAGATAAAGATGATCACCCCGGCTCCGAGAATAAAGAAGCCGTAGGGCTGCCACAAAATGCTGAGGACAATACCGGGACCGAGCATAGGCAACACGTACCAGAGGCTGTTCACATACTCGACCAGTACCTGTCGTTTCGAAATGCGGCGCCAGCCGTCCTCGCTCAGTTCAATATTGTGCACGAAATTCCTTCGGGGTACATGTTCACACTGCGGAGGCAGGCGACTTCTTCTTCGCTAACCATTGTTGCAGAGTTGAGGCTCATCCCGTTGCTGAAGTTTGACCCTCAGCCTGTGGCTGGGTGTCATCTGGTGGCAACATACAAAAATGTTCAGCGACCAGGGATGCGATAAGCAGCACCAATCCGGCAACCACCGCTGCCGCTGCGGTGTAATAGACGGCCGCTGGAAGTACGGCTTTGCTGATAGCCCAGAGGAGAATCCCGAGCGAGAAACCTCCGAGCAATGCTGCCGAGTGCGCCGAAGCTTGAGCCAAGATAAGCACCCGCACCGCCCAAAAAGGATTAACCTTTTTCGCCTTCTCATCTTTCTGCATTGCCCGAATCGGCCAGGCCAGAGCAATCAGGGCGGCAGCAAAAAGCACCAGCACGATCGAATAGACCGGCATGAGCTGGAACATCGGATAGCCGTTTCCAGTCAAGCCAATTTCAAGCATCCAGCCAAGGACAATACCAAGAACCGCAACAATACCGAGCACCAGTGCTGATGTCCGTTTCATCGGATTCGCCTCCTTGACCGGATACTGTAAAGAATGCTGGGCTTAGGCTTGGTCACCGGCCGAAGCATCCAAATCTTGAGGATTCGGGAGTTGCTGCTTCGGGGCTTCGTCCTCGGTGCTGCTATCCACCTTGTTCAACACAGCAACCGGTGGCTGATTCGAGACTGGCCGCTTAGCGCTCGACAACCAGAGCTCACGCTTTGGCATTTTGGTGATTTTCTTGAACAGCTCATCCAATTGCAGATGGTCGAGTGTTTCCTCTTCGAGGAGTCGCTGTGCCAGCTCATCGAGAACCGCACGGTTCAGGTTGAGCGCAGACCAGGCCTCATCGTTTGCGGTGTTGAGGAGAAGCTGAATTTCCTGATCAATTTGCTTGGCCAGCTCGTCGGAATAATCACGCTGGTGACCAACATCCCGACCGAGGAATACCTCGCCAGAACCGGCTCCAAATTTGACCGTTCCGAGGCTTGCCGTCATACCGTATTCGGTCACCATTTTGCGGGCTGTGCTGGTGGCTTTCTCAATATCGTTGGAGGCACCGGTTGAGGGGTCGTGGAAGATAAGCTCCTCAGCGACACGACCGCCCATGGCATAGGCCAATTGATCAAGCAATTGGTTACGGGTGACCGAGTAGCGATCTTCCAGCGGCATCACCATGGTGTAGCCGAGTGCGCGACCGCGGGGAAGAATCGTGATCTTGGTTACCGGGTCAGTATTATTCAGCGAGGCAGCAACGACAGCGTGCCCGCCCTCGTGATACGCAGTCACCAAACGCTCGTGATCATTCATGATCCGGGTACGACGCTGTGGTCCACCGATCACGCGATCAATGGCCTCGTCGATTGCTTCAGCATCAATCACAGTCTTGTTCTTGCGAGCGCTCAGGAGTGCGGCCTCGTTCAGCACATTGGCAAGGTCTGCACCGGTAAAGCCCGGGGTCCGCCGCGCAACAACAGCAAAGTCAATATCTTTGGTGAGTGGTTTATTCACACTGTGTACTTCAAGAATCTTCTGACGGCCCTTGAGGTCAGGAGCATCCACCGGAATCTGTCGGTCGAAACGACCCGGACGAAGCAGAGCTGGGTCCAAGATATCGGGACGGTTGGTGGCGGCAATCAGAATAATATTGGTC
>JBARYA010000175.1:0-4023 GCA_049647625.1 Microbacteriaceae bacterium
CTGGGTATCCTGGCCGCTCTCTTCCTCTATCTGCCACTCTTCCCCAGCCTCAGCCAAAACGATGAAATGCAAAAACTCTTACAGCTCCTCCCCGCTGAGCTGGTCAATACCATCGGTTTTGCCGACATTACCACCGGCTCCGGCTACACCCAGGCGACCTTCTTTGGACTGATGGGCTTCGCGCTCTTCAGTATCGCGGCCGTGTCCTGGGGCACCGCCGCCATTGCCGGTGCCGAAGAACAGGGCATGTTGGAAATTACTCTGGCCCACTCGGTATCACGAAGCCGCTACCTGATCGAGGCCAGCATCAGTGTTATCGCTCGGATTATCTGGCTCGGCATTGTTGTGCTGATTGTTCTCTTAAGCCTCAATGCGCCGGCAGAACTCGGACTCGAACATCTCAACATTATCGCTGCGGTCTGTAACCTGGTCGCACTCGCACTCTGCTTTGCAATGGTGGCCGTCCTCGTCGGCTCACTCGGTGGCGGAAGAGGCCTCACACTGGGGATCGCAGCAACATCCGTCGTGCTCAGCTTCGCACTCAACGCTCTCGCAAACCAGACCGCCCAGGCCAAATTTCTTTACGCCATTTCTCCGTACTCTTGGGCGTATCGGAATGAGCCGCTGAAACACGGTTTTGAGTTGGGAAGCTTCTCCCTCCTATTGGGCCTCTCGGTATTGTGCTTTGTGCTCTCACTTATCGCACTCAATCGTCGAGACGCCAAAGGGTAGCTGGAACCATCTCCCCGGTGCGAAACTTCCACGATGCGATAGCTATATCGCCTCATCGAGCAGAAGTCGTAGGGCTTCGTGAACGGTATCCGGCGCTTCAATGATCTTGGTGCGGCTCGTCTGACCACTCACCAAGCGAAGCTCAGAAGATTTACACCCGAGGGCGCGGGCCAAGAGCGTGAACGCCGCCTCGGTTGCTTTACCGTCAATCGCGCGAGCAGAAACTGACACAATCAGCGCTCCATCATGATTCCCACCAACCCTATTCCTACTGGAACCGGGTTTCACCCGAATAGCAAAGCGCAATTTCCCTCTCCTTCCCCATTGGCTCATCTGAGTGGCATAATTCACTGAAGTCTCGATATAGCCCAGATTAGACTAGAAGTGAAACAGTTTTCTATTCGCGATACCCTGTGAAAAGTTAAGGAGCAACCATGCTTTCCGGACTCACAATTTTGGTCGGCTTAGCCCTCAGCGGCGGTGGAATTTATGGATACATCAATAGTGGGATGACCAGCTTCACCCCGCTGATTCCCCTGCTACCAGCAGTGCTCATCCTGATCTGTGGGCTTGTCTCACTCAACGCCGCAAAACGGAGCACCTGGCTTATGGGAGCCCAGCTTCTGGCCTTTGTAACGCTCATCTTCTGCATCCCGAATGCCCTCAAAATTTCTGAAGTGCTCGCCGGTACCGCAGACCGCCCATTCGCAGTGTGGTTGAGTGTGGGCTTCGCGGCAATCGTGGGCGTGTATCTGCTCATCACCGTGCCAGCCACAATGCTGACACGAACAAAAGTGCCGGCACGGGTCTAAACCCGAACCGGCACTTCAAAGAAAGCGTGAGCGCTATTTAGTGCTTCTGCTGCTGTCCATCGATCTGGTGAATGACCCAAAAAGCGACCCAGAATCCCATGGCATCAACCAGGATTCCGCCACCAAACATAATGGCACCCCATTCCTCGGGAACCTCAAAAGCTTGGCCCATCATGTAGATACCGCCAAAAGCCAAGATGAGACCGATAAGGATACCGAAGAAAGTGGTTACTTTTGACTTGGTCGTGAGGTCTTCGCTAATGACATATTCTGGGGCTGAATACTGGGAATCCTGCACGACTGCCTGATTATCTGCGCTCAATGAATTATCTCTTTCACATAAAAATTCGTAGCCTCAACACAGCTACGTACTTCTATTGTATCAGGACAGTGCAAATGTAGCTGAGTCGATATTCGAGCGCAGAAAACCCCGGCTGAACGAGCCTCCATAAGCTCACAACGAGCCGCCTCAAAGATATTAGGCGGCGTCGCCATTCGCTTTCATAAACTCTTCCGGCCCCATCTCGGCGGCCTTTGGATCCATCCAGAAGATCTCGAAATTGTTCCCGTCCAAATCTTCAAAAGCACGCTGATACATGAAGCCATAGTCTTTGGCCTCACCAACCGCTGTTGCCCCGAGGGAGATTGCCCGTTCATAGACCATATCTACCTCGGAACGGAGATCGTAGGCAAGGGAATAAATCGATTGGGTAGCGAGCCGATTATCGCCCACCTTCTTGTTGACGAACCCCTCAAAAAATGGCCGCGTCAACACCATAAAGTAGATATCGTCTGAGACAACAACGCACATCCCGTTGTCATCAGTGAACTTCGGATTAATCGAAAACCCGAGACCCTCAAAGAAAGTTCTGGCCTTTCCGAGGTCATTGCTCGGAAAATTGATAAAAACTTTTGAAGCCATTGTGTTCTCCAAACCTGTGTGAAATGATGAAACACAGTTTAGTGAGTCACCGGCCACAATGACCAGACCCTCAGCGAGTTTTCAGCGTGCAGAACGCCCTACGCAGTTCGGCAAGAAATGATTCTCTACACTGGGAATATGGCACTCGCACAGACCACCGATGGAACCGAACTCTTCTGGGACGCACAGGGATCCGGAGAACCCCTCCTCCTGATTGCCGGTCAGGCAATGTCTCATCGGGGCTGGTTGAGCATTCTGCCGCAGTACACCGAAAAGCACCGAACAATATACTTTGACCACCGCGGTATTGGGCAAAGTGGGCCTGGCGTGACCGAACCGTACAGTACCAGCCTCTTCGCCCAGGACTGTCTCGCCATTCTACAAGCAGCCGGAGAAGAGAAGGCGCATATCTACGGGCACTCTATGGGCGGTCGTATCGCTCAAGAACTGGCAATAGCGCATCCAGAATCTGTGCGAAAAGTGATTCTGGGGGCGACCACTGCAGGAGAATCGCAGGGCAAAAAGCGTTCACGTGAGGCAACCCGGGATTTGTTCAGTGGCGATTGGAGGAGGCTGACACCACACTTTTTTAGTGCACAGTTCGTTGAAGAGCATGAAGAAATCGTACGAGTATTCTTTCGCACCGATGCCAGTCCCGAAACCCTCAAACAGCACTATATTGCCAGCAAAACCCATGATGCCTGGGCCCGACTCGACCAGATCACCGCGCCTACCCTTATTCTCCATGGCGATGCCGATGACCTCACCCCCGTCGAGAATGCGATACTGATGGCCGAAACCATTCCCGATGCGCAATTAGCGGTACTGAAAGATGGTCTACACGGATACTTCCTCGAACGAGAAGATGCAAACGATATTGCTCTGAAGTTCCTCGCTGCTTAGCTCCAGTAACGACGATTCCGACTTACGCTACGCTGTTTGCGCTCCGTTGTATCAAAAATTGCTTCGCCGTTCTGCAGCCGATCCTGAAAAAGCTGAAACGCTTGGGTCGCGTCTTCGAGCGAGAAATACTCGCCCAGGGAAACTCCCAAACGTGCCTCACGTTTATGCAGCAGACGCGCCTTGAAACGAACCTCCGCGCCGTAGTCCATACGCTGCACATAGCCGACCAAAAGCCCCTGATACGAAATTCTGTACAGGGCCTGATGTACCGTGTGCGACTCAAACATAGAAAAATCCTATGTCAGCCTCCGGACATTCCCGGGAATTGAAAACAGAGAGGATGCTGAGAATGTTGTATGGGTCTGAACATTCGAACGGCAAGTTTGCCCGACGGTACCGACATCTACTCGAGGGAATCGAGACCTTTTCGGGATTGTTATAAGGAATAAAGAGCATTGATATTCGGGCTTGATTGCGTTCAGATTGCGTTCAAGTTCGGCATGTATTCGAGATTGTTGAGAATCTCAACATATTTCATGACAAGTCCGCCTTCATGGTACTTTGTTTCATCAGACTCAATTGTTGCCTGCAAGATCCGTATTCTGGAGTTTGACGCCCTTGGTACGGTTGCAGCGCCAGCATAAGGCTTGCAAG
>JBARYA010000176.1:0-1697 GCA_049647625.1 Microbacteriaceae bacterium
ATCTTGAGGAGCTTGGTATCGAGCTCGACCCTGAATTGAATGCGATGCACAGCAAAAAAGCTCGTGCTATTTCGACCGCAAGTTCGCGGGTGCAGGTGCTGGTTATCCCAACGAACGAGGAGCTCGAAATCGCAAAACAGGCTGAGGCTGTGGCGCTCGGCGCCTGATTCAGCAGGGCAGCCGTCCACATGTGGACGGGGTAGTTGCGGGGGCCGCATCCGGCGCAGAATCTGGGTCAGAATACTTTCCCGGGGCTGTCAGCCAGAGCGGCTACGATAGAAGAGTGGTTACTGCACTCTATCGACGCTACCGTCCCGAGAACTTCGCTGACCTGATTGGACAAGATCAGGTCACTGAACCGCTGAGTGCTGCGCTGCGTTCTGGGCGCATCAATCACGCCTATCTCTTTTCTGGCCCTCGCGGCTGCGGTAAGACCACTTCGGCCCGCATCCTCGCACGTTGTTTGAACTGTGCTGAAGGCCCGACTCCGACCCCCTGTGGTGTTTGCCCGAGCTGCGTTGAGCTTAGCCGTGATGGTGGCGGATCGCTCGATGTTGTTGAGATTGACGCTGCCAGTCACAATGGTGTGGATGATGCCCGTGACCTGCGTGAGCGTGCAATTTTTGCTCCAGCCCGTGATCGTTTCAAAATCTTTATCCTCGACGAAGCTCATATGGTTACCTCGCAGGGCTTCAATGCTTTGCTCAAAATTGTTGAGGAACCACCAGAGCATGTGAAATTCATCTTTGCGACCACCGAACCGGAGAAGGTGATCGGAACAATTCGTTCCCGCACCCACCACTATCCGTTCCGGCTGATTCCGCAGAACACCATGCTTGAGTATGTTGAGCGCTTGGCTGCCAGCGAAAATATTACCGCCGATCCGGGTGTTTTTGGCCTCGCCGTTCGCGCCGGTGGCGGTAGCGCTCGCGATACCCTCTCGATTGTTGACCAGTTGATGGCCGGTTCCGATACCGACAATATTGCTTACGATCGTGCCGTCGCTCTGCTGGGTTACACCCATAGTGCACTGCTGAATGAGCTGGTTGAGGCTCTGGCCGCGACGGATGCGGGCCTGTCATTCCAGGTGGTTGAGAAGGCCATTGATAACGGCCAAGATCCGAGACGCTTTGTTGAGGATGTGCTTGAACGTCTGCGTGACCTGATTGTGGTTGCCGCTGGTGGCCTACAAGAATCTTCACTGCCGGGGCTGAGCGATGCTGAGCAGCAACTCTACAAAGAACAGGCACAGAGCCTCGGTGTCGAGAAGCTGAGCCTTTTAGCCGATATTGTTTTGGCTTCACTCGATCAGCTTTCGGGTGCCACCTCACCAAAATTACAGCTTGAATTAATGCTGGCCCGGATGCTGGTTGCGCTACAGGGAATGCATACGGCGCGGAGTGCTGCGCCGGTTTCTGCGCCGGTTTCCGCAGCGAGTGCTGTGCCGCAGCATGCGCCAGCAGCAGTGCAACAGAATCAGTCTGCTGCACAAAGTGCTCAGCAGAACCGCCCACAGGCAGCAGCGGCGGTAACCGCAGCAGCAGCATCCACTGCTCCGAGTGCGCCGCCAGCACAGAAGTCGGCTCCCGCAGCCCAGACCTGTCCGGTAGATTTTGCCTCCATCAAGCAGTTCTGGCCAACTATTCTTGAATCACTCCAGGCCAAGAAGCTTTCCGCCTGGTTGATGGTCAATAACA
>JBARYA010000177.1:0-4238 GCA_049647625.1 Microbacteriaceae bacterium
TTTCGATTTTGAGAAGCTTTGCGTGTTGGCTTTCTCTATATCGCTGAGCTCACGGCGTAAGCGTGCAAATTCTGGAAAGTCACCCAGATGGCAGGTCATCGGCTCGGTGTAACCGCTGAGTGCTTCCTCCTGCTGCCTGACAGCCTTTGCCAGTCCAACAACAGCCCGATCAGCTTGAAATTGTGCGAAGGAACTCTCCAGGACCGTACGTGTGCGATCAACACCAAATTGGTCAATAAGGTTTACCGACATATTGTAACCGGGCTTGAAACTTGAAATAAGCGGGTAACTTCGCTTGCTGGCAAGAGCGGCGAGGTCCTCTGGGTTCATCCCCTCAACCCATTGAATTACCGCATGACCCTCGGTGTCGATTCCGCGACGTCCGGCGCGACCGGTGAGTTGGGTGTACTCCCCCGGAGTAATTGGCACCCGGGCCTCACCATTGAATTTCACCAGTTTCTCGAGCACCACGGAACGCGCAGGCATATTGATACCCAGTGCCAGGGTCTCAGTTGCAAAAACAACTTTTACAAGTTTCCGCCGATACAGGTCCTCAACGACCTCTTTAAATATTGGAAGCAGGCCAGCGTGATGGGAAGCGACTCCGCGTTGCAGGCTTTCAAACCACTCCCAATAGCCAAGAACAGCGAGATCTTCCTCAAGAATGTCCTGGCAGCGCTCCTCTACCGTGGCGCGAATTTCTGCGCGTTCTTCTGCTGTGGTGAGCTGAACGCCATGGTTCATTACCTGCTGTACTGCTGCATCACAACCAACTCGACTGAAAATAAAGAAGATTGCGGGAAGGAGATTGATTTCCGCGAGATCTTCAATCATCCGGCTCCGACTGACCCGGTTTCGTGATTCATGATGTCGTTGGTGTGGATTGCGAGAACGATATCGGTTGCGAGAATTTGTGGTGAGCTGAACGAGATCAGGATTCACCCGTGAGGTGCCGCTGAGGAAGAGGTCAATAATTTCATTACCGACGCTGACATGTTGATGCAATGGAATAGGTCGATTTTCGGACACAATTACCTCGGTGTGTCCACGAACCGTACGCAGCCAATCACCAAACTCTTCAGCATTGGAAACAGTGGCGCTCAAGGCAATCAAGCGGGTACTCTGCGGGAGGTGGATAATGACCTCTTCCCAAACGGCCCCACGAAAACGGTCTGCGAGGTAGTGAACCTCATCCATAATGACCCAGGCCAAGCCTTGAAGCAGATCGGAACCGGTGTAGATCATGTTGCGGAGCACTTCCGTGGTCATGACCACGATTTGTGCGTGGGGGTTGATATTGGTGTCACCGGTGAGGATACCAACATTTTCAGCACCATAAACTGCGCATAATTCCTGAAATTTCTGATTGCTCAGCGCTTTCATTGGTGCGGTATAAAAGATTTTTTGTTGCTCTTTCATTGCCAAATAGACTGCAAATTCCGCCACAATCGTTTTTCCGGCACCGGTCGGGGCCGCAACGAGAACACTCTTCTTTTGTGTGAGTGCAAAGCACGATTCTTCCTGAAAATCATCCAGTTCGAATTTGAGACCTTTTACGAAATCATCTATCAGTGGATGGCTAAAGGCTCGGGTATTGCTTTTCGTCATGGCTAGCTTTCACCGAGGAGATCGGATAGATGGTTCTGTTGTTTTTTCGATATCCGACGGTCGTGTATCCAAGTGATAAAGAGGGCGATAAAGAAGAGGAATGACATGGCGCCGGCTAAAAGGAGCATCGAAATAATATCGGCGGCAGGCGTGGTAATTCCGGCAAAAAGCACAATAATGAGCACCGCAACCCGCCAGCCTTTGCGCAGTGTTGCTGATTTCATAATGCCGGCAAAATTCAGCAGCACTAAAAAGACAGGCAAGACAAAAGCGGTACCGATCGCAAACATGAGTTTCAAGACAAAATCAAGGTAGTCACGGGCGGTCAGGATAGTGGCATCATCGGCGGGAGCAAAAGAGGTGAGTAAGGTCACAATATTGGGGAAGACGAGCCAACCCACGGCACAGCCGGCAACAAAAAGCGGGGCCGCACTCAGAATAAAACCGATGGAGTAGCGACGTTCTTTTTGCTTCAGTCCGGGGACAATAAATGCCCAAATTTGATAGAGCCACACCGGGCTGGAAACCACGAGACCACTGGCAAATGCCAATTGCATTTTCAGATCAAAGGCACCGGTAATATTGGGGTAATTAAGAACTGCATTGCTATTGCTAGCATCAATAAGTTCTATTGGCTGACGCATTAAATACCAAATCGGCTCACTCAAGAACCAACCAAGAACCATACCAACCAGAATCGCGATGGTCGCGATAATAATGCGTTTCCGAAGCTCCCTGAGGTGCTCGGCCAGTGACATCCTCGCCTCTGGGTTTCTTCTGCCCCGCATAGATATCAGACTTTAAGGCTTCGGAGTGGTATTGCCCTCATCCGCTGCATTACCATCCTCAGGCTTGGTATCGTCCTTCATTTCTTTACGAAATATTTTGAGCGAATCGGCAATACTCTTTGATAGTACGGGCAGTTTGGGCGCGCCAAAGAGCAGAATTACGACTACAGCTAGAACAACAAAGCTCCAGCCTCCAAGACCACTAGGCATCCGGTTACACTTCTTTCTGAAAAAGTTTCTCGTTCTAGTTTAGTGCGTTAACCGCTATGAGTGAGCCTTAAGAATCTCAGCTATTGATATTGTTCGAGAGCTGCTTCTGCCCAGTTGCGCACCTGGGCAGAAGCCTCAGCAGGGTTGACCAAACGGATTGAACCGGCATTGGCCGCAATGACCCGCTTCAGATTGTGCAGGTGGGCCACCGTAATATCGTAGTAATCAGCGTTGCTAGGCACAGCTTGAAAATCACGGAGAATTTCTTCGGCATTGCTGCCGGCCTGAATCTGTACCGTCTGTAGCCCCGCAGAGTTCGTATTGAAGATTGGTTCGTTCGTGCTATCTTCAGGTTTCCGCTCGGAATCTTCAGCACCTAGAGTTACATTATTCATGCGATCGAGGCGGAAGAATCGCTCCCCCAAAGCGCCGAGGTCCCAAGCCCGTAAATACCACAATGAATTCATGCTGCTTAGCGCTAGCGGCTCGACAGTGCGTGATTTTTGCGGAGAATCTGCGGGTACATAATCAAAACTCAGCACCTTCTGCTGGGCCATAGCATCACGGATCACCGATATCTCGTGTTGCGGATCCTCGATAACCATGAGCGGAGCACGCACTGGAGTTGCAGATCCGAGAGCAAGCTTGGCAATCAGGGTATTGATTGCCACGGTGGATTTGAACTCCGGAATAGCTTGAAGTTGCTGGAGGCCAAGGATGAGGGCAGTCGCTTCAGCAGCGCTAAAACGCGGCACATCACCGATACCCGCTGGCAGGGTCAGAAAGACCAAATCATCGTCTTCGAAGGCATCCCAATCAATATCAAAAAGATCGTCATGCTGGTACATACCATCAATACCCGGAGTGCCGAAGGTCGTGAGACGGGGTATTAGCTCGCGGATCTGTTTATCGGAATACCCAAAATACTCCGCCAATTCGTGCACCGAAGCCGAACGATAATTATTGAGGTAGGCCACCAACGACAACAAAAATGTCAGAGTATCACTGCTGAGCCGTTTCATCGCTTCTCCTGCTCTGCTGAGGAGGAAATGCCAGAATGGTCGCTCAGTACCCGCTCGAGACGAAGAACCACCTGCTCTTTTAGCTCTTGGGGAGCGAGCACAAGGACTTCGGGGCCGTGACCTGCCAACTCATCAGCGAGGGTGTGCAGATCCAAGAAATTGAAACTCAGTGTATCGCCGAGTGAATCCAGATTGCCTGGATTGGTTCGGCGTCGAAGCTTTGCATCCGCAATTGAGTTTGGTACTACTCGAACGGTGGCCTGATTGCCTTTCCAATAGCTCTCCAATGCATTCAAAGCATGTTCGGCAGGGTTCTGCAGACGCGGCTCTACACTCTCATCATGCAACTGGACTTTTCCCACAATTCGGGCAAGAAGGAAGCTGCGATAATCATTACGCATACGATCAAAGCCATACAAAAGCCAATGATCCTTGAAAGTCAGGAGAGTAAGCGGTTCAATGCTGCGCAGCTCAGCCTGGGTGCTGAGGGGTTTGTGATACAGGAACGAGACCAGCTGATTATCTTCGATTGCCTGCTGTAACACCGGATAGCTTTGCGAATGCAAGACTAAACGCGGTGCCAGGCCAATCACCGGATCGGGAGAATCTA
>JBARYA010000178.1:0-1941 GCA_049647625.1 Microbacteriaceae bacterium
GTGAAGGCACTGGCCGCCTCATTCTTGGGCTCGACACCGAAGAGCCTCAGCACCCCATTGGCAATACCGTTCAGCACGAAGATAACCGGGCGGAAGAGCTTTGAAACCCACACCAGGGGTGGAGCGAGAATAAGCACCGCTTTATCTGGCATCGAGAAGGAGATGTTCTTCGGGACCATCTCGCCAAAGACCACGTGCAGATAGGTCACAATCAGCAGGGCCAAAACAAAGGTGAACGGGTCAGCCCATTCGAGTGGGATTCCAAACCAGCCAAAAGGGTAACCCAGCAGATGGTGCAGTGCCGGCTCTGAGACGTTGAGGATCAGCAGCGAACATACGGTGATACCCAATTGGCAGGTAGCCAGCATGAGGGTGGCGTGCTCCATCGCCCAGAGTGCCGTTTTGGCACTGCGCTTGCCCTTCAGCGCAAGGGGTTCAATGGAGGAACGCTTCGCAGAGATGACGGCGAATTCCGCACCAACGAAGAATGCATTACCGGCAAGTAGTACCACCAGCCAGGCGAGTCCGGCCCAATCAGCCATGGTCCACCTCCTCCTCAGTCTGCGGAATATATCGAATCCGGTCAATCCGTCGACCGTCCATCCGTTCGACCCGGAGTGTTCCTGATTCCAGGGCTACAGTGACACCAACCTCTGGAATAGTGCCCAGCTGATCGAGAATAAACCCGGCAACGGTCTCATAGGCACCGTCCTCCGGCACTTCAATCCCGGCTAGGGTATGGAGCTCATCCGGACGCAAAATACCCGGGAAGAGCACCGTATCGGCCTGGTGCACGATTTTTGCGCTGGCACGGTCATGCTCATCAAGCAGATCGCCAACAATCTCTTCAACCAGATCTTCGAGTGTTGCCAGCCCCGCAGTGCCACCATATTCATCGAGCACAATGGCCAATTGAAAACTGTGCTTGCGCAATTCACCCAGCAGAGTGTCGAGCTTCATGGTCTCGGGCACTTCGAGTGGTTCTCTCATCAGGGCCGCAAGCGGGACCTCGGCACGGCGATCACGTGGAACAGCCAGAGCCTGTTTGACATGCACGACACCGACAATTTTGTCTGGGCTTTCGTCAATCACCGGGAAGCGGCTGAAGCCGGTTTTTCGGGTCAGCTCCAAAACATCCAAAGCAGTGTCAGATTTTTCAAGTGTCGCTAGGCGAAATCTCGGGGTCATCACATCGGCAGCGGTATGCTCCGCAAAGGTGAGGGTGCGGTTCAAGAGGCTGGCAGTGTCTTTATCGAGACTTCCGGCAACAACAGAACGACGCAGCAGCGAGGACAACTCCTCGGCGCTGCGCGCACCGGTGAGTTCTTCTTTGGGTTCGATCCCCATCATCCGGATGAGCGCATTGGCCGAATCGTTGAGGCCTACAACCGCAATGCGAAATACGGCGGTGAATCCGGTTTGAAAGCCAATAACAACTTTTGCGGTCTGACGTGGGACTGCTAGGGCAAAGTTTTTCGGAATCAACTCGCCCAGGATCATCGAAAGGGTAGTCGCCAAAGAGACGGAAACCAGAACTGCCACACTGGTAACGGCAACTTCCGGAACTCCCCAGGAGGCAAAAACCGGGGTGAGCATCTTGGTCATGGCCGGTTCCATGGTGTAACCGGTGAGCAGAGTGGTGAGGGTAATACCCAATTGGGCACTAGAGAGGTGGGTCGAGGTGATCTTCAGAGCCTCGATTGTGAGCTTAAGGCGAGTTTCACCTCGCTCGCGGCGCGCTTCAAGATCGGCGCGGTCAAGATTGACCAGAGCGAACTCGGAGGCAACAAAGAATCCGGTACCGATGGTGAGGAGTAATCCTACGCCAAGCATTAGCCACTCGTACATGAGCGGCTCCGGGTACGTTGATAAGAGATAGGGCTGTAGCTACAACTCGGGGGGTCATCCATTATTCTTGTAAGTATAGGGCAAAATTCCGAG
>JBARYA010000179.1:0-2277 GCA_049647625.1 Microbacteriaceae bacterium
GCGCCGGACGATCGCGTGTCTCTGGGGTAATTGCTGCCTGGATTGCAGAGTTCCATTCACGTCGCCATTGTTGGATGAGTTTCTGCTGGGCCTTGCTCGGTCGAGTACGGGGCCCAAGAAGTGCGAACGTTTCTTCTATATAGCCCGGTAAGTCCTCAATGGGTCCTGCGGTTGCCTCAACGAGTATCTTTGTCAGCAGAACAGCATCAATTCCCTGCTCCATCAAGCGCAAGATTTCGCGAGCGTCTTTGAACCCCTTCTCAGTGTTTGGCCGGTCTAGGAGGGCTGCAATCTTCGAGACAGTATGGGCTTCGATAGTCAGAAGCCGCCAAGCTCCATGCCCGAGCAATTCAGTATATTTTGCAAGCTCTTCCACGCGGAGCCGCAACTTACCCCCAAGCTGCGATTGATGAGGGATGTAGACATCGACATGTATGCCGTCATACTCACCACGCCACTTGGTACCCTGCAAATGAGTCGACTTCGATAATTCACTGAGAGTCGCCTCAACCTTGAAGCGGACTTCGTCAGAACCAATAATGAGATCGATATCGTGGCTAATTTCACCACCGACACGATGTACTGTTGCCCACCCACCAATGAGGATTGATGGTTCAAGTTCTTTACCAAGATAGTCCAGCACTTCAAGGAGATGGGTCTCATCATCGATTGGAATATCAACCACCTAATACCTCCGCTCGTGACCAGTCATCGACGGTGAACCAGTTACGCCATAATGCGCGACGGAACTCGCTCGCCTGCCAGCCGGGCTGGGCGAAAAGGTCTGCGTAGCTCTGAGCAGGGCTGGTGAATCCGTCCGCCCATGAGTCAAGAGTTTTTTGATCGGCTGTCATCACAATCGCATCGTCTCCTAGTGGGAGCCCTGTGAGTTGAGTGCCCAAAGGAACGTAGATGATTGCGGGAGCATGGTCAGCGATAGTGTTTCGACCACCGAGGTAGTGTGCTGCGGATCGAGTACCACCGATGGCGTATGTCTCGGTGGATGAAATCAAATTCTGGGCGGCCTCAAACTGCGTGCGTTTGCCATCACGGAGTGATCGTGATGCAGCGAACAGGGTGAGTATCCGCTCGGGATCAGTGACGCTGAAACCACCAGCCGGCGCCGGATGTCGAGTTACGGCTCCGATTTCGATTGGTCGCTTAAGTGCTTTATAAGCAATTTTCTCGCCGACTCTGGCCTCCCATGCAAGATCACCGGTGTTCTTCCATTCTCGACGACCTATTAGAGCAGCGTCAGCCAGGGTGCGCCATATTGCGTCTGTTTCTCGCATCGCTTACCTCCTCAATAAAGAGTCTACCAAATAGTAGAACCCAGTATCTACTAAATAGTAGAATCAAGAAATTATTTGTTGTGCGAACAGTATGTCAGTAACCCAAGTGGGTCCTAGGCTCGCAGCCCGGTTGTGACGAGATGATAATATTTTCGACTGATAATTGAAAGGTCCCGGAATCGATGCCCGTCTGAACCACAACGAAACTCCCTAGTAAATACTGGGGGAGTTTTTTGTTTGCCCTTGCAATGCATGCAACGATGCAAATTAAATCCTGTCCTCACTTCGTTCATCGGGGTATCGTAATGTTTATGCAAAATCCATTTGAGTACCGGATCACCAAAGACATGCGAGTGCTCATTTACCGCAGCGGGGCTCTCGTGATGAACCTTGGCGGGGATCGAGCCGGCCAGCTGATTACAAAACTCGGAATCGACGAAGAGACTGACCAAGAACTCTTGGCTCGAATCACTGGCAATTACAAGCAGGGTAATGAACGCTCAGGGAAGCGCTCATCAAAGAAATAATGTTCTGTTTGCAATGCTTCTAACGCTAAAGTGCACCTAAGCCACTTCTATTTACACGTTAGATAGCCTAAAGTGTAAATAAGCAATAATTGGCAACCTTTAGCGAACTGAGGAGGCGCAGATGGCAGAGTATGTAGAACGATTATGGAACCCGGGATACGAAAGCGCTGGGCTCAGTCGTAAAGATCGCACAGCGGGCAAATATCTGGCCTACGTTCCGGACGAGCTTGGCACCACGCTGCCGCAGCTCGGCACAGAAGCTGAATCAGCAGCCACAGAAGCTCTCACCGTTCTTGCTCGTGCAGATGAACGTGTCGGCGAGCGCGGCCGGTTCCTCAGCCATCTTCTGATTAGATCAGAAAGCATCTCATCATCCTGGATTGAAGGCAATCGAATCAATGCAAAACGGCTCGCGATTGCCGAGCTCCTCGGCAGCGGAACTCGCACCGCATTAGACG
>JBARYA010000180.1:0-3264 GCA_049647625.1 Microbacteriaceae bacterium
GTCCAAGGGCGGTAATGGGATGAGGTTGAAAGCAAAGAGGGCAAAATTCAACGAAGCCAGAATACCGAACATCCCCGCAATTTTTTCTTGTAATTCAATTCCCGGATGGCTGGCAACCTCACCGGCAATTCTTCCAACACCAACAACGCTGATAGGCCCGTTCGGATCACGCTCATCGGCGCTAAATAAGGTGCCGACAATGGCCACCATCCGTTGCGGCAGGCTCACAATAACATTCGCTACCTGGCCCAGATTATCGAGAGCAGCGGGAAAAACATCGAGTACTCCCTGTGGCTCCCGAATAAGCTGCGAAGAGATACCGAGGAACCCTACAGAAGTGGTGAGGTAGTCACCATTCGAATCACGTAGCGCTTTCCCGGCGGAGTCAAAGAGCGGACGCTCGGTAACCAGCGGGGTGATTGGCAGGGTCAGCAATTGCCCATCCCGATTCACCGTGATGCTGCTGGCTGTTGTGGTCACTCGAATGAGCTCGCTCAGCTGTGGCCATGACTCAATTTTTTGTCCGGCAAATTCCACAACCGTGTCCCCCGGTTTGAGTCCCGCAGCCGCTGCTGGGGTAATTGGGTCAGAGGGTAGACATGCCTGTTGCGCACTATTGACTGAAATCACACACTCATTGACCACGCCAACCGAGGTACTGAGCTGTGGAATACCGAAACCCACGACCAGGATGGTCAAAAAGATGAGGCCCTGAATCAGGTTCGTAAGCGGTCCACCAAGCATAACGACAATGCGCTTCCACACCGGCAAGAGATAAAATGCCCGGTGTTCATCGCCTTCGGTGATGCTCTCAGCGGAGACTAATCGAGCTTCCTCGACCATGTTCTGGAACACTCCAGTGGTACCCACCTGGACTTTGTCACCGGCTCGCTTCGGCGGATACATCCCAATCATGGACACATACCCACCCAGAGGAATGGCCTTCACGCCGTACTCGGTTTCGCCCTTCTTCTTCGACCAGATTGTTGGACCGAAACCGAGCATGTACTGGGTAACTTTGACACCAAAGCGTTTCGCCGGGAGTAGGTGGCCGAGCTCGTGCAGGCCAATTGCGAGGGCAAGCCCAATCACAATAACCAGCACTCCGAGCAGGTACCAGACCAGTTCCACGATGCGGCTCTCCTATCGGCCGGTTCCCGGCGCGACTACTCGAAAAAATTAGTTTCTTGCCGCCAGAATATCAATAACGAAGACGAGGGTATCATCAGCTTCGATACCTGCGCTTGGCTGCCCGCCCATCGGTCCGTAACCAAGGGCAGGAGGCACGATAACAATCACCTGGGAGCCAACTTTTTGACCCTCAATGGCTTTTGAAAATCCTTCAACGACTCGGTCGAGTGAGAAGGTGGCGATTTTGCTGCCCCAGCTTTGATCGAATACCTCTCCGGTGCGCCAATTCACGCCCTGGTACTGAATCCAAACAGTGGCACCGCTTTCAACAACAAGACCGGAACCCTGCTTCAATACACCCAGCTGAAGATCAGCAGGTGCAGCAGTATCGGGAATGGTGATAGTCGGTTGTCCGGACTCAGCCAGAGAAACCTTCGGGAAGATGTCAGAAACATCCTGTGGGGTACCATTAGCGGAATCGCCAACCAGTGAAATCAGGTCAAGAACCCAGAGCACATTATCGGTGGGTGCTACCTCAAGGCTCGGCATACCCTGTTCGCCATAGGCATCCACTGGTGGAATCAATACAGCGACACGAGAGCCGATGGTCTGACCATCGAGTGCTTTTGCTAATCCTGGAAAAATAACCGCGAAATCTAAGCTCACCATTTCACCGGGGATCTGCTTGGCGATCTCCTCGTTGACGATGGCTTTTCCGGTGGTCGCATTGTAAATGTTATAGGCGACCATCATGTTATCGCCCTCGACCAGGGTCTCCCCGCTGCCCTTAACCAGGGTGTCAAATTTGGTGACCTCGGTTGAAAGTGGAGCGGTAAATTTTACCGAGCTTACTTTGCCCAACTCACCGCAAACCGAAAGATCAGTGGCTAATTGCTCAAGCGTATATGCAGAACAGCTAGCAGTATTGTTGCCGGGATTCTCTTGCTCGCCAGAACTGCAAGCAACCAATCCAAGACTGAGTGCGCCGATAGCGAGGAGGGAGAAGACTTTAGACAAAGGGGACCTTTCGATAGATTTACCTCACCCAGTTTCGCAGTGTTGAGCTTGCTAAAGGCTGAGAGCAAACGGTAAAACAGCTGAGACTCGAGGCAGTTTTTTAGCGGTACCGGACTTGGAAGTGTTCGTCGCCAATGCCAACTTTTCCGCCATCCATAACCGAATAGCGTTGCCCAGGTGTGCACTCTTCGAGGAGCTCCTCGTTGTCTGTCGCCAGCAAATAACTCCCATTCACAGAGTTCCGATCGAGTACCCAGAAATTCGTGCCCTCAACCCCGAACTCGAGATGAGTTTTTGAAACGGTACGATTCGGATCACGGAACAGAACGAGTTGTTCGAATTGCTCATCCTCTGCCGGCAAGGGGTTACGTCCGAGCAGTCCTGCGCCGGAGACTTCAAAGCTCCCACCGGTACTAAATACCAGTTCGAACTTTGGCCCGCGTTGATGCGCGCTCCGGACAATGCGGGTTACCTCAAGGTCCTCGGAGATGATTTCGTTGCCGGCCACAGCCATATCCGGGGCTGCCAGTTGCTCTATGACCGCAGCCGGATTAAGCTGCGGCTCAGCATCCGAAGAGATAATTGGGGCAGGTGCTACGACGGGGTGTGAGACCTCAGCAATGTCTGCTACCCGAAAATCTTCGACCTTTTCGAATGGTGTATTGCTTCCCGGAACCAGCCGCTGAATAGGAATAGTCGGGCTGTATACCGGTGTAGCTGGCGCTGCTGGAGGCACCGGCAGCTGTGGTATTTGTGTTTCTTGGTCTTTCGGTGGGTGCACAATCAGCGTCCCACATTCGCCACAGAAAATATCTAGCTCATCCACCGGACGGCCACAGCGTTGGCATAACAACGGAAAAACCCCCATCAAAGAGTGTGCGATCAAAGCCACTCATATTCTACCGCGACTGAACCAGAGCCGAGAGACACCCCAGAGGCGAGATGATGCCAGCGCTCATAACCAGTCTGGGACCACCATTAACCGGATAATTGACCGCCGTACCAGATATAAAAGCTGAGCATGCCCAGAACACTTATCCCTAAGGCGGACAAAAGAAGCCAGGCTCTACGGCGTAGAGTATGCAAACGCCTCTCACGAAGCGCTTCAAAGTCTGC
>JBARYA010000181.1:0-8432 GCA_049647625.1 Microbacteriaceae bacterium
CGATCAGGTAGCTCGCGATGTGGTTGAACCTGGGCAGCCGGCACTGAGCGAAATCGAAGCGCATTTTGGTTCCGTGGTCATAAACGTTGATGGAAGCTTGGATCGGGTCGCACTCGGAAACCGAGTCTTTCAGAATGCCGAAGAATTAAATGCACTTAACAGCATTGTGCATCCACGAGTCAGGGCCAAAACCCAAGAATTGTTTAGCGAGGCTGCTGCTCAGGGAATTTCTGTTGTGGTCTACGACATTCCGCTACTGGTGGAGTCCGGGCATCGATACCCCTTTTCGCTTGTGGTCACCGTTGAAGCGGGGGTCGAGCGCCAACAGGAGCGTTTGGTCCAGCTCCGTGGCTTCAGCGCAGAGCACGCCCTAGCCCGCATCAACGCTCAAGCTACAGAAGAACAACGCAGAAGCATAGCCGACATTGTGATCGATAGCTCCACAACAGTAGCGGCAACCATCGAGCAAACAGAAGCTCTATGGGAGCAGATACAAACCATACTTCAAGCTGAAGAGCAAAACTCAGACAAATGAGAGCAGCCTAATGGAACCAACCCGTTCAGTTCGTCCCTTTGAAGTCATTAGTGACTATGTCCCAAGTGGCGACCAACCGCAGGCAATCAAAGAGCTTACGCAGCATATCGAAGCTGGCGAGAGCGATGTGGTGCTTCTGGGTGCGACCGGTACCGGAAAGAGCGCGACCGCAGCCTGGCTCATTGAGAAGTTACAACGTCCAACGCTCATCATGGCGCACAATAAGACCCTCGCTGCACAGCTTGCCAGTGAATTCCGCGAACTGATGCCGAACAATGCTGTTGAGTATTTTGTTTCTTACTACGATTACTATCAGCCCGAGGCCTATGTGCCCCAAACCGATACCTTTATTGAAAAAGATTCCAGCGTCAATGCCGAGGTAGAGCGTCTCCGCCACTCGACCACCAACTCGCTGCTCAGTCGGCGTGATGTCATCGTTGTGTCTACTGTCTCGTGCATTTATGGCTTGGGTGCTCCCGAGGAATATTACCAACTCATGCTTGCACTGCAGATCGGGGACCGAATAGATCGGGATATCCTGATTCGCAAATTTGTCTCGATGCAATACAAACGCAATGATTATGAATTTGTCCGTGGCAATTTCCGGGTCCGAGGCGACACCATAGAGATTATTCCGATGTACGAAGAGCTGGCCATACGTATTGAACTTTTTGGGGATGAGGTTGAAGCCTTGTATCAGCTCAACCCGCTCACGGGCGATGTCGTCAAGCAGGTTGATTCAATTGCTATATTCCCGGGCTCACACTATGTCGCCTCCGAAAATCGCATGCAGATTGCCATCCAGCAGATCCGTTTGGAGCTTGAAGAACGTTTAGAACAGTTTCGCAAAGAGGGCAAACTCCTTGAAGCTCAACGTTTGCAAATGCGCACCGAGTTTGACCTTGAAATGATGGAACAAATCGGCTTTTGTAGTGGTATCGAAAACTATTCCCGACATATTGACGGCCGTGAGCCAAATTCGCCACCAAACTGCCTTCTCGACTATTTTCCAGATGACTTCCTGACTATCATTGATGAATCGCATGTGACCGTGCCCCAGATTGGCGCCATGTTTGAGGGTGATTCATCGCGTAAACGCACCCTGGTCGAACACGGCTTCCGTTTGCCGAGCGCATTGGATAACCGGCCACTTCGCTGGCAGGAGTTCCTGAACCGTGTTGGGCAAAAAGTCTACCTTTCAGCTACCCCCGGTAAATATGAGATGGGTATTGCCGATAGCGTCGTCGAACAGATCATTCGCCCAACCGGCTTAGTCGATCCCCAATTAGAAGTTCGACCAAGCCTCGGTCAGATTGATGATCTGCTCGAAGAGATTCGTCTCAGAACTGAACGGGATGAACGGGTGCTTGTCACAACCCTCACAAAACGTATGGCTGAGGATCTGACCGAATTTCTGGCGACATCTGGTGTCCGGGTCGAATATCTGCACTCCGATGTGGACACTCTTCGCCGGGTCGAGTTACTCTCTGAATTGCGCTCAGGACGCTTTGATGTGCTCGTGGGCATCAACCTCCTGCGAGAAGGTCTCGACCTTCCAGAGGTCTCTCTGGTGGCTATTCTGGATGCTGACAAAGAGGGCTTCCTCCGTTCCAGCACTTCATTGATCCAAACCATCGGTCGTGCGGCTCGAAATGTGTCCGGCACCGTCATCATGTATGCCGATAATATGACGAACTCAATGAAGCTCGCGATCGATGAAACCGAGCGTCGCCGTGAAATCCAATTGAATTACAATGCCGAGCACGGGATCGATCCAACTCCATTGCGGAAACGGATCGCCAATATTACCGAAGCGCTCATCCGAACCAGCGCTGATACAGAGCAATTACTCAAAGAGCACGACACCGGTAAAAAGCGTTCCAAAGGACCGGTCATTGAAGGTGAAGAAAAGCTCGTTGCACTGATTTCTCAATTGAACGAGCAAATGTTGGCGGCTGCTGCCGAGCTCAAATTCGAGTTGGCAGCCCGATTGCGCGATGAAATCAACGATATGAAACGTGACCTTCGGGTACTGGAAAATCTTTGATGACCGAGGACAACACAAAAATGCAGACCAAAACAATCGTTATCACCGGAGGCAATGCCGGGCTTGGTTATTGGGCGGCTGAGCAACTCGCGAGCCAGGGTCATCGGATCATTTTGGCGAGCAGAAATGCTGAGAAATCCGCCAAGGCGATAGCGAGCATCATCGAGCGGATCCCAGGCGCAAAGGTTGAGTTTCAAGAACTCGATCTTGCCGATCTTCACTCTGTGGAGCGAGCTGCTGTGGAGCTACAGAAATTACCGCAAATTGATGTTCTACTTCTGAATGCCGGAGTGGTTGGTTCACGACGATACCGCACCACGGCTCAGGGATACGAGCTCCAAATTGGCACCAATCATCTCGGTCATTTTGCCCTCAGTGCGGCCCTCTTGACAAAACTTGAGGCGCAGGCAGAAGCAAAAATTCTGCATTTGGGCAGTATCAGCCATCGTTGGGCTCGACTTCCTCAAGATTCGCTTTTTCCGAAGAGGTACCACAACTTCGTGAACTATGCCGTGTCGAAACTTTCGGTTATGACCTTTGGTTTCGCTCTGGCACGTCTGCTCGAGGAAAGAAAGAGCCCGGTAAAAAGCATTGTGGTTCATCCGGGTTTCTCCTGGGATCACTTTGACAAGGATGTCCCGGAATTTCTGCAAAAAAAGCCATTACCCTGGTATCTCGCTCTCATACTTCGTCCAATCGCACAGGGAAAACAGCAGGGCGCACAGGTTCTGAGCTTTGTTGCCGATTCAACAGTCCCAAAATCCGGAGAATATTGGGGACCGGATGGATTCTTCCAACTCAAGGGCAAGGCAGCGCTCCGTATAGCTAAGCCGTGGAGCCGTAATGAAAAGAGTGCTCAACATCTTTGGAATTTCTCAGAAGCCCTGGGCTTTGTGACGATAGACTAGAACTGTTTTCGCGGCCGGCAAAACAGATATTTATGCCAGCGAGCAGCACAAGAAATGTGAAGGTAAAGAATCAGATAATGGCTGAGAAAACAAACGAGATTAACAACTTCATCACCGTTCAGGGCGCACGAGTCCACAACCTCAAGAATGTCGATCTCAAGATTCCACGGAATGCAATGGTCGTGTTCACCGGCCTTTCCGGATCGGGTAAATCATCCCTAGCCTTTGATACGATTTTTGCCGAAGGGCAAAGGCGATACGTAGAATCTCTCTCTGCCTATGCCCGGCAATTCCTTGGACAGGTCGATCGGCCTGATGTTGATTTTATTTCTGGACTCAGCCCTGCGGTCTCGATCGACCAGAAGTCGACCAACCGAAATCCTCGCTCTACGGTCGGGACGATTACGGAAATTTATGACTATCTGCGTTTGCTCTGGGCCCGAGTAGGTGTGCCCCATTGCCCGATTTGCGGAGAAATCGTAGCCAGCCAAACCGTCCAGCAAATAGCTGATCAGCTGCTCACGCTCAGCGAGGGGACTCGATTCCAGATTCTCTCACCGGTTGTCGTCGGTCGCAAGGGCGAGTTTGTTGAACTCTTTCAAGAGCTCAGCGCTGCTGGATTCTCCCGGGTGATGGTCGATGGGGAACTCGTTAACCTGAGCAACCCTCCTGAACTCAAAAAACAGCTCAAGCACAATATTTCTGTTGTTGTCGATCGTCTGGTTGCTGGTCCAGAAATGTTAGATCGACTCACCGATTCACTCGAGACCGCGCTCAAGTTGACCGATGGTCTCATTGATATTCACTATGTAGATCAAGAGGGGGAAGGCTCACGTCAAAGCTTCAGCGAGAAGCTCAGCTGCCCGAACCAGCATCCGGTGCAGCTGACCGAGATTGAGCCACGCACATTCTCATTCAATGCTCCTTTTGGGGCCTGCCCTTCCTGTGTCGGCCTCGGGACAACTCTTGCGGTAGATTCAGAACTGGTTATTGGTGATCCGAATCTGAGCCTGGTTGACGGGGTCATTTTGCCCTGGGTTCAACAGGGCAAGGGTATTTACAATCATTTTCAGAAGATGCTCGAAGGCTTGGCAGAAAAGCTCGAATTTGATATCAATACGCCCTGGAAAAAACTTGACACCGTGGTGCAAGATGCAGTGCTTCACGGCCACAAGTTTAAAGTTTCTGTGCGCTATCGAAACAGATTTGGTCGTGAACTCAGCTACAACACCGGCTTTGAGGGTGTTCTTCCGTACCTGGAACGTAAGTACCAGGAGACTGATTCTGAGAGTCAGCGTGAACGATACGGTCAGTATCTCAGAGAAATCCCGTGTCCGGTCTGCAATGGGCAGCGACTCAAACCCGAAGTTTTGGCGGTAAAGATTAATCGTCTCAGCATCTCGGAACTGACCAATTTGAGTCTGGATGATGCCAGCGCTTTCCTCAATTCTTTGGAATTGACTGATCGACAACAAAAAATTGCTGCTCAGGTCTTGCGCGAGTTGCAATTACGCTTGCAATTTCTGCTACAGGTTGGTTTGAACTATCTGACCCTGGCCCGCTCCGCAGGAACCCTATCCGGGGGAGAAGCTCAACGAATCCGACTCGCAACGCAGATTGGTTCTGGTCTCACCGGTGTTCTCTACGTCCTTGATGAACCGAGTATCGGACTACACCAGAGAGACAATCGCCGGCTCATTGGCACCCTCCTGCACCTTCGAGATCTGGGAAATA
Source organism: Microbacteriaceae bacterium (assembly GCA_049647625.1). GTDB lineage: Bacteria > Actinomycetota > Actinomycetes > Actinomycetales > Microbacteriaceae > JBARYA01. Next base: position 5,225 of record JBARYA010000181.1, read on the forward strand.
CCCTGATTGTGGTTGAGCATGATGAGGATACGATCCATGAGGCTGATTGGATTGTTGATATCGGACCGAGAGCCGGCGTTGAAGGCGGAACAATTGTCTACAGCGGTAAACTTCCCGGTTTACTCAAAGAACCTGCATCAATTACCGGTGCGTTTTTAGCCGGACGCGAAACCATTCCAGTACCGAAAAAACGCCGCAAGATTGATAAATCTCGGATGCTCACTGTCACCGGAGCACGAGCGAATAACCTGCAAAATATTGATGTCAGTTTCCCGATCGGTTTGATGACCGCCGTAACCGGCGTCAGTGGTTCCGGGAAATCTTCTTTGGTAAACGATATTTTGTACAAAGTGCTGGCGAATAAACTGAATGGCGCTAGGCAAGTCCCTGCACCACATACCGGGGTCACCGGAGTCGAACAGCTCGATAAGGTCGTTCACGTCGACCAAGCACCGATTGGCCGTACACCACGCTCGAATCCCGCAACCTATACCGGTGTTTTCGATCGTATCCGCACTCTCTTTTCTGAAACTCCGAGTGCAAAGGCCAAAGGCTATTTGCCCGGCCGTTTTAGCTTCAATGTTCGGGGTGGCCGTTGTGACGCCTGCAATGGTGATGGCACCATCAAGATTGAGATGAATTTCTTGCCGGACGTATATGTCGCCTGTGAGGTCTGCCACGGTGCGCGTTATAACCGAGAGACCCTTGCTATTAAGTACAAGGGATTGAGCATTGCTGATGTTCTTGAACTTCCTATTTCTGAGGCTGCCGAATTCTTCAAAGCGATCAGCGCTATCCACCGTTTCTTGCAAACTCTGGTTGATGTCGGCCTGGGATATATCAAGCTCGGGCAGAGCGCAACCACACTATCCGGTGGCGAAGCACAGCGGGTAAAGCTGGCAACCGAATTACAGCGCCGGAACAATGGACGCAGTATTTATGTTCTCGATGAGCCCACAACCGGACTGCATTTTGAGGATATCCGCAAGTTATTGGCGGTCCTAGGCGAGCTGGTAGAACAGGGCAATACGGTCTTGGTCATCGAGCATAACCTGGATGTCATCAAAACCGCCGATTGGATTATCGATATGGGTCCAGAAGGAGGTTCTGGTGGTGGTCAGGTCATTGCAATCGGGACTCCCGAACAGATCGCCAAAAACGAGAAGAGCTTTACCGGCGAGTTCTTGAAGGCCGCTCTCACACAGGGCTAAATGATGAATTCAGCGGCATCCTTTCGACCTAAAACCAGCGAAATCCCCACACTTCCTGGGGTATATCGCTTTTTCGGTGTCGACGATCGAGTGCTCTATGTTGGTAAGGCCAAGAATTTGCGGGCTCGACTCGTCAACTATTTTGCCAGCGCTGAAACCTTGGCAGAACGCACCCGATTGATGGTCTCATCAGCAATACGCGTGCAGTGGACAATTGTTGGCAGTGAAATCGAGGCCCTACAGCTCGAATACAGCTGGATTAAGGCCTACAACCCACCCTTTAATGTGGTTTTTCGTGACGATAAAAGCTATCCCTATATTGCCCTTACCCTCGGAGACGAAGCGCCTCGGGCCATTGTTACCAGAAACCGGAAAATTGCCGGGGCAAAATATTTCGGCCCGTTTCCACAAGTGTGGGCAGTGTATGAAACACTTGCCCTACTGCAACGGGCGATACCGATCCGAACCTGCAAGGCCGCTGACTATCAGCGTGCGATGCAGAGCGGAAAACCGTGTTTTGCGAGTCAGATCAACAAGTGTGGTGGTCCGTGCTCACATCAGATCACCATCGCTGAACACCGAGACCGTGTCAACGATTACCTCGAAGTCTTGGCTGGCAACACCCAAGCCATCACCAAAAAACTCAGCGCCGAGATGCATCAGCTCGCGGACGAGCAAAAATTTGAGGAAGCCGCACTACTCCGTGATCGCCTATCTTCTTTAGAGCAAATAGTTTCGAAGAGTGCTGTGGTTCTTGAAGATAGCGTCTCAGCAGACGTTTTCGGTGTTGCCGCCGATGAGCTGTCCATTGCTGCAGAGCTCTTTGAAGTGCGGGCGGGCAGAATCATTTCAGCACAGAGCTGGAAGGCATCGCTAGAACTCGATACTGCAGCGGAGATTGCACTGCGAAAGCTCATCTTTGACGTTTACAGTGAGAAAAATGCCGCTCCAAGAGAAATACTTGTGCCCTTCCTGCCTGAAGATCACACTGAGCTTGAGGAGTGGCTAACCGAGCTCAGTGGTAACAAAGTCGAGATTCGAATTCCACAGCGTGGTGCAAAACGCCATCTGGCCGAAACTGTTGGCACGAATGCCAAAGAAGATTTGATCAGATTCAAACTCAAACGAGCAAGCGACTATGCGACTCGCTCACAGGCTCTTATTGAGATACAAGAGAGCCTAGGCCTCGAACTCGCACCACTGCGTATCGAAGCCTACGATGTTTCTCATCTCGGAGGCACCGGCATTGTCGGCTCAATGGTTGTCTTTGAGGATGGTTTGGCAAAGCCGAAAGACTATCGCAGTTTCAAGGTCGAAGAAAGCACGGACGATACCGAATCGATGTATCAGATCTTGATGCGGAGGTTGGCGAGACTTCGACAATTGGCCAGCGGAGAAATACCGAAAACTTCTTTCGAGTATCCACCGGCCTTGATACTGGTCGATGGAGGCCAACCACAAGTGGCTGCAGCACAGCGAGCATTGATTGAGAGCGGTTTTGAAGGGAGTATTGCCCTAGCTGGAATTGCAAAACGACTCGAAGAACTCTGGCTTCCAGGGAACGATTACCCTGCCATCCTGTCGCGAAATAGCGAGGGCTTGTATTTACTGCAACGACTCCGTGATGAAGCCCACAGATTCGCCCTGAGACATCAGAAGGTTCAAAGAAAAACTACGATTACCAGTGCCCTAGACAGTCTGAGTGGGGTAGGCGAAGAGCGTCGGAAACGCCTACTCAAGGCTTTCGGATCTATCAAAAAGATTCGCCAAGCCACTATTGAAGAAATTGCGGCTGTACCGGGCTTTGGACCGAAGCTTGCAACGCAGATTGTCGAACAGCTGAAACAAGACAACTAAAGAATAAAAATAGCCGAGCGCTCATTCGATAAGCTAGGGAGTACGAGAAAGAGTGAAACACAATGGTTGAATCCAGCGCAAATGATCAGGAATTGGTTATTGTTACCGGTATGTCTGGTGCCGGACGGTCAACTGTAGCG
>JBARYA010000182.1:0-3796 GCA_049647625.1 Microbacteriaceae bacterium
TTGTGGCAGATTGTTACCGAAAACTGGGGCAAAAGCGGCTCTGAAGAGTAACGTTATTTTTGGCGGGGCAACGTTTGCAGTTGATTCGGCGGTGATCGAATCGTTTCAGGATGAAAGGTCGAAGAACTATGACTCAGGCAGAAAAAGGTCACGAGGACACCGGGTTCGCGACACGGGCCATCCACGCCGGGCAGAGTTTTGATGAACGCACCGGCGCTGCAATTCCACCCGTGTATCTCACCTCCACCTATGTGCAGCACGGGGTTGCTGATCCCCGTGATGGCTTTGAATATTCTCGAATCGACAATCCAAATCGCCGAAATCTCGAGCAGCAATTGGCCTCTTTAGAGGGCGGTGCTTTTGCATTTTCTTTTGCATCCGGGATGGCTGCCGAGGATGCAATATTGCGTACGGTACTGCGCCCGGGCGACCATGTGATTATTGGCAAAGATGTTTATGGTGGCGCCTTCCGCCTGATCGACTCTATTCTCAAGCTCTGGGGAATCGAACACAGTGTTGTTGACCAGCTTGACTTTGCAGCGGTAGAAGCTGCCATCCAGCCAAACACCAAGATTGTGCGTATCGAAACACCAAGCAATCCACTGCTCGAAATCCTTGATATCTCTCGACTTTCCGAAATCGCCAAAGCACATCGCGTGCTCACTCTGGTGGATAACACTTTTGCCAGCCCGGCATTGCAGAACCCACTCCAGCTCGGTGCCGATATTGTGGTGCACTCAACCACCAAATACATTAATGGGCACTCGGATGTCGTTGGTGGTGCCGTGATTCTGAATGATGCCGAGCTCGCCGAGGCACTCAAATTCTTGCAGAGCTCTATTGGCGCGGTATCCGCTCCCTTCGATGCCTGGCTGACCAGCCGTGGCATCCGCACTTTGGCACTCCGGATGCGACAACACTCAGAAAATGCCCAAATCTTGGCGGAGCGCTTGGTACAGCATCCGGCAGTAGAGGCCGTTCATTATCCGGGGCTGCCGGAACATCCAGGACACGAACTGGCTCGCTCCCAAATGTCGGGATTCGGCGGGATGCTTTCCGTGCAAATCCGTGGCGGAGCTGAGGAGACCTACCGCTTTGTGCAGGCTACCCGGCTCTTTGTGCTGGCAACCTCACTGGGTGGTACCGAATCGCTGATTAGCTATCCGAGCGAGATGACCCATGCGGCCCTCAAAGGTACGCCACAGGCTGTGCCGGTAAATCTGGCTCGACTCTCAATCGGTCTCGAAGACGTTGAGGACTTGTGGGCCGATCTTGAAAAGGCGCTGGCGCTCGCAATCCACTAAGGCGCATCTTGGTGGATAGACGGATGGGTGGCCCCAGCCACCACCGGGCTTGTTTTCACGGCGGGCACTATACTGAGACAGTGGAATCGCGAGGAATCTCCGTATTTGGATTCCACTCTTTCGTTTCGCACTTCCATGACTAAGGCGCCCCGTGAATAGCAGCACCACCATTGCCCATCCAGGGGACGCCCTTAGCAGAAGTCAACGACTCGGCTACATTCTGATTCTTGGGGCATTGACCGCACTCGGCCCATTCACCATCGACCTGTATCTTCCGGCATTTCCGCAGTTGGAGCAGGAATTTATGGTTGGCCCGGAAGCAATCCAACTCACCCTGACCGGTACCACGATTGGTTTTGCTCTAGGGCAACTCATTGTTGGACCGTGGAGTGATCGGGTTGGGCGCCGCTTGCCGCTGATTGTGGCGAACTCAATGCACATCCTGGCAAGTATTGGCGTTGCCATGTCCACCACAATTGATGTGCTAAATGTGTTCCGCATCCTGCAGGGCTTTGGTGCTGCTGCTGGTGCGGTGGTTGCCATGGCGATGGTGCGGGATCTGTTCAGCGGCCGTCCAATGGTGACCATGATTAGTCGGCTCGCACTGGTCAATGGTTTGGCTCCGGTGTTGGCTCCGGTGATTGGCTCGCAACTCCTGCTGATTATGGATTGGCGGGGGACCTTCTATTTCCTGATGTCCTATGGCGCGATTGTGCTGGTTTGTTCACTGATTTTCATCAAAGAAACCCTGTTGCCGGAGAATCGACGTGGTGGTTTTTCTGCCGTTTTCGCCGGCTATAAGAGTGTCTTGAGCGATCATATTTACCTCGGCGCGATGTTCACCGGGGCAGCAATGTTTGCCGGATTGTTCGCCTATGTGGCCTCATCCTCATTCCTTTTTCAAAATGTTTTCAACATGAATACCCAAGAGTACGGTTGGCTTTTTGCCATGAACTCGATTGGCATTATTGTCGGGGTGCAGACCTCAACCAGGATCACCCGTTGGATTGAGCCGCAGTGGATTTTGGTCTTCTCTACCCTGGGACAGGTCATTGCAGCGGGCGCAATCATCGTGGCCTTTTCCAATGGTGCGGGTCTTGTGGGCGTACTGATTCCGCTCTGGTTTTTTATCACTTTCTGCGGCTTCGGCTTCCCGATGGTGCAGGTGTTGGCGCTGATTCATCACGGTCATGAGGCCGGTACCGCGGCTTCTCTGCTCGGCTCGTTCAACTTCATGATGGCCGGTCTTGTCGCACCACTGGTTGGCATGCTCGGTGTTGGCACTCCGATTCCGATGGCTACCGTTATGGTGTGCTCAGCAATAGTGGCACTGCTCTCAGTCGTTTTGATTATGCGGCCCAAGTCGGTTCCGCGACTTGAGGGTTAAAGGGCGGTAGATTTATTGCTATGAGAATTGCTCCCCTCGCTGTTTTGACCCTCGGCGCCCTCCTACTCGGTGGCTGTGCCGTTCCTGGTGAGACTTCGCAAGGCCCGAGCCAGGAGCCTTCGGGGGAGTCGGTTCCGGCAAGCGCCACGATTGAACCAATCAATCGCTCAGATTTCGTGCGAATTCGGATCGCAGCCATGGGCGATATGTTGCCACACGGCGGTGTGAACCTGAGCGCGAAAAGCGGTTCTGGTTTCAACTATGAGCAGTTCTTTGCCAAGATCCGTCATATCTATGCAGATGCGGATGTGGTTTATTGCAATCAAGAGTCGCCAACCGCAAATGGCCTGCCGATCTCTGATTATCCGCGTTTCAACGCGACCGCCGATTTTGCCAAGGGGCTTCAAAAGGCTGGATGTAATGCAATCAACCTGGCAAACAATCACACTTTTGATAAGAACCAAGTTGGGGTCGATCAGACCCGAGCTCTTTGGGAACAACTGAATCCACTGCTTTTGGTTGGCGCAAACCGCTCTGCTGAGGAACAGCGGAAAGTGTCTTATGCCGAGGTTGACGGGGTGACGGTCGCGCTTCTTGGCTACAGCATGCTCTCCAATATGGGTCGCCTGACCACATATGGTTTGAACCACACCGATGATGAGGCGCTGGTTCGGGCGCAGATTGCCGAAGCCAAAGAAAAGGCTGATCTGGTGATGGTGTCGATGCACTGGGGTGAAGAGTATGTGAGTAAAGCCAATGCAACCCAGAAGAACTATGCACGGTTCTTAGCTGACCTCGGTGTCGATGTGATTATTGGCATGCACGCACACGTGATTCAAGAAGCCGAATGGCTAGAACGCCCCGATGGTGGACGCACACTGGTCTGGTATTCCTTGGGTAATCTGCTTTCAGCTCAGGTGACCCTCGATCAACGAACCGGTGGCGTCGCCCTCTTTGATGTGCTGGTCGGTGGGGAACGCTCAATCATTGTTGAGCCAACTTTTGTGCCAAGCTACACCTATTTTCCCTATAGTTACAATGCTGCGCGTGACGTCTACGTGGCTGGCAAGGGCTTAGAAATCCGGCCGCTCTGGGAAGCGCAATC
>JBARYA010000183.1:0-14964 GCA_049647625.1 Microbacteriaceae bacterium
GAAATTTCCAGAATGCCCCGCATCCTCACTAATGCCCCGAAATATCCCATGAGGGATATTGGAACCATCGAACCCCGAAAGTTTCTCTGAACCTCCCCCAAAACCGCAAACGGTCGACAATGTCGAACTTTATCGTATGCTGAAGGTATGAAAAAGAGAATCCAGTCGATTGAGCGCGCTGCGATGATCCTCAAGCTTCTCTCGAGCGGTCAGCGGCGTCTCGGGGTCGTGGAGCTTTCGCGATTGATGGACCTGCCAAAGGGGACGGTTCACGGGATTCTTTCAACCATGTTGCAGGTTGGCTTTGTGGAACAGGACCGGGTTTCCGGCAAATACCAGCTCGGGGCCGGGGTATTGCAATTGGGAAATAGTTACCTCGATGTCAATGAGCTACGCAAGGTTGCCATTAACTGGGCTGACGCACTCGCATCCCGCAGTCGCGAAGCGGTGCAGATCGGTTCCGTTCATGATGGGAGCGTTCTGGTGGTGCACCACGTTTTTCGGCCCGATGATAGTGTTCAAAACCTTGAGGTCGGTGCTGCGTTACCACTCCATGCTTCAGCCCTGGGGAAGGTGTTGCTTGCCTTTGATCCGGCGGAAATGGACCTGGTATTGCCCAAGCCTCTCGAGCGTTTTGCGAGTCGCACCATAATTTCTGAGAACTCCCTCGCCATTGAGCTCGGCGATATCCGGCACAAAGGTTGGGCCGGCGAGGTGCAGGAATTTCAGGAGGATCAGGCTGCCATTGCCGCGCCAATCTTTGATGATCGAAACCTTGTTGTCGGGGCGATTGGCATCCGAGGGGATGTTGAGCGCCTCTGTGAGCCGAACCTGAGCCTGCGCCAAGGTTTGGTGTCCTTCGTCGTTGATGCGGCAGCCTCGATCTCAAAAGATCTGGCAGCAGCAGCCAAATAGAACTTCTTCGCGCATTCCGGATACTTGACACACCTTTCTGCACAGTTATACTTGTCAATAGTTCGACAATGTCGAACACTTTGTGAATGTTGTTTGAACAATCACCTCAGAGACGAGAGGAACTCATGGCAGCGGAACAGTTTATTGCGGCTATTGACCAAGGCACGACCTCAAGCCGGTGCATCATTTTTGACGTACGCGGTGGGATCGTCTCCGTCTCGCAAAAAGAGCATGAGCAAATTTTTCCTCGCCCGGGCTGGGTCGAACACGATGCCACAGAAATTTGGGGCAACGTCCAAGAAGTCGTGGCAAAAGCCCTGGAGAGCGCAAAACTCTCAGCCAGTGACATTGCTGCCATTGGCATTACCAATCAGCGGGAAACAACGGTTGTCTGGGACAAAGCAAGCGGGGAGCCGGTTTTTAACGCCATTGTTTGGCAAGATACCCGCACCGCAGCGCTGGTACAGGAGCTGGGGGAGCCGGTCGGGCCAGAACGGTTCCGGGAGCGTACCGGATTACCATTGGCAACATATTTTTCTGGACCAAAACTCTTGTGGCTCCTCCGCAACGTTCCCGGACTACGTGAACGTGCCGAAAAGAATGAAGTGCTCTTTGGAACTATGGACACCTGGCTGATCTGGAACCTCACCGGCGGTCCCGATGGTGGTCAGCACGTCACCGATGTGAGCAATGCCAGCCGAACGATGCTGATGAACCTCAACACCCTGGACTGGGACAAAACCATCCTTGAGCGCATGAGCATTCCAAGAAATATCCTGCCCGAGATCAAATCCTCATCTGAAGTATATGGACACTCCAAAAGCCTGCTCCCCGGAGTCCCGGTGGCGGGTGCTCTTGGTGACCAACAGGCAGCACTCTTCGGCCAGACCGGCTTCGCCAAGGGTGATGTCAAAAGCACCTATGGCACCGGGAGCTTCTTATTGCTGAACACCGGCACCGAAGCTGTTCAGTCACGGCACGGCTTGCTGACCACGCTCGCCTACAAAATTGGCGATCAACCAGCCGTCTATGCGCTGGAAGGATCCATCGCCGTTACCGGTGCTCTCGTGCAATGGCTTCGAGATCGTCTGGGTGTCATTAGCAAAGCCAGCGAAATCGAAACGCTCGCAGCGACGGTCGACAACAACGGTGGCTGTTATTTTGTGCCAGCATTTTCTGGACTTTTTGCCCCCTATTGGCGCAGCGATGCTCGCGGGATTATTGCGGGATTGACCGGATACATTACCAAAGCGCACATTGCACGGGCAGTTTTGGAAGCGTCCGCTTGGCAAACGCGCGAAGTTGTTGATGCCATGCAGGCAGACACCCAGATCACCATGTCAGAGCTCAAGGTCGATGGCGGGATGACCGCAAATAATCTGCTGATGCAGATTCTTGCCGATGCGCTCAACATCGACGTGGTTCGCCCGATGGTTGCCGAAATCACCTGCTTAGGAGCCGCCTATGCTGCGGGTCTTGCGGTTGGGTTCTGGGCTGGACCGGAAGAGCTGAAATCAAATTGGCACAAGGGTGCACAGTGGTCACCAAGTAATAGCCCAGAGCGTCGCCAAAAAGAGTACCGCCAGTGGAAGAAAGCCGTTCAGCGCACCATGAACTGGATCGAAGAGGACGAACACGACGAAGAGTTTTCACAGGAACAATAACACGCAGCACCCTGCAGTATTCAGCACTTCGCAGTACGTAGCACTATGCAATTTTCAACACCTTGCAGTATTCAATACATTCAGACATCACAACACATCAAAGGAGTAATCATTCATGAAAGCCCAAATACAGAGAAACGGATTCTGGCTAGCAATAGCCTTGGTCCTGTGCCTCATATCGGGAATCGGTGCTTCACTCGTCCAGACCAATGGCGGTTCGGTAACCGTGAAGGACCTGCGATGGGAAACAGCTTCTGGCTCACTTATGAGCGCCTTGCTGTACAAACCAAATGATGCAACGGCCGAAAATCCACGTCCCGCTGTTGTGGTCAGCCACGGCTGGTACAACACCAGAGAAATGCAGGACCTCAACTATGTTGAGTTAGCACGACGCGGATATGTTGTGCTGGCAATCGATATGACCGGTCACGGCAATTCCGATGTTGTCTCAAACGAGGCCCTGCCATCTGGTGGAATCGGCATGTATGACGCCGTCAAGCTGGTCAATGATCTGCCATATGTTGATTCATCACGCATTGGTGTCACGGGTCACTCGAATGGTTCTCTGGCTGCAAATCTCTCCATTGCATTAGATAATGCAGCAGAAACCCAGCTCATCTCATCGGTTCTGATTGTTGCCAACGATGCCATCTATCGTGACGCTGAAACCAAAGAATATACGAACATCTATGGTGCCCGCGATGTTGGAATTTTCCAGCCACAGTATGATGAGTTCTTCTATCGCATGAGGGATGCTGATGGCAACGCTTCAGCGCCGCGTGACTATCTCAAGGGCGATAACGCTCAATCATTCCTGAACTTTGGTGTGGATCCAGCTGGCGCAGAAAAGCGTGAAGCCGGTACCGTCTATCTGGAAAACATTGACGGCGAAGAAGCCATGCGGGTTATTTATAGCCACGCCATGATTCATCCTTGGGCCCATATCTCAGCAACAGAAGTGAGCGAGTTGCTCGGCTTCTTTGATCAATCACTTGAAGCACCGAAAGATATCGATGCTGGCTCACAAATCTGGCAGTGGAAGGTATTCTTCAACCTGCTCGGACTGATCGGCTTCGGAATCTTCTTGGTTGCTTTCTCACGCTTCCTCTTGCAGACAAAAACCTTCTCAAGTCTCAAAGTTGTTGAAAAGGTTCAGGCACAGGCTATCTCCAAGAAGTCCCATATTTGGTTCTGGGGAAGCATGGTTGGTTTCACTATCGTTTCTGCCTGGTCATACTTGGCACTTTCTACGGTAGCAAATGATCTCAAGCCCGAGTTCCTGCCACAAGCCCCACCATTCTTCATCGGATTGTGGGCAGCCGTCAACGGCATCGTCGCCATCATCTTTATGGTGATTTACCACTACGCCTTCGGCAAGAAGAATGGTCTGGATCCTAAAGCTTCGGGCATCATTCCGAAGTGGAATAATGTCGGGAAGAGCATCCTATTCAGCGCTGTTGTCGTCGTTGCAGCGTTTGCACTGGTGTTCATTGCGGACTACTTCTTCAAGACTGACTTCCGCTACTGGGTCTTGGCAATCAAGGCATTTGGGCCGGACAAGGTCTGGATTGCATTCCTGTATCTGCCTCTATTCCTGATCTACTTTGTTGCGAACTCGATCGCCTTGAACAGCATCAACCGCTTTACCCTCAACGGTAAAGAGTGGGTAAACACCGCAACAGTTGCACTGTTCAACGCACTCGGACCAATCATCCTGATTGCTGCACAGTACATCCACTTCGGGGTTACCGGACATCTGATTGACGGGTTCGGTGGCATTTACAGCATCTGGCTCTTCCCAGTTGTCATCATCCTGGCCGTGGCCGCCATTGTTTCTCGCAAGATTTACCGCGAGACCAACAATCCATATATTGGTGGAATCATCATGGCATCAGTTGTCACCATGATCTCCGTATCGAATACCCTGACCATCGGGTAGTTGTTACACCACGGGGGTTGGGGGAGCGCGAGCTCTCCCAACCCCCTCCACTTTCTTCACAAGACTCCAAGGAACCATGAACAGTCCGACCCCCTCAGCGGCATCCTCACCATCACCTTCATCGACCCTCTCTCCGGAACAACGCATTCTCGATCTCGAAGCCATGGCCGCTGAGCCGGTCGATGTTTTGGTAATCGGTGGCGGGGTGGTCGGCGCCGGTGCGGCACTGGATGCTGCGAGTCGGGGACTCTCCGTCGCGATTGTCGAGGCCCGGGACTGGGCTTCTGGAACATCCAGCAGGTCCAGCAAACTTGTTCACGGTGGTTTGCGTTATCTGGAAATGCTCGACTTTCGTCTCGTGTTTGAGGCGCTCCGCGAGCGGGGCATTCTGATGAAAACCGTCGCACCACACCTGGTTCGACCGATCACTTTTATGTACCCCTTGACCCATCGCGTTTGGGAACGCTTCTATGTCGGCGCCGGAATCATGCTTTATGATTTCTTGGCTTTGCTGGGTGGCAAACGCGATAAGGGGCTGAGTTGGAATAAACATTTCAGCCGTACCGGTGCCCGAAAAGCCCTGCCGGGACTGAACCAGCAGGCACTGATTGGCGCCATTCGCTATTCGGATGCTCAGGTCGATGATGCTCGCTTGACGATGACCATCATTAAGACAGCGCGCGTGCATGGTGCGAAAACTGCAAACTGGACCGAAGCCACCGAACTCCTCCGAGATGGTGACCGGGTGCTTGGTGCCGTTATCCGCGACCAAGAGAGCGGTAAAAGCTACACAGTTACAGCACAACAGACCATTATTGCCGGCGGAGTGTGGACGGAGAACATCCAAAATCTGGGGGATGTTCCTGCGGAAATGCTTGTTCATGCTTCGAAAGGCATCCATATTATTGTGGATAAGGCCAAGCTCTCCGGCGAGAGCGGCATCCTGCTCCGAACCGAGCAGAGTGTTCTCTTCGTGATCCCTTGGGGGAACCAGTGGATTATTGGCACCACGGACACCCCGTGGAAATTACAAAAAGAGCACCCTTCCGCCAATCGGCAGGATATTGATTACCTGCTAAACCATGTCAATACCATTCTGGAGCAGCCGCTCACCCATGATGATGTGGTTGGTGTCTATGCCGGCTTGCGTCCCCTCGTCAGTGCAAAAGAGGAGCGCACCACCAGAATTTCTCGTGAACACCATGTCGAACATCCGCTCGAAAACCTGTCGGTCATTGCTGGTGGGAAACTGACCACCTATCGGGTGATGGCGAAGGATGTGGTGGATGCTGCGATGAAGAACACCGCGCAGGTACCGAAATCTCAGACCGATACCCTCCCGCTGATCGGTGCTGTGGAACTGGGTGGGATCCAAGAGAAATTTGCCAAACTCGCTGCGCAGTACCAGATAGACGAATCCCAATACCCTCGGCTCATCAATCGTTATGGCAGTCTGGTCACGGAAATTTTTGCGATGATTGAACAGAATTCTGCACTTGCGGGCACCCTACCAAGCAGCCAAAACTATCTCTATGCGGAAGCCTTGTATGCGGTCACCCATGAGGGTGCACTGCACCTCGAGGATGTTCTGACCCGGCGTACCCGCATCTCGGTTGAGACGGCAGATCGGGGAGTGGACTCGGCCGAAGCAGTTGCCGCGCTCATTGCGCCGGCCCTCGGCTGGGACGCTGAAACGACACAGCGTGAAGTGCAGCGCTACCGTGACCGGGTCAAATATGAGCGGCTTGCAGCGGTCGAGCAAAGCGATGAGCTCTCTGAGCAGGTCCGACTCCTGGCCGGCGAGGTCCACACGGCCGCATAAAATCGGCATCTCTCCCATTGAGTTTGATTCCGTCTCAGAGTTTGATTCCGTCTCAGGGTTTCATTCGCGTTCGGGAGCTGTCTTGAGCTTGAGCCACCGAAGATTTGGTGCCGTGGATCAGAGGTGAAGGCACAGTATCTCTCGGCAAGGACCCGTCATCATTGGCATCCTGCAATCACGCGCTTGTACGAGAATTCACTGCTATGGTGCAGATATGAGAGTCATTCCATCAAATGAACTTGTTGAGCTCATCGGCCTCTTTGTGACGCTGATGATTTTCTTTAGTCTTGACGCAAAGTTCCGTTTTTCACCAAACATTAAGCACCACAAGAATCAAGAATTTTTCAAGATCTCATCAATAGTCGGTGGATTGGCTACCGTTATTGCCGCGATTAGTGTCTGGGTGGAGTTCTTTTTGCCTCGCGAAGACGGCACGCTGATGCTGCTCTTTATCCTCATTCCGGGTAGCATCGCGTTCTTGGCAGCACTCTTTCTTGCCCTGGATGTGCTGTTCTTGCGATTCCGAAAGGATCCCCCAGCGCTCGAGTAGTTTCTCTCAGATGCTGACATGCCGGCCGTTCAATTCTTGGTTCTTCAGGACTATGGTGGAAGTGTGAGAGATATTGAAAACCGGCTGGACATTGAGGGGCTTGTTGAGGGGTTCTACCGACGGGTTTTTGCCGATGAAATAATCGGTCCAATTTTTACCGATATCGCCAAACTGGATCTGGAGCATCATCTGCCGATTATGACTGATTTCTGGGAGACGGTGCTGTTCCGTACCGGAAGCTACAGTCGCAACGCACTCAAGCTTCATCTCATGCTGAATGAAAAGTTTCCCCTGCAGAGGGAACACTTTGATCGCTGGTTAGAGATCTGGCAGCAGAATGTGGACGATTACTTTACTGGTGAGGCAGCCAACTTTGCAAAACTTCAGGCAGAACGGATCGCTGGTTCGATGGGCAACCGGATGTCTGCCGCGACCTCTGGGGAGCTACACCATCGTGTTCCAAAAAAATAGTCAGAACTGAAGACGCCGGCTAGAGGTTTTTGCTGGTAAATCATGCAAGCCAATAGGGCCGTTCACGCACCGTGGCTTCATTTAGTTGAGTTTTTCGAAGAGCAGCATTCCTTGGTAAAATTGTGTTGTGCCCGGCTGTCCGGATGTGAGAGCTACTCTTATTTGATCCCCCGCATCAAGCCGGATAAAAGCTCGTGTTTCCACATTTTGAGCTGCGTATGCTACCAGTGTGCTAGCTGTGAGGTAGGTCCTGCCTACCACGGCAAACGATGCTGGACCGAGAGGCTTTTTCCAGATGCTAATTTCGCCAGGTGTCTCCACGTGTGTGGTAAGTGGCAACGCGTTCGCACTGTATGTGACTCGATACCATCCTGAAGTTAGGGCTGTAAAAGCATTTCCGTTAATATCGAAGAGCGGAGTCCCCAGGCTCGGTCCGACGGCTGCGAATTCAGCTATCTGTGTGGAGACGTCTACAGTTATCGACAGAGTTTGGCCGAAGACCTGAAAGTTCACTAATCCGGCAGCACCTGTAGCGCCGATAGGGCCTTGAACTCCTTGAACCCCTTGGATGCCCTGTAAGCCCTGGATGCCAGGGTCGCCTTTTTCACCCTGTGGGCCAGCGATACCAGGGTCTCCTTGGGGTCCGATTGCGCCTGGAGCACCATCCATTCCGTCCGTTCCAGAAACGCCCATAGGCCCCTGGAGCCCAGGCAGTCCTGGAACGCCAGCAACTCCCTGAGGCCCGTCAGCGCCATCTTGACCGTTGGTCCCATCTAAGCCATTCATACCGTTGGTGCCGTCTGCGCCAGCAGCTCCCTCGGGACCTATCAGGCCGGGTACGCCCTGTGGACCGCTTTGCCCAGTGGCCCCGCGTGCTCCGTTAAGCCCATTTTGGCCATCAGCTCCGTCGACACCGTCTTCTCCGGTAGCACCAGCGGCGCCGTTTGCCCCATCGCGACCATCAGGTCCTGATGCTCCTGGCTGCCCTACGGCACTCCTCAGCATGGCGTTCATCACCAAGTAGCTCGAAGCAGACCCACCAAGCAAACCAACAGCTAGTGCGCCAATGACCAAAAAAACTGTAGAACGGGTTTGCATAAGAGCCCCCAGTTGTTTCGGGCACCACGGTGTGCCCTTAAGAAGAATCCTACTCTAGGAGTGTGATGTGTCGAAAGCTCCTTTATGCATCAACTTCTTTGAGGGCCACCAGACCTTGTCGCCAATGTCATAGACGAGTGCCGGCACCACCAGGGTGCGCACCAGGAAGGTATCGAGCAGCACGCCGAATGCCACGATGAAGGATATTTGTAGCAAGAAGAGTATGGGCAGCACGGCTAGTGCAGCGAATGTTGCAGCCAGCACGACTCCCGCAGACGTAATCACGCCTCCGGTAATAGCGAGTCCGCGCAGAATGCCCTCACGAGTACCGTGTTTAAGCGACTCTTCGCGCACCCGGGTCATCAAGAAAATATTGTAGTCAATGCCGAGGGCGACTAAGAAGACGAAGCCGAACAGCGGCACAACCGGATCCGCCCCGGACATGTTGAAAATGCCGTTGAACACTAATGCCGAGACGCCGAGTGCGGTGCCAAAAGAAATTACCGTGGTCAAAATCAGCAGGACAGGAGCCAATATTGAGCGCAAGAGCACAATGAGAATCAGGAGAATTACAATCAAAATGATCGGAATAATCAGATTGCGATCATGAATTGAGGTGTCTTTGGTGTCGATTGCTACTGCGGTTGGCCCACCGATAAGTGCGGTATCGCCGAGTTCAGCACGAAGGCCTCGCACCGTTTCTTCGGCAGCTGAACCATCAGCGACATCGTTCAGGGTTGCCTGAATCAGCACCTCACCATTACTCACAGTCGGGCTTGGCACAGTTTCCGCTCCGGGTCGGCCCACCGGAGCAATACCCTGCTCAGTGAGCTGAGCGCTGCCACTCGGGGAGTCTGCGCTTGCAACCGCAACAGATGAAACTCCAGGATTTTTGAGGAGGATGGCAGCAACATCCGTCATTGTGTTTTCTTTTACCAGGATGAGGGCCGGGGTACCGGAACCACCCGGGAAGTGTTCGCCGAGGGCGAGCTGTCCGTCACGGGCATCCGATTGTCCCAGCACGAAATCGCTTTGTGGTACCCCATCTGCCTTGAGCTGGGGTACAAAGGCAACGCCGAGAAGAAGGAGCAGGGTACAGGCGACCCAAATCACTCGTGGACGGCGCTTAATGAGCTGGCCAATTTTGGCATAAAATCCGGTGTGCACCTGCTCTTCATCACTGCGTTCCGGCTCGAAGCGTGGGCGTTTTGGCCAGTAGGCTGCACGTCCGAGTGCATACAAAATTGCTGGGAGCAGGGTCAGTGCGGCCAGCATTGCAAATACAATGCCGATTGCTGCCACCGGTCCGAGCGACTTATTGGAGCCGAGGTCGCTGAGAAGGAGGCAGAGCAGGCCGGCGATGACCGTGCCACCCGAAGCGACAATGGGTTCAACGGATCCTTTGAGCGCTGCAAAAGTTGCATCAAGGCGGCTCGGATGTCGCATCAATTCTTCACGATACCTGGCAGTGTAGAGGAGCGAGTAGTCGGTGGCGGCACCAATGACCAAGATAAAGAGTATGCCCTGTGTCTGTCCGGTAAGGACCACAATCTCGGCCTTTGCCAGCCACCACACGCTCAGGAGTGCAACGCAGAGTGCGGACATACTGGTGAGCAGCACAGTGATGGGCAAGAAAAATGAGCGGTATACAAACAGGAGAATCACAAAAACTGCACCGAGTGCTACCAATAAGAGGAGCCCATCAATTCCGGCGAAGGCCCCTACTAGGTCTGCGGTCAGTCCGGCCGGTCCGGTGACGTGCGAATTCCATCCGTCTGGGATGCCTGCACTGAGGATTTCTCGTATTGCTTCGACGGTATCGCCGATGTCACCATCGGCAGAGATGGGGAGGAATGCCTGAACAGCGAGACCATCAGCTGAGGGAATGAACGGTGAGGTCCCCTCTCCCAGACCATCAACCTTGGCGACATCTTTGAGGAGGTTTTGTAAGTTTTGCAATTGTTCCGGGGTAATCTTGTCCGGCGAGGTTACGATGGCTATTGCCGGAATGTTGTTGCCTTCAGAAAATTCACCTAATCGCTGCTGCACCTGTGTTGCCTCAGCAGTCTGAGGCAGGAAGGTGGAGCTATCGTTTGAAGAAACTTCACTCACTTTGCCAAAGTATGGGCCACCAATAGCAGCGCCGAAAAGCCAAGCGATGATGAGGAATGCTGGCAACAGGATGCGAAGGGTGCGCTTCAGACCGGATGGGGCTGTCGAGGCTGGGCTGAGTTTGTGTAGCTCATGTCGCGCGGTTTCTTTTTTGGAGCGGATCGCCTTTTGTTCTGCTTGCTCCTGAGCTGAAGAAAGTTTCTGAAACCCGGTTCGCCGATGGGGTGTATTCATGTTGAGATCTCCGCTGTGTTCCTGTGCGAGTCGGTTTCGCACCATAGGATTGCCTGTGAATATTATTAGCTTAGCTAGTAATAACTTTAGCTTATAACATTTCTAGTATATTCTAATAATTAAGACGTTGACGCAGAGGAAATTTTGAGTAAAAAGGCGAATCCTTCCATATATTCTTTGGAGGCGAACGATCCGAACAGTTTTCTCATTGCCCGCGCCCACCTTTCCAAGGAGGATACCGCGCAGATTGGTTCACTCATGGCTGCGATGGGAAAATTGCGCGAAATTGAACGCAAAGCGTCAGAGGCCAGTCAACGTTTCATGAAACTGAACGAGACAGATATGCGCGCCCTGCACTATTTGGTTGTTGCCGAATATCGTAGCGAAGAGGTTTCCCCGAGTGCGCTCGCTCGGCAGCTGAACATCACTTCAGCGTCGGTGACCAAGATGCTCGATCGCCTTGAGGCTGCTGGGCACATTCGCCGTCACGACCACCCTACGGATCGTCGGGCCCTCACCATTACGATCACCCCGGAGACGCGAGCTGCCGCGATCGGTAGTGTTGGACGGCACCAGGCCTCCCGTTTTACTGCCGCCGCGAAACTCACCCGAGAAGAGCGCGATGTGGTGATCAAATATTTACTGGACACGGCAAACGATTTGGATGCTGCGCTCCACCATGTGAGCGAATAGGCGTTATTGGGCGCTGTACTTCACTATTTTCTTGAGGATTTTTCTTGAGAAGTTTCTTCTGAGCACTTCATCTCGGCGTTCCATTTTTTTTTGGATGATTTTTGGCACATCATGCTGGCTTTTCTTCGTTTTTTAGGGTTCCTCAGGATGAGAGTGTTATGAATTTCCTCGCGGTTTTGTTGTGACGGGCATAGGATTGCGATTAAGGGAGCATCCCTGTCTTATTGGGAGCTTCAGTTTTTGTTGGTTTCGAGAAAGAGAGATTTGCTATGTCAGAATCAGTTGCCCGCATCACTCAGCTCAGCGCTCGCTCAACGAAGAGCTTCGACCACGCCATCCAGGTTGGCATCGAACGTGCTTCGCAGACTTTGCGGAATGTTTCGGGTGCTTGGGTGAAGAGCCAGAAGGTGGATGTGGAGAACGGCAAAGTTGTTGCCTACCAGGTCATCCTCGAGGTAACGTTCGTCTTGGACGACTAGAAGAGTGTCCGAGGATTTAATATTTACGGTTTGAGCATTTTCGTTCGTTGATAACGATCGAAACACTTACTGTAGTGGTCTTAATGGCCGCTGCAGTACGTGTTTAAACGGCTGTTTGAGTGCGTGTTTGAACTGGGCACCACCCTGACGGGGTTGGGTATCCTTCTGAAATTGTGTTCGGGAATTCGGCAGGGGTTTCTCTGAAACCAATGCTGGGTTCCTGCTTCTGGCTAAGTGCGACACTTGGCAGAGAGCCCCGCACGACTGGGACATGAACGATGGGGCTTTGTTTTGCGCGCTTTCGCTATCCGCTCAATATCAGTTCTTGTGTTGCATGCCACGGTGCTTTACTCGGCATCGGTCTGGGGCCTCGATATCTCGGGTGATTCGGTGGAGGGTGCAGCGTAAAGAGTGCTCGTGTGTCTACCATCCCTTTTTGGGTTTCACTGCTTTTCGGGGACTGATTCATTACGTCATTATCCGGTCGCACATCCCGACTTATCTTGGTAGCTGAGCGCGGTATTGGTTCGATCCGCCAAGCATAGTGGTGCAGTTCCATGTGGTGTTGTCGGCAGAGCAGGATTCCGTTGTCGAGGTTGGTGTGTCCACCGTTTTCCCATTCGGTGATGTGATGCGCCTCGCACCATGCCGGTGGCCGGTCACATTCGGGCCAGAGGCAACCACCGTCGCGGATGGTGAGTGCCTGCTTTTGTGCTTGAGTGAAAGTTCTTGATTCTCGACCGAGATACAGTGGAATTCCGCTTGCATCGGTGACTACTCTCTGCGTTCCGCTGGTGCAGATGATTCGTTCTGCTGTGTGCTTCGATACCGGTGTGTCAATTCCTTCGAACCAGGCCTGTGCGTTGTCTGACGCGAGATCGTGTTCTCGAACGATCATTTTGACTGCTGGTCTTTTGCCTGAATAGATATCGTTGGGGTTTACGCCGATACCAGCTTCTAAGAGTTCAAGTAGTCGATCCAGATGGCGCTGTCCAGTCGTTCTGGTGTCAATGATGCCGGTATGTTCTTCGACGGCGTTGAAGCTTGGTTTGTTCGGATTGCTCGCATCATCGCAGACTGCTTTGACGAGTGCGGCTGATTCCGGGTCGAGTAATCCCCGCAACGGGTAGAGCCCGTTCTCCATGCGCCCGATACTCAAGAATCGCCGCTCACGAATCTGCTGTTCGAGCTCAAGAGGTGTGAGTACACTCGCTTCGAGGACGCGTTTCTCAGCATAATTCTTGAGCCCGGAGACCGTCATATCTTCGCCAACGTCAACCAGGGTAGCGGCGAGCTGGGCCTGTTCCTCAGGGTTGAGGAATTTATTGGTCTTATTGAGTGCTTTGCTCACTTCATGAGCTTGTGCTGGGGATAGCCTGCCCTCGCTCAGAGCCTCGGCCACTCGATAATTGCCGATATGCTGCGAATTCTGGGCAGATGAATCTCGTTCCACATCCGCCGATTCAGCATCCAATAACATAATGCCATTCTGTACCAGTCGGGCAGCCTCTGAATACGAAGTTTTGCAGAGGTCAGCTATGAGCGATGCAGCACTGGAGTGACCGTAGCTTGTCGACATGCTGTTGAGTCCAAGCACGGGTTCGCACTGTGTGGCGATCCTGCCTGCGATTCGTGCCACGATGCTCTCGTGCGATTGCAGTGTGGAGACCGCCTGCCGGATGAGCTCTTCTAAACGATTCTGAGCAGCTCGCTCGCCGGTTGGACCAATCGGAATCTCCCTCAACGCAGCGGCATAGAGGGCCAGACCCTCGTGCAGGGTGCTGGTGGCTAGCTCCAGATTCGTTGACATGCAGTCATTGTGTCATGTTGGCAGCAGCCGAATCCCAGCATCTTCAATATTCGTGGATTGGTTCAGAAATCTCTTCCTGTGGAGAAAGCGCTTCAGCGGTGAAGGCAGCAAACACGTCGCCAGTCAGGTCTGTCTGCACCGCCCCAAAACTGTAACCGTGGTCGGGTGTGAGCGCAGGGGTATCGCAGCTGAACACCCCGGCACCATCTGCAAAGGCGGCGCATTCTTCACCCGCTGCGCCGGTAGTGACGTTGATGCTATTTCCAGGATTTGCCGTGCCATTGAAGTTAAACGGATTGGTTGTGACCGTGGTATTTTCTGGTGGACTCAGGGATATTGCGGCAGCGTATGCGGGGCTCGGTGCGCCAAATGGCTGGATGCCAAAATGGTTGATGCTCAGAACATTGGCCGCAACCAGACCCATAGCGATTACCGTAGCAATACTGATCCGGATGCTATTCCGGTTCCTGGTTCCTTGCGGCGTTTTACGCCTCTTCCAGGGCGCAAATTTCTCCTCGTGGGGCATATCTTTCCGCCCCACGGATGTTGTTACACGTTTGCTAGGATTTTTGTGCGTCGTTTCTTTCAGCTTCCCCACGAGCGTTCGAACACTGTACCTCGACATTCACCATTGAATTCTCAGTACAGGCGTCGATATTTCGGCAAAAATTGGCGCAATCAGCGGTAATTTCTTGCTTAGTGTTTCACAGGCCCGAATACCCATACAAGTACCCTGCAGGAAAAATGCCACTAAGAATTTCGCAGATACTGTGCTGAGAGTTCTCCAGCTGCCTCGCTCACATCCTGAGCCATTTTTTGGACCTCATCGAATTTACTGGATTTTTGTCGGCCACTCAGGACGATTGCCGCATCCCAAACTCCTGGCGCAGTTTGTACCGGTGCGCCAACAGAAAATCTCCCAGGGATGCGCTCTTGCGCCGCGATGGAATAGCCCTGTGCTCTCACCTCAAGGAGTTCTTCTCGGAGCAGTTCTGAGGTCATGATTTTTCCATCAGCGAGGGAATAATCTTCCACACCACTCAGAAAATCTTCCAATTCTTCTGTAGGAAGGAGTGCAGCAAGTACTTTCCCGGCCCCGAGGTGAATTGGAAGTCTTCTGCCGATGGAGCCACCATATCGTGCCGGTTCATCGCCTCCGACACGATCGACGATAACT
>JBARYA010000184.1:0-1768 GCA_049647625.1 Microbacteriaceae bacterium
GGGTGTGCTTAAGCCGGGCAGCGACATCGAGATTGCAAATGCGCTCGCAGCGGGTCTCAAACTTGATCACGTTTATGAGGCGAATGAGCTGGTTGCCAGCGACAATACCTTCTTTGTTGCGACCGGAGTGACCGATGGTGAACTACTCCGCGGTGTTCACAAGGTCGGCAATTATGTCACGACCGAGAGTATTGTGCTGCGCTCTAAGACCGGTACCGTGCGTCGAATTCAGGCAGAACACCTGCTCGAGAAGTGGTACTAGAGGGCAGTTTCTTCGCCGTTTCTTTCCTCGATGGTGATTTCTTCTGCAGCGCTTTCTTCTGCAGCGCTTTCTTCTGCAACGGACACATCGAGTAAATCCAACTCAAGAAGTTCAACGGCATCATCGTTCTCGGTGAGTTCGCGCGCACTGAGTGGTCTCGTGTCGGCGGTGATCTGCTCTATCTGGGGAAGAACTGTCGACTCGTCAAGCCAGCTCAGGCTCCGGGCGCTGACATAGACTCTGCTCTCGAGACTTCCGGCGAAGCGATTAAAGTCGGTAACAGTGCCATCGATTGACCGTTTGAGTTTGTTGACGTGTCCAGCCATGACGTTTAGGCGCTCGTAGAGCTGCTTACCCAGGTCGAGAAGTTGTTTCGCTTCGCGGGTAATGGTGTCTTGAGACCAGGTATAGGCCACAGTTTTGAGGAC
Source organism: Microbacteriaceae bacterium (assembly GCA_049647625.1). Classification (GTDB taxonomy): domain Bacteria; phylum Actinomycetota; class Actinomycetes; order Actinomycetales; family Microbacteriaceae; genus JBARYA01. Next base: position 691 of record JBARYA010000184.1, read on the forward strand.
TGACCAGAGGGTGACAGGGGAGGACAGCGCCACCTTCTTTCGGAAGGCGTAATCCATCAGGCCGATATCGGCTTCGAGTGCTGCGGCAATCAGTGACTCACTGGGGATGAACGCCACGGTAAATTCGGGGCTGTGTTCTTGACCCGACCAATATTCCTTTTTGGCGAGGGTATCGATATGGTTTTTGAGTGCCTTCGCGTGCTCTTTCATCAGGGACGCTCTGCGGTCAAGCTCGCTCTGTGGTGCCGTATCCGGAATCTCGTGGGCTTCAAGATACTTGTTGAAGGGCACCTTTGAGTCGACCGCGATGGTTTTGCCACCGGGAAGGTTGATCACCATATCGGGACGGATGCTCTCGCCCTGTTCGCTCGTTCCAGAAACCTGGGTATTGAAGTCTACGTGTTCAACCATGCCAGAGGCTTCGACAATGTTCTTGAGCTGGACCTCACCCCAAACACCCCGGGTGCTATTCGATTTAAGGGCAGAAGCCAGACTATCGGCGGTGCTGCGGATGCGCTCACCGGTTTCCCGGGTTTGTTCCAGCTGGCTGGTAATCTCACCATATTGTTGGGCACGCTGGGTTTCGAGTTCGGTAACTTTTTGTTGCATGGTGCGGAGCGTCTCTTGGACCGGGCTGAGTGCTTGAAGCACGACATTTTGTTGTTGCTCCTTGGCCTGATGGGCTTTTTGTTGGTCCAGTAATTGTGCAATCTGCTCACTCAGAGCTGAAGACTTGGCATTTCCAGCGGATGCATTCTTTTCGGCTTCAATCATGCGCTCCTGCACCTGCACGAAGCTGCTCTCAAGCTCAGAAAGCTCGCTCAGGGTTTGGTCGAGATCGCTTTCGAGCTCACGGAGCTTCGCTTCGGTTTCGACACGGAGCAGCTCGGCCGCCGTCAATTGGGCTGGCAGTTTTGAGGTGGCTTTGAAGATGAGCCAGCCGCCTAGCAAACCAATGACGAGTCCGATGGCAAGTCCGAGAATCAATGAAGTAGTAGCATCCATGTTTCCAGTCTGCCATTTGTCACCGACAATTCGGCAAAGCCACGGGGCGCATCCGGTACGATTGATTCTCGTG
>JBARYA010000185.1:0-4505 GCA_049647625.1 Microbacteriaceae bacterium
CTCTCTCGTCCGCTGATTGCCAAGCACCTCGTTCGGGTAGCCAATGAGCTGAACGCCGATACCGTTGCTCACGGTTGCACCGGTCAGGGCAATGACCAGGTTCGCTTCGAGGCTGCGGTGTTGGCTCTCGGTCCGAGCCTGAAGACGGTTGCACCAATCCGCGACCTTTCGTTGACCCGAGACAAGGCGATTGAGTATGCGGCTTTGCACAATCTGCCCATCGCGCAGAGCAAGAAGAGCCCATACTCGGTAGATCAAAATGTTTGGGGCCGCGCAGTTGAAACCGGTTTCCTCGAGGATCCGTGGAATGCTCCAATTGAGGACATCTACACCTATACCGAAGATCCAGCGATCCTCAAAGAGGCCGACGAGATTGTCATCACCTTTGAACGTGGTATTCCGGTAGCAATCGATGGTGTGCTCTACAGCCCACTCGCGCTGGTACAGAAGATGAACGAGCTTGCCGGCAAGCACGGTGTTGGCCGTATCGATATGGTCGAAGATCGTCTGGTCGGTATCAAGAGCCGTGAGGTCTACGAATCACCAGCCGGTATCGCTCTTATTGAAGCCCATGAGCACCTTGAGAACCTCACCCTGGAGCGCGATCAGGCTCGCTACAAGCGCCTCATCGAAGCCAAGTGGGCCGAACTGGTTTATGACGGTCTCTGGTACAGCGGTTTGAAGCGCTCACTTGATGCCTTTATTCTTGACACTCAGAAATACGTTTCTGGAGACATCCGGATGAAGCTTCAGGGTGGACGTGCGGTCGTCACCGGCCAGCAGAGCCGTCACAGCCTCTATGACTTCGATCTGGCCACCTATGACACCGGTGGAACCTTTGACCAGTCTTATGCCAAGGGCTTTATTGAGCTTTGGGCTTTGCCTGCCAAGATCGCTGCAAAACGTGAACAGAGTGGGAACGCATAGTGGCACAAGCTGAGGGACTCTGGGGCGCACGCTTTAAGAGCGGGCCGTCCCCAGAGCTCATCGAGCTGAGTCGGTCGACCCACTTTGATTGGGTCTTGGCTCCTTATGATTTGGCCGGATCTAAAGCCCATGCCGAGGCTCTGGCTCGGGGTGGTTTCTTAAGTGCTGACGAGCTCAAAAGCATGCTTGACGGACTTGAAGAGCTCGGTGCGCAAATTGTTGATGGGCGGTTCTTGCCGCTTCCTTCTGACGAGGATGTTCACTCCGCTCTTGAGCGTGGTCTGATTGAGATTGTTGGCGCCGAGATTGGTGGCAAGCTTCGCGCTGGCCGCTCTCGCAACGATCAAATTGCAACCCTCATCCGCCTCTATCTTCTCGATAACTCAGAAGAGATTGATCTCCTGATCAGGAGGCTGCTGGCAGCCATTCTGAACCAGGCTGAAGAACATATTGATGCGGTTATTCCTGGCCGCACCCATCTTCAACATGCTCAACCGGTACTCCTTGCCCATCAATTGATGGCACATGCTTGGCCACTGCAACGAGATTTGGAACGTCTGGCTGAATGGCAGCGCAGAGCTCAGGTCTCGCCTTATGGCGGTGGGGCACTCGCTGGAAACTCTCTTGGCTTAGACGCGCAGAAAATTGCGGAAAGCTTGGGGCTGACGCGGGTAGCAGAGAACTCGATTGATGCCACTGCAAGCCGGGATGTTGTCGCCGAGTACGCTTTTATTACCGCCATGATCGGCATTAACCTCAGTCGTTTCTCCGAGGAGATTATTCTCTGGGCAACCAAAGAGTTCGACTTTGTGCGGCTGCATGATTCCTGGTCTACCGGCTCCTCGATTATGCCGCAGAAGAAGAATCCCGATATTGCCGAGCTTGCTCGGGGCAAGTCGGGCCGTCTTATCGGCAACCTCACCGGACTGCTCGCAACCCTCAAGGGCTTGCCACTGGCTTATAACCGTGACCTCCAAGAAGACAAAGAGCCGGTTTTTGATTCGACCAAACAGCTCTTGGTACTGCTTCCTGCCTTTACCGGCATGGTTGAAACCCTGCGTTTCAATACTGAACGGATGGCGGAGCTTGCTCCGGCGGGATTCTCTTTGGCGACCGATGTTGCCGAATGGTTGGTCAAGCAGCGGGTGCCGTTCCGTCGGGCGCATGAAATAGCCGGTGCTCTGGTGCAATATTGCGAGCAGAATAATCTTGAGTTGGATGAGCTCAGTGATGAGCAATACCGGCAGGTGGCGCCTGATCTGAGTCCCGAGGTGCGAGGCGTGCTCACGGTTGAGGGTTCTATTGCCAGCAGGGATGGGCTATCCGGTACCGCGAAGCCTCGAGTTCTCGATCAGTTTACAAAACTCAAAAAATTCTTGAGTCAATAGGAGTTATAACCCCGATGAAGAGCACCATTGTTGCCCAGCAAAAGAACGACGCAAGTTTTGACACTGTCTGGGACGAACTGGTCTGGCGTGGACTGATTCATGTGTCGACCGATGAGGCTGCTCTGAAGCAGGCTCTCGCCGAAACCGAACTCAGCTACTACTGTGGTTTTGACCCAACTGCTCCGAGCCTCCACCTGGGTAATTTGGTGCAACTCCTGCTCATGCGCAGGCTCCAATTAGCCGGACACAATCCGGTTGGCTTAGTTGGTGGGGCTACCGGTTTGATTGGCGATCCTCGTCCGACTGCAGAACGAAATCTGAATGATCTTGAGACGGTAGCCAAGTGGGTCGAATTGCTCAAGGCTCAGGTTGAACGCTTTCTCGATTTCGAGGGGGAGCATCCTGCCCAGATCGCAAACAATCTTGATTGGACCTCGAAGCTGAGTGCCATTGAGTTCTTGCGAGATATTGGACAGCATTTCCGTATCGGCACCATGATCAAAAAGGATGCGGTCAGTGCCCGCCTCAACTCTGAGGCAGGGATTAGCTATACCGAATTCAGCTACCAGGTTTTACAGGGGATGGACTTCCTCGAGCTCTACCGCACCCGCGGTGTTACTCTGCAGACCGGTGGCAGCGATCAGTGGGGAAACCTGATTTCGGGAATTGATCTGATTCGTCGGACCGAACCGGATGCCAAGGTGCACGCTATCGGCACCCCACTGATTACAAATTCTGATGGAACCAAGTTTGGCAAGTCTGAGGGCAATGCAATCTGGCTCGATGCAGAGCTCTGCTCTCCCTACGCTTTTTACCAGTTCTGGTTGAATACCGATGATCGGGATGTTATTACCCGTCTGAAGGTATTCACCTTTTTGAGCCGGGTTGAGATTGAGGCCCTGGAGCAATCTGTGGCCACCGAGCCACATCTGCGTTTGGCGCAAAAGACGCTTGCCCAGGTTGTCACTGATTTGGTGCACGGGCCCGATGCTACCCTCGCGCAAATTGCCGCCTCTGCTGCGCTCTTCGGCCAGGGCGATCTGAGTGCCCTGGATGCCCAAACCTTGTCGGCCGCTACGGCCGAATTGCCGAGCACAAATACTGTACTCGGAACGAGCATTGTTCAGCTGCTTCAGGAGACCGGATTGACCAAGTCCCTGGGGGAGGGCCGCCGGGCTATTGACCAGGGCGGGGTGTACGTCAATAACCTCAAAGTTGGTTCAGCAGATCGGGTGCTTGAAGATTCCGATATTCTTTCTGGCGGACACATCATCCTGCGTCGTGGCAAGAAGACTCTGGCTGCAGCGCGTATTCCACAATAAGCCCGGAATCACGCGGGCGTTGGGGGGATATCCAACATCACGACACGCCCGAGTTTTAGGCAAATTTGTGGAGGTCCAGAATCACCCGTAAAGTATCTAAATGTACCCCAAACGGTGTCGCAGAAATCCAAAACTTGGTAGCACACTTCAAGCGGGACAAATCCTTACGATTCACTCGAAACTCGCACTTGCAAAGTGCTGATCAAAGAGCGTAGGATATGAAATCCACTAACAAAGTTTCTTCCAAGAAACTGGTGAGAAAATCTTCTCCCAGGATTTGCATGAAACACAAACTAGTGGTAACTTAGAGAAGTTGCCCTGAAGTACCGCGAGAGCGAGATTCAGGAGCGTCCGATCCTTGAGAACTCAACAGCGTGCACTATGTCGATGCCAATATTTCGATTGTAATTCTTATGAATTATAGTTGATTCCTTTTGGTTAGACAGATTGTCAGATAACAATCTATTTAGTCAGTTCAAACTCGTAACGAAAGTTACAGTAATTTTTTACGGAGAGTTTGATCCTGGCTCAGGATGAACGCTGGCGGCGTGCTTAACACATGCAAGTCGAACGGTGACAGAAGGAGCTTGCTCCTTCTCGATCAGTGGCGAACGGGTGAGTAACACGTGAGCAACATGCCCCTTACTCTGGGATAACATTTGGAAACAGATGCTAATACCGGATACGAGCTGCGAAGGCATCTTCAGCAGCTGGAAAGAATTTCGGTAAGGGATTGGCTCACGGCCTATCAGGTAGTTGGTGAGGTAAAGGCTCACCAAGCCGACGACGGGTAGCCGGCCTGAGAGGGTGACCGGCCACACTGGGACTGAGACACGGCCCAGACTCCTACGGGAGGCAGCAGTGGGGA
>JBARYA010000186.1:0-51787 GCA_049647625.1 Microbacteriaceae bacterium
GTATGCTTCCACGCCTCGAACTGCCTGAAAACCTTCTGGGGATACTTTCGAAAAGATTAAGCGTGACATGGGCTCAATTCTACGCCGCTCGGGGTATTTGTCCAGAGCCGTTCGGGGTGCATAACAGTTTCATACACCCTCGAACGATTGCAGAGTTAGTTTGCCTTTTTGAGGGCGAAACTCGCATATATTGCGCCAAAAAGCATCAATCCGGCAGCGATCCCACTGGTCAGCAGCACGCCGCTATCAAAGGCCATTACGGCACTATCACGCAAAAGCTGCGCTGTATCGGCTGGCAGCGTTTCGGAAACATTGAGTGCGCCAGCGAGAGTCTCGGTGGCAATATATTGCTGCGCCTGATCCAGCCCCTCAGGGAGGACCAAATTGTTCCGATAAGACGCCATCAGGATGCTGCCAAGCACCGCTGTTCCGAGCACTGTACCCACCTCGTAGGCGGTTTCAGATACGGCCGATGCCGCTCCTGCTTTCTCTGGTGGTACTGCGGCAACAATTTGATCATTGGAGAGTGTTTCTGAGATGCCGATACCGATACTCAGCAGCACGAAGGTTCCGGCAATGAGCAAGGCTGAGCCGCCATCGGCGAGCACCGCAATAAGTGCATAGGCGATTGCGGTGAGCAGCAATGATCCAGAAACGAGCCAGCGGATGGGCACTCGGCGCGAAAGGTTGACCGCCCATAACCCAAAGAGAATCATGAACACCAGTCCTGGCAGCAGCATGAGGCCGGCATTGAGCGGGCTGAGCTCCAAGATGAGCTGAAGATGCTGCGAACCAAAGTAGAGGAATCCCACCAGGCTAAAGATGGCAAGCAGGTTTACAATCACGGAGCCTCGGAACACCGTATTGCTGAAGAGCGACATATCCAGCATCGGTATTGGGCGGCTGAGTTGCCGTTTCACAAAGAGCCAAGCCGAGACTGCACTCAAGAGCAGAGCAGCGAGGGCTAAGCCGTTCAATCCATTGGATGCCAGCGATTTGATACCAAAGGCCAATGGTGCCAAGGCAAGCACCGAGAGCATCATACTGATGAGATCTATTGGGCCGGGTGCACTATCGCGAGATTCTGGGACAATCCACGGGGTCAAGATCAGCATCAGAAGCAGGAGGGGTACGGCGATCAGGAAGACGGAACCCCAATGGAAGTGCTCGAGGAGCAGCCCACCCAAGATTGGTCCAATTGCAGAGCCGGCTGCGAATCCGGCAGCCCAGATTGCGAGGGCTTTTCGGCGCTGAATTTTGTCATGAAAGATATTTCGGATGATGGATAGGGTCGGTGGCATGAGCATCGCTCCGAAGAACCCAAGCCCGATTCGGTAGCCGACCAATGCTTCGGCACTGGGGGAGAAGGCCGCCAAAGCAGAGAGCACCGTGAAGCCGGTACCGCCGATGAGGAGCATCCTCCTTCTGCCATAACGGTCGCCAAGGCTTCCCATGGTGATGAGGAGGCCGGCGAGGACCAGCGCATAGGAGTCAACAATCCAGAGCAGCATGGCACCGGTGGTGTTGAACTCGAGGGATATTACCGGCAGGGCAAAACTCAGTACCGTGTTGTCGATTGAGACGAGCAGAACCGGAATCAAGAGCACAGCAAGGGCAAACCACTCTCGGGTCGTGGCTTTTGGTGATTCTGTGATGGTTCCGATACTCAGATTGTTCTGCTTGGTTTTTCGCATACAGATTACTATACCGTCTAGTCGGTATAGTAATCTGAGCATTTGCACTATGATGAAGCTATGTCCAATGCCAAAGAGACCATCCTCGATGCTTTTCAAGAACTCTTAGCCAGTGAAGGCGAACGCAGTGCCACCCTCGATGCCACAGCTCTGAGCGCGGGAGTGTCGAAAGGGGGACTGCTCTATCATTTTCCCAATAAGGAGAGCTTGGTCGCAGCCCTCTGCCAAAGACTCACAGTCTTGGTTCAGGAGGACCTGGCACTGATGCGCCATGCAGCAGAGGGGCCAGCACGCTACTACGTTCGCACCTCACGCTATTTGGGTACCGTACTCGATAAGGCTTTGATTGCGGTTTCAAAGCTTCGTCAGGCAGGTTTCGAAGAGGCACGCAGCGCACTTGAACTCGCCGAAGAAGGCTGGCTTGATGAAATATCGATTGCGGTCAAAAATCCGGCGGCAGCACTCGCGGTGAAACTCATTGGTGATGGCCTCTACTATGAAGCCTTGCTTGACCATGAAGAAGTGCTCCTCGCCTCCGGCCGAAAGCGGGAAGAGCAGGTTGCCGGACTGCTCACCATTGTCGACGAGATCACCCGTTCTCATTGAAATGCCGCTCATTCGTTCAAAAGGAAACAGGCTAAACTATCTCCGATGGAACATGTGAATGACGAAGCGCTCTTTCAAGCGGTCAATATTAATGATGCCCCAGAACAGTGGATCGATGGCATTGCCCAAGAGATGCGCAATGGCTTTGCACAACTGAGTCGGATTCAGCGTGGGGTTTCGGTGTTTGGTTCCGCACGGCCAAAGGCGGGTAGCGATGATTATGAGCTCGGCGTTCAGGTCGGCAAAGCCCTTGCAGAGCAGGGATATGACGTCATCACCGGTGGTGGGCCTGGTCTCATGGAGGCGGCAAATCGCGGTGCTTCCCTCGTCGGAGGGGTGTCTGTCGGGCTGGGGATAGAACTCCCACACGAGCAAGGATTCAACGAATTCGTCAATCTTGGTGTGCCTTTTCAGCACTTTTTTACCCGTAAGCTCATGTTCGTTCGATATGCCAAGGCCTATGTTGTGCTTCCAGGTGGATTCGGCACTATGGACGAGCTCTTCGAGGCGTTGACCCTCATCCAGACCGACAAAATCCATGATTTTCCGGTGGTGTTGATGGGGACTTCGTTCTGGAATCCGCTACTCACCTGGTTCGAGGAACAGTTGGTGATGCGCGGATACATTCACCAGGCAGACTTACGTCTCTTTACCGTCACCGACGATATCCAGCTCATGCTCAAAATCGTCCGTGCATTCATTGATGCGGATGGAACCCGGAGCCTCTAAGCAGAAGCCCTCAGAACCACAGCTCCCTCAGAACCGTAATCTCTGAAGATGTTTTCTCCTGAGAAGCTTGTGAGAGGCTTACTTTTTCTGAGCTGCCAGTAGGTCACGGATCTCGATGAGCAGGTCTAGCTCATTCGCCGGTACAACCTCAGCCTCAGGGGTGCCCTTCTTCGCGTCGATGCGCTTGTGCAGCGCATTCAGTGGATAGACGAAGGCAAAATAGACAACCGCTGCGGTGAGCACAAATTGGATGATTGCTGCCAGAACCGCACCGAATTTGAGTTCTGCAACGCCTGCGATCAGTGGAATCTCTAGGATAAACGCACTATTCAGGCTATCGGCCTGGAAGAGTGCACCAATCAACGGGTTGAACAGAGAATCAATCAGCACATTGACGATTGCGGTGAACGCTGCGCCGATAACGACGGCTACGGCAAGATCAATAACATTTCCGCGGAGAAGAAATTCTTTGAAACCTTTAATCATGGGGAAATTTTCTTTCGTTTTATTTTCGTGCCGCAGAATTCGGTTCGTTCAGCTGCACTTAATAGTGTAGCGGCTGTGGGGGAGCCTCCTTGGCGAGAAAAATCGGTTAAGCTGATTGAATGGAAGAGAAGCAAGCGCAGGCGGTGTCACACGCGATTTTCACCGTGCCAAACCTGTTGAGCTTCTTGAGGCTTGCGCTCGTTCCGGTATTTATTGTTTTGCTTCTGCAAGGGAATGATCTCTGGGCACTGGCAGTGTTGATTTTTGCCAGCATCTCGGATTTTGCCGATGGGTGGATTGCCCGGCGGTTTAATCTCATCACCCGATTGGGGCAACTCCTCGATCCGGCTGCTGATCGTCTCTATATTTTCGCGGCCCTGATTGGATTGGCTTTCCGGGACTTTGTACCCTGGTGGTTGGTTGCAATTATTATCGGTCGGGATGTTTCGCTCTTCATTTGTGGTATTTGGTTGGCAAATATTGGCTACGGTCCCTTGCCGGTGCACCATATGGGCAAAGCGGCAACTTTCGCACTGTTCTATGCCATCCCGATCATCATGTTGGGCAAAGCACTGCCTGAATTGGCCGTGGTTGCCGAGCCGATTGGCTGGGCGTTTGTGCTCTGGGGAGCATTGCTTTATTGGTGGGCTGGAATTATTTATTGGCGTGAGACCGCCCGCCTCGCAAAAAAAGCGTAATACGCACACCCCAAAAATCTACTAGGCTACAAGAGTAAGGAGGCAGAGCTTTGGACGTAGAAAATACCAGTGCATTTGGCGATGAGTTCGTTGAAAGCATGCAAACAACCGATGAGGTTGGCTTCGAAGAGCGGGATGCAATCCTTGCCCTCCCAAGTGGCTCTGCTCTGCTTATTGTGCGCCGAGGACCAAACCTTGGTGCCCGTTTCTTGCTTGATTCAGACCGAGTCCTCGTCGGACGGCACCCGGATGCCGATATTTTCCTTGACGATGTAACTGTTTCACGCAATCACGTCGAGTTTCTGCGTCACGGAACCGCATTTGAAGTGCGTGACTTGGGTTCCTTGAATGGAATTTTCTTCGACGGTGTTCGAATTGATCAGGCACTCCTCGACAATGGAGCCGAAGTGCAGATAGGGAAGTACCGGATGACATTTTATGCTTCGCCTCTGGATATGCCAGGAGCCGTCGAGTAGATGGTCGCTCAAGCAGCTGCAGGTGGGCCGAATCGCTCTCCTGCACTAACTCGAAATTTGTTAAGTATTGGGCAGGTTCTTGCGAAACTCTCCGCTGAGTTTCCAGATTTGACTCCTTCGAAGCTTCGTTTTTTCGAAGATCAGGGGCTCATTACCCCGTCTCGTACAGAGTCCGGTTATCGGAAATTTTCGGCTCAAGATCTTGAACGACTCCGCTTTATTTTGGCCCTGCAGCGCGACAATTATCTTCCGCTGAAGGTCATCAAGAAATACCTTGACGAGGTTGATCAGGGGCTGAATCCGAAGCTTCCAATCAATTCTGCTCCGAGTGCGGAGAGCATTCTGGTGCGGGGAACGCAGCTGAGTAAAGATGAACTCATCAAGCGTGCCGGCGCCACCGCAATGCTCTTCCAAGAGGCTGTTTCTTCATCGCTCATCCCTGCTGCTGAGGTCTTTAACGAAGACGCTCTGCATATTTTGAAGGCCCTGGTTGAGTTGCAACATTCGGGTATTGAACCGCGACATCTTCGTGGTTATCGGGCCGCAATCGACCGTGATTTGGGTTTGATTGAGGTTGCGTTGTTGCCCTATTCGAGACGAAAAGACGCTTCAAATCGGGCAAAAGCGGCCGAGCTTGCCAAGGAGCTCACCGTGCAATTGGAGACCGTGAGAAACACCCTCTTGCGCTCCGCTATCAATAAGTTTGGAAGTTAGAGTTTCACGTTAAACTTGAAACTTCGACACGCCGCAAAAGAATCGTCGATATCCCTCTATGAGTGAGGAACAGTCGCTACGCTAGAGGTGAGTTGTTCATCCACGAGAGTATCGAGAGAAGGAAGCGTTCATGAGTGAATTGGGGGCATCATCCCAGGCGCCGCTAAGCTCCGAAGCAGACGGTTCTTCCCAGTACGAACGCGGGCTTCTCTTCACCGATGGTCTGTTGAACATTGATGATGATCACGGCTTCAGCGGCACCGTTGCTGCAAAAGCTGCCGGTATTACTTACCGTCAACTCGACTATTGGGCCCGTACCCAGCTGGTAGAGCCCTCTCTGCGCATCGCCGATGGTTCTGGGTCACAACGTCTCTACGGCTTCCACGATGTTCTTGTACTGCGCTTGGTTAAGCGATTGCTTGACACCGGAATTTCTTTGCAACAGATTCGTATCGCAGTAAATCAACTTCACGAATCAGGAATTCAAGATTTAGCGCAAATTACCCTGATGAGCGACGGCGCAAGTGTTTATCTGTGTGGCACTGCCGATGAGGTTATTGACCTGGTCAATCAAGGCCAGGGCGTTTTTGGAATCGCTGTAGGCAAGGTGCTCCGCGAGGTCGAGAGCAATCTGGTGCATCTTGATACCGTCCGGGTACAGCCGCTTGATGAACTTGCTGAGCGTCGTGCACGCAAAGCAAGTAGCTAAACACGCCGTCAGCAAAATTCTGTTTGTGAATATTCACAAAGCGAGAATATTAGCGAATATTGCCAGTTCTCATGATTCGATCGAGTAATTGATCGAACTTTTCCGCGGTTTCAGTGGCGCTGAGGCTTGGCCAAGCGTGTAGCGGACGGCCGGCACCCTGGGCCTGTTGGAGCGAAGTGCGCTCATTGAGCTGCGGTGTGAGTACCAGCGGGCCGAACATATCTTTGAGCTCTTTGATTCGAAATTGGTGCTCTAAAGACTGAGGCCGGACGCGGTTCACAATGATTCCGAGTGGTTGCAATCGGGGGGAGAGCACACGGCGCAATTCGTCCATTGCCTTGAAGGCGCGCTCAGCGGCAGAGACCGAAAAAAGCCCGGGTTCACTGACAATTGCAACCCTATCGCTGGCTGCCCAGGCGATTCGGGTGAGTGCATTCAGTGATGGTGCAGAGTCAATAATGACCAAATCGTAGTCGTCTTCAACGAGAGCCAAAGCCTCTTCAAGTTTCCAAACATCCTGCAAACTTGGACGCGGAACATCGAAGTTAATAGCGTTTGGACTGCCAATCATCACATCAAGTTTGTTCTTACGGCCCTCAACCCAACCGCTTGGCGCAATCGCATTTTGGACTATTCTTGGTCTTGGCGATAATAAAACGTCAGCGATATTTCCTTTACCGGAAATATCGACGTTGAGGCCGGTGGAGACATCGGCTTGCGGATCAGCATCGACAACCAATGTCGAAATTCCGCGCGCGAAAGCAGCAGACGCTAAACCGAGCGTTACGGTAGTCTTTCCCACGCCACCCTTGAGTGAGCTAATACTTAAAACATGCACAGTACTATCCAGACTACCGTCAAAATAACCACAACCCACAAAATGAACCGTGAATTTGTTGAATTGAGGCATCAGAAATAATGTTCAAGAAAATCCTTGTAGCAAATAGAGGCGAAATCGCGATTCGCGCTTTCCGTGCAGCATTTGAGCTAGGAGCAAAAACGGTTGCAGTCTATCCGTTCGAGGACCGAAATTCACTGCACCGGATGAAGGCTGATGAGGCCTATCAGATTGGTGAAGAGGGCTATCCTGTACGGGCATACCTCAATGTGGACGAGATTATTCGGGTTGCAAAACTTTCTGGTGCCGATGCGATTTATCCCGGCTACGGATTTCTTTCTGAGAACCCTGAGCTTGCTCGTGCTGCGGCCGAAAACGGCATCACTTTTATCGGCCCACGTGCGGATATTCTCGAGATGGCAGGGAACAAGGTCACCTCAAAAGAGAACGCAATCAAGGCCGGTATTCCGGTGCTCAATTCAACAGCGGCTACAAATGATATTGAACTATTGATGAGCCAATCAGAAGAAATCGGTTTTCCGCTCTTCGCCAAGGCAGTAGCCGGTGGTGGAGGGCGTGGGATGCGCCGTGTTGATAGCAAAGAGCAGCTTCGTGAAGCGCTGGTCGCCTCCATGCATGAAGCGAAATCTGCTTTCGGCGATGACACGATGTTCTTGGAGCAGGCGGTTTTACGCCCCCGCCATATTGAGGTCCAAATCCTGGCTGATAATGCGGGGAACACTATCCACCTTTTTGAACGCGATTGCTCAGTTCAGCGTCGTCACCAGAAGGTTGTTGAAATTGCGCCTGCACCAAATCTCAGCGATGAGCAACGTGCTGCACTCACCTCAGATGCGGTGAAATTTGCTCGGTCAATCGGCTATATCAATGCCGGAACTGTTGAGTTCTTGGTTGATACTGTGGGACCGCGTGCCGGCCAACACGTATTTATTGAAATGAACCCGCGCATTCAGGTCGAGCACACCGTGACCGAAGAAATCACCTACGTCGATCTCGTTGCTTCGCAAATGCTGATCGCATCGGGATCAACCTTGGAAGAATTAAACCTCCGTCAGGAAGAGATTCAGATTCACGGTACAGCCATGCAATTCCGAATCACAACTGAAGACCCCTTCTCTGATTTCCGCCCCGATACTGGCATTCTCAATACCTATCGCTCTGCCGGTGGAGCCGGAATCCGCCTGGATGGTGGAACTGTCAACCCGGGTGCTTTGATTAGCCCACACTTCGACTCACTTTTGGTAAAGCTCACCTGCCGTGCCTCGACCTTCAAGGGAGCAGTCCGCAGGGCACGACGGGCTCTGGCCGAATTCCGCATCCGCGGCGTTGCAACCAACATTCCTTTCCTCCAAGCTGTGGTTGAAGACCAGGACTTCATTGACGGAGATCTGAGCACCGCTTTCATCGAGGAACGACCCGAGCTCTTTGAGCGCAAGGTAACCCGCGACCGTGGAACGAAGATCATGACCTGGTTGGCCGAGACCACGGTGAACAAGCCATGGGGCGAGTCTCCGGTCACAGTAGATCCGGCTGAGAAGCTCCCAACACTTGATCTTTCTCTGGCGGCTCCATCCGGATCACGACAGAAGTTGTTGTCATTAGGACCGGTTGGCTTTGCAGAAAGCCTGAGAGCTCAGAAAGAGCTTGCCGTCACCGATACGACCTTTAGGGACGCTCACCAATCACTTTTGGCGACCAGAGTGCGCTCTCGTGACCTTATCGCTGTAGCGCCATATCTGAGCCGCCTGACGCCGGAATTACTCTCTATCGAAGCTTGGGGCGGAGCAACCTACGATGTTGCCCTCCGTTTCCTCGGTGAGGATCCCTGGGAACGTTTGGCTGCGCTTCGTGAGGCTGTGCCGAATATCAACCTGCAGATGCTGCTCCGTGGGCGTAATACGGTTGGCTATACCCCGTATCCAGAAATCGTAACAAAATCATTCGTAGCTGAGGCTTCCCGCACCGGTGTCGATATTTTCCGAATCTTTGATGCGTTGAATGATGTTGAACAAATGCGCCCGGCGATTGACGCTGTATTGGAGACTGGTTCAGCACTGGCAGAGGTTGCTCTCTGCTACACCGGAGATATGCTCAATCCGAAAGAGGATATTTACACACTCGATTATTATTTGAAACTGGCTGAACAGATCGTTGATTCCGGTGCTCATGTGCTGGCAATTAAAGATATGGCTGGATTGCTGAAACCACCTGCCGCCTCAGCCTTGGTTACGGCGCTCAGGGAGAACTTTGACCTCCCGGTCCATCTCCACACCCATGACACTGCCGGTGGACAACTTGCTACCCTGATTTCTGCAAGCCGAGCTGGTGTGGATGCGGTGGATGTTGCCAGCGCCCCAATGTCCGGTACCACCAGCCAACCAAGTGCCTCGGCTCTGGTGGCAGCGCTCGAACACTCTGAGCGTGAAACCGGCATCAATCTGGACAATGTTTCAGCACTTGAACCGTACTGGGAAGCTGTGCGTAGCACCTACAAGCCATTTGAGTCTGGCTTGCCAAGCCCAACCGGCCGGGTCTACCATCATGAAATTCCTGGTGGACAACTTTCAAATCTACGCCAGCAAGCAATTGCTCTCGGCCTTGGCGATAAGTTCGAAATGGTTGAAGATTACTACGCTGCGGCAAACAATATCCTCGGACGCCCACCAAAGGTAACCCCGTCTTCGAAAGTTGTTGGAGATCTGGCGCTGTCATTGGCTGCCAGTGGTGCAGATCCTGCAGATTTTGAGGCTAACCCGCACAAATACGATATTCCGGATTCGGTGGTCAATTTCATGGCCGGCGAATTGGGCAATATCCCTGGGGGATGGCCAGAGCCATTCCGCACCAAAGTGCTCGAGGGTCGTACCTTCAAGTTCTCTGATCAGACCATTAGCGCAGAGGACGAGGCCCTCCTGGCAAAGCCGGGTCGCGAGCGTCAACATGCGCTAAACCGCTTGCTGTTCCCAGAACCAAGCAAGCTCTATCAGAATGTCACTGATCAATATGGTGACCTCTCTGTTCTCGAAACGGTTGATTATCTCTATGGTTTGAAGCCAGGCGTGGAGCGGGCCATTGAGGTCTCGAAGGGCGTTCGACTCTTTGTATTGCTTGAAGCAATTGGCGAGGCCGATGAACGCGGAATGCGCACTGTTATGGCTCAATTGAACGGCCAACTGCGGCCGGTCACTGTGCTCGATAAGAGCATAAAGGTTGATGTCAAACAAGCTGTGAAGGCAAATCCAAGTGTGCCTGGTGAAGTTGCTGCTCCTTTTGACGGAGTCGTGACACTCAAGGTTGAGCTGGGACAAAACGTTCAGGCTGGAGATGTTGTTGCCAGTATTGAAGCCATGAAAATGGAAGCGGCGATTACCGCACCGGTCTCTGGTACTATCGCTTCTCTTGCGATTAAAGCAACGCAACAGGTGACCGGCGGTGATTTGCTGGTAGAAATTTCCAGCTAGTCACGCTAGTATTCTCTGGGGCTCGACGAAGAAAAGTCGGGCCCCATATTATTTGCAGATTAGTATTGTTAGATACCAAGTGTTTAACGAGTGAGGAAAACGTGGCATTGAAGAAGAAGGATAGTGGTGAAGAAACTTCACTTGAGAATTCCTTAACTGCAGATCGTCCGTTCGAAGGCGCTGTCGAAGAATTCGTCGATGTTGAAGTTGTGGCTGAAGAGCTCACGGAAGAGGCCCCTGAGGTTGATCCAACAGCTATTTTCAGTGATACCCGGTCCATCTCGTTAACCGCGATTGCCAACGAGCAGACAGCGATGCCATCACGTCGGGGCAAGGGTGAGAACGGGGACTTTGAAGAAACCGCTGCGATGCTTACCGCAGACCGTCTCATTGACCCGAAGCGCCTCAAGCGCCTTGCTCCTGAGGGAGCGCTACAACGCTTGCTCTATGAAGTAACCTTCCATAGCGTGAACATCGGTGATTCAGCGAAGGTTCGGGCCCGTAAAGCTCAGGATGTTCGTATTTCACGCAAGCTTGAGGGTGGCGCCCGGTTTGTGCCAGTTTTGACCCGTAAAGGTGGTGTGGGAAAAACCACCGTAACCACTCTCTTGGGCATGGCTTTGGCAGATGTGCGTGAAGATCGCATTATTGCAATCGATGCCAATCCTGACCGCGGTACCCTTTCTGAGCGTGTACCGAAACAAACACGCTCAACGGTTCGTGATGTGGTGAATCGGGCAGCTTCGATTACCGGTTTCTCCTCCTTGGATTCTATGGTTTCTCGTGATGAGACGCGTCTTGACGTTCTCGCGAGTGACACCGACCCGCTGCTTTCCGATGCATTCAACGAAGATGATTACAATATTGTCGCCAATATTGTTGAGCGTTATTACTCCATTGTTTTGACCGATTGCGGTACCGGTATTGTTCACTCGGTCATGCGTGCAACGCTGAATCGGGCTGATGGTCTGGTTATCGTTTCTGGTGGCAGCATTGACGAGGCTCGTCTCGCATCAGAAACCATCACCTGGTTAGAGGCTAATGGTTATGGTGAGCTGGTCAAGCGGTCGATCGTGGCGCTTAACACAGCGACCCAGGCAACCAATATGATCAAGATCGATGAAATCGAGAGTCATTTCCGTAGCCGAGTACGCGATGTTGTTCGTATTCCTTATGATCGCAGTCTGGCTGCCGGTTCGGTTATTGATTACAAGAACCTAGACCAGATAACCAAGCAGGCTGCACGCGACCTGGCTGCACTTGTGGTTGACGGTCTCTAAGCGTTTCACGCTTCATCAAAAAAGGATTGGCCGAGAGGCCAATCCTTTTTTGATGTGAGCACTGTGCTACTGCTGCATTGAGGTGCCCTCGGTGGCAGGAGTCGAGCTGTAGATCGAGTCAATGACATCAGCATAGTCGTGCATGATCACGTGACGCTTGATCGACAGCTTCGGGGTGAGGTGTCCCGACTCAATGGAGAGTTCATCAGGAACAACAACAAACTTGCGGATCGACTCGGCCCGAGAAACGGTGCCATTTGCCTTATCGATTGCTCGCTGGAGTTCGGCGAGAACCTTCGGGTTCCGGGATGCCTCTTCAAGAGACATTTCTGGATTTTCATCATTGTTCTTCAACCAGACTGGAAGCATCTCAGTGTCCAGAGAAATCAGCGCCGCAATGAATGGCTTTTGATCGCCAACGACGACTACCTGGTTCACCAGAATGTTGCCACGTATTGGATCTTCCAATGCTGCTGGTGCAACGTTCTTTCCACCGGCAGTAATAATGATTTCCTTCTTGCGACCGGTAATGGTCAGATAACCATCATCATCCAAGCTGCCGATATCACCGGTCTTGAACCACTCGCCATCGAAAGCTTCTTTCGTAGCTTCCTCGTTATTCCAGTATCCCTTGAACACATCGATGCCCTTGACCAGAACTTCGCCGTCTTCGGCAATCTTGATGCCAATGCCTGGAAGTGTTGGGCCAACGGTACCAATCTTGAACTTGCTCGGTACGTTTACGGTTGCGGGAGCGGTTGTTTCGGTCAGACCGTATCCTTCGAGCACACGCAAGCCGTGGCTACGGAAGAAGTGTCCGAGACGCAAACCCAATGGGGCAGAACCGGAGATAGCGTATTTCACATTTCCGCCAAGAGCTGCTTTGAGCTTGCTATAGACCAGAATGTCAAAGAGCTTGAACTGGAGTGCGAGACCGAAGGGTACCTTGCCGGCATCGAGTGCCTTCGAGTGCTCGACAGCGACGCCTGCTGCCTTGCGGAAAATCTTGCCCTTACCGCCAGCCTCAGCCTTTTGCTCAGCAGAGTTGTATACCTTCTCGAATACGCGAGGGACTGCCAAGAGGAATGTTGGTTTGAAGCTACCAAGTGATGGGAGCAACTGGGTGGTATCAGCCTGGTGTCCAACTTTGACACCACTGGTAACAGCCAGGACGGCAATGAAGCGGGCAAAAATATGCGCGATGGTGACGAAGAGTAGGGTCGAAGATCCGCGGGCGACAACCTCAGGCATCGCAGCAGCAGAGTTTCGGCACAGTTCAACAAAGTTCGAGTGGGTCAGCACACAACCCTTTGGAGCACCAGAAGAGCCAGAAGTGTAGATCAGTGTCGCCATATCATCACCATTGGCAATATTGCGACGGCGCTCAATCTCTTCATCACTGACATCGGTGCCAGATGCGCTGAGTTTTTCGAGGTCACCCAATTCGATCTGCCAGTGCTTCTTCACGCCACTCAGATCAGCCTGGACCTCATCGAAACGGCTGAAGTGTTCGGCGGTTTCAAGAATGAAGTAGTGCGCACCAGAGTCAGCAATGATGTGATGAATCTGTGAGGGGGATGAGGTCTCATAAACCGGCACCAAGAGGGCGCCCGCAAACCAGGCTGCAAAATCAATCAGGGTCCACTCATAGCGGGTCTTGCACATAATGGCGATCTTTTCACCGGGCTCAACACCCTGGGCAACCAGACCCTTGGCCAGGGCGATGACCTGATCATAAAATTCACGGGTTGTGACGTCTTTCCAACCATCGCCATCAGGCAGGGAGAATAGGGCATCATCCGGGGTCAATGCGAGCCGATCAACTAAAAGCTGAGTGGCATTGTCCTGAGGTGCTGCAGGAACAATTGCAGGTACAACAAACTCTTTCACGGTAACTCCTTCGGCACCAATATGGCGTTGTATGTGTCAGTTAAAGTTATCAAAGATTCAACTTCACCATCCACTGTACCGCCTGATTCCATGCCCTCGCTTCATCTTGTAAGCTAGGAGGATAAATTTCGAAAGGAAATCTTGGTCTACTGGATCCTGAAGAACATTATCGTCGGACCAATCATGCGTCTGATTTTCCGCCCATGGGTGGTCGGTATGGAGAATATCCCCAAAGATGGGGCAGCAATTTTGGCGAGCAACCACCTCTCCTTTGTCGATTCGATTTTCTTACCGCTCATGACGAAGCGTCGTATTTATTTCTTGGCGAAGAGTGAATATTTCTCGGGCAAGGGTTTGAAGGGATATTTCACCAAACTCTTCATGGAAGCTACCGGACAATTGCCGATTGACCGATCAGGCGGAAAAGCTTCGGAGGCCTCATTGAACACAGGTCTTCGTGTCCTGAGTGAGGGAAAACTCTTAGGTATCTATCCCGAAGGCACCCGAAGCCCAGACGGCATTATGTACCGTGGCCGCACCGGCGTTGCCCGGATGATTTTGGAGGGGCACGTACCGGTTATTCCGGTTGCGATGATCGACACCGAAAAGGTCATGCCAATCGGTTCGAAATTGCCCAAAATCAGACGCCTGGGAATCATCGTCGGAGAGCCCCTCGATTTCTCGCGATATCAGGGCCAAGAGGGAGATCGATTCATTCTGCGTTCCATCACCGATGAAATCATGTATGAACTCAACCAGCTCAGTGGCCAGGAATACCATGATGTATACGCCACAACCGTGAAAAACCGGCCACAGGCAAAACTCAAGAACTAAAAGCTTAAAAAGCGCTGCACTTCGTTCAGAGCTTCTGCGTTTCTCAGTCAGCGCAGGTAGACTTTATTAGGGCATTTAAGCCCCCAAACCCCTTCAAGACAAAGTAGGAAAAATAATTGGTAGAAGAATTGGGAAACGTTCGAGCATCAGAAGCAGAAATCTTGGCTTCTCTTGACTCATGGCGGAATCTTCCCATCAAACAGCAACCGCAATGGTCGGACCCGGTAGAGGTCGCAGAAGCATCGGCGAAGCTGGCCAGTTATCCACCGTTAGTGTTCGCCGGTGAGGTTGATCAATTGCGAGAGCGAATTGCTCTTGCAGCACAGGGCAAAGCTTTCTTCTTGCAGGGCGGCGATTGCGCAGAAACCTACGCTGGGGCCAAAGCGGACAATATCCGGGAGCGGATCAAGACCATTCTGCAAATGGCTGTTGTGCTCACCTACGGCGCCTCAATGCCGGTTGTCAAGGTCGGCCGCATGGCAGGACAATTTGCCAAGCCGCGATCAAACGACACCGAAACCCGTGGCGAAGTAACGTTGCCCGCTTACCGTGGCGATATCGTGAACGGCTACGATTTCACTCCTGAGTCCCGGAGAGCCGATCCTGCTCGTATGGTGCAGGGCTACAATATTTCAGCGTCAACGCTCAACCTGATTCGTGCCTTCACTCAGGGGGGATTCGCCGATTTGCGCGAAGTGCACTCATGGAACCAGGGATTTTCGAGAAATCCTGCCTACAACCGTTACGAGAAACTTGCCGGCGAAATTGACCGTGCAATGAAGTTCATGGATGCGGCCGGAGCAGATTTCGACGAGCTGAAGCGGGTTGACCTATACACCAGCCATGAAGGTTTGCTGATGGACTATGAGCGCCCGATGACCAGGATTGATTCCCGGACCGGTATGCCATACAACACCTCGGCACACTTCATTTGGATTGGTGAGCGAACACGTGACCTTGATGGGGCACATGTTGATTTCTTCTCGAAGATTCGGAACCCGATTGGTGTGAAGCTCGGACCGAGTGTTGATCGTGACACCGTTTTGCGTTTGATTGACAAGCTTGATCCTGAGCGTGAGCCGGGTCGTTTGACTTTCATTACCCGGATGGGTGCTGGTGTGATTCGCGATGCGCTTCCTCCACTGCTTGAACTGGTTAAGGGCACTGATGCGAACCCGCTGTGGATTACCGATCCAATGCACGGTAATGGCATTACTACCCCGAATGGTTACAAGACCCGTCGTTTCGATGATGTCGTGGATGAGGTTCGTGGCTTCTTTGAGTCACACCGCGAGGTTGGTACCTTCCCTGGTGGCATCCACGTCGAGCTGACCGGTGACGATGTGACCGAGTGCTTGGGTGGCTCAGAATTTATCGATGAGGCAACACTGGCAACCCGTTACGAGTCTCTTTGTGATCCTCGTCTGAACCACATGCAGTCGTTGGAATTGGCCTTCTTGGTTGCTGAGGAACTTTCGCACTCACACGGCAAGAAGTAGTAAACACTCAAGGTTTACAAAAATGCTCGTTCATTCTGGCTCATATCTGAGCTTCGATGAACGAGCATTTTGCTGTGCCGGCTAGCGCCGAGAAAAACGTATCTTCACCCGTTCAAATACTGCTAGAGGGAGAAAGATATTTTGAGTTTTGTTCCTCTTGGTACAGTTTTTCCGGGGGCAGGATCAATCGCTGAAATGGTATAAAAAGCTGGGAATGCATCAGCTATCTGGTTGTAATCAAGACTGAACCCGGCATCGAGGAGTTGTTGTTTGATTTTATTACTCCACTTCTTGCCCACGAGGTCATCTGGAATTTTGACGGGAGCGGGACCCTTCGAGACGATGAGGGTTGGAGTGTCGCCGACACTCAGGACATCCGCTGCAACAAGGCTGACAACGTTGCCAGCAACAATATTGTCACTGTAGGCATCCTCGCCTCGAACCGGCTCAAGACCGACAGCCCGAAGTTCTGACTCGGCTGCGCCCAGAGAGAGATCAACAACACTTGGCACAGCACCTGCTGAAATCAGAAGAGAAATGGGGGCTTTCTCGAAGTAGTCTTTGCCCGCTTCGAGCAGATTCCCTTCTGCGTCATAGGCTGCAATGACGGTATCCTTTGGTACATCTGCACTAAATTGACGGACGAGGTCATTGCCAACGCTAAAGTCTGATGAAGTGATGAGCGCTTTTGCCACATCTACAGTGAGTCCACTGAACATTGGCAACTCAATCGGTTTTGGTCCGAGTGAGAGCACAATGGTGATCGTGCTTCCCTTTTGAACTTGTTCCCCGGCCGCCGGATCAGTACGTGAGACCTTGCCTAGATCTGTGCTGTAGTCATAGCTCTCATCAAAGTCATATTTCAGATCAAGTTTTGCCAATTGGGCTTCGACCAAAGCCTGTTCTTGATTCTGGAATTCTGGGATGGTCACCATGGCTCCGGGGCCGCTGCCAAAATACCAGCCAGTGCCACCGGCAAAGAGCGCGAGAACCATGACGATTGCAAAGAGAATTTTGCCCCGACGGTTTCTCTTCAGAGTGCGCTGTTCCAAAACACCGGTGGATGTGCGGGTACTCCGAGCCGGCGCAATGCGCTCCTGAATAATTTCTGTGGCTTGGTTGCCGCGTGAGAACTGATCAGCGGCTGGTTCCAAGACCATGGTTTGGTCCATGTGGGAGACCGCACTTGGAAGAATAAGGCTACGGACTTCGCGGAGTGCGGTCAGAAGCTCGCCTGCATTGGCCGGGCGATCATCCGGGTCCTTTGCTGTTGCCCAAAGAACTAATTCGTCAAGCTCTTGAGGAATTCCGGGAACAATCAGGCTCGGGGCACCAACACTATCATTGGCATGCTGGTAGGCGATCTGCATCGGCTGTTCGCCAACAAAGGGCTGCTTCCCGGTAATCATTTCATAGAGCATGATGCCGATGGCATAAATGTCGCTCCGAACATCCGCGACACCCCGGGTGAGAAGTTCGGGGGAGAGGTAAGCGATTGTTCCAAGCAAAGCTTGACCGGTTGCGGTTGCCGAAGATGATGGGCGAGCCAGTCCAAAGTCGGAGAGTTTGATCCGTCCGTCGTCGGCAAGCAAAACGTTCTCGGGCTTGATATCCCGGTGAACGATACCGGCCTGGTGCGCTGCTGCAAGTCCTGAAAGCACCGCTTCCATAATGTCCAGGGCCTGCTCGGCAGTGAGCTGGCCGTGTTCTTCAAGCAGTTCTCTCAGGGTAATCCCGGGGAGATATTCCATGACCAAATAGGCCATATCCTGATCTTGACCCTGATCAAAGACGCTAACCACATTTGGATGAGCCAAACGGGCAGCAGAATGTGCCTCCCGAATGAATCGTTCTCTAAATCCTGCATCATCGGTGAGATGGTGGTGCATGACCTTCAGAGCGACACGACGTTCGAGGCGTTCATCGGTTGCTAAATAAACCGTCGCCATACCGCCACGGGCAATTTTGGACAAGACCCGATATCGAGCGTCGATTCGACGACCTATGACCGGATCAGTGTTTGAAGGCTCCACGATTTTTAGTCTAATTCCTGGGGACTCAGTAATTCATTCAGACCGTCGGCGAGCCTTATTACTTGAGCAAACTCAGCCAGTGGCGAGCAGATGCTTCCCACTTGGCATAGGCCTCCGGGAAGCCAGAAATCTGGACAGCTTGGGCTGCCTTGGTCACGGACATCCCTTCCCAGCCACGAATATCGAGCAAACCACGAGTTTTTCCTGGATTCGGATTTACCGAACCGCCAAAGAATGCTTTCGCAGAACGGTATGGATCCATGATTTGCTCGACAGTTCCCCATCCGGTGGATGGACGCTGTTGGAACAGGCCTACAGAATCACGATCACCGTAGTTGATATTACGAAGTCCAGATTCCTGAGCGGCGGTCGCTAAAGCTATGACCAAGCCGTAGTCGGAGACGCCGGCGCTGCGGCCAACCTCAACAATAATTCGTGCATTAATCAGCATTTCAGTGCTGAGTTCGGCGTGTACTTGGCAATCATCACTAACGAGGGTAGCGCCTGGGATTGTAAGCTTTTGCCCGGCAAAAATGAGGCTGTTCAGACCAAGACCATTCGCGCTCAGAACAGTTTGCACCTTGACGCCAAATTTCGATGCAATCCGGCTCACCGTATCACCCGGCATAATCGTATAGCTCACTGCGGTGCAGCTTGCTGGCGCTGGGGCGGAGGTTGCCGGTGGTGCTGGCTGCGCAGCGTTGTCATTGGATGGGGCAGTGGCACTAGCCGGAACTTTGAGTACCTGCTTGGGATAAATAATGCTCTTCCAATTCAGACCATTCAGATCCAAAATCCCTTGGGTGGATACGCCGAACTTGGCTGCGATACCGCTGACCGTATCGCCAGCTTTTACGGTGTAGCTATCGCTGCTATTTCCGGGTTGTGGAGCAGGTGCAGGTGTAGGAGCTGGTGTAATCGGGGTAACGCTCCCTTTCGAAAGGAGCAGTTGTTGGCCTGGGAAAATCAAACTTGACCAGCCGAGCCCGTTCAAAGCCAGGATACTTGCGGTAGAAATTCCATGTTGTTGAGCAATTCCGCTGACAGTATCGCCCTTTTTGACCGTGTAGCTGAGCTGGCTAGTGGCAACGCTGATTGCAGCAGTGTCGTTCGGGCTGGCTTCACTCTGAAGTGGAATAACACTTGCCTTGTTTTCGCCCTTGATCTGCTTATCCTTTTCAGGGGATGGTTGAGCTTTGGCCGAATCAACTCCGGCAAGATTGAGGCTCAGCACCAAGGAAGATGCCATCACCAATGGCATGGTTTGCATGAGCTTCCGCGAAACTTGGTGCTGCGGGGAAGCAGTTTTCTTTTCGTTCAACATATCAAACACTCCGCACTGGCCGGCCATGAGGCAATCGTTTACAGGTCTTCATAGATGTTAACAGACCATACTTAAGTATTCTACTGTGAAAATTTGTTACTAATGTGAAAAGAGTTAATATGTTCGAAACATTAGCGTTGTGTGCTGGAGAGCAATTTCATCAAAGATAGAGGTGTGGTTATAGATTCGACAACTCCCTGGGTCCAGCAAACAGAATGGCTTACCGTTCCTGATTTGACCGAAATATTAAATCTCAGTCCGGGGCGCATCCGGAGGCTTTTTGAAGAAAAGCAGCTCTTGGCTGTCCGGATTGAGAACGTTCTCAAGGTCCCTGCGCTCTTTCTGAAGGACGATCTTCCTCTCGAAAAGCTTGCCGGTACGATTACTTTGCTCTTTGATAGTGGCTACAGTAACGATGAGGTCGTGCAATGGCTACTTGAGCCGAATGAGCTCCTTGGCAATACACCGATCGAATCGCTCCGTGCCGGACGCAAGAGCGAAGTTCGACGTGTTGCGCAAAGTCTCGCTTTTTAGGCTTCTCGTTTTGCGGCAGCAATCGCGAGTTCGCGAAGTTGCTGGATAGCTTTTTCAGCGAGCGGAGCTTCATCGAGAGCTGCATTTGCCTGGAGGAGCTGGTGACTAATCAGTCGTTCCAGCCGCTCAACGGCGCCGCTCAGTTTGATTTCGCTTTGGAGAAGTCCGATTTGAACATCCGTGAGCATCGCATCACCGAGGAGTTCGTCAATCAAACGAGCTACAGAACGTGTCGCTGAGGTCTTTGCCAGAGCAATCAAAATGGTTCGCTTACCCTCTCGAAGATCATCGCCACTAGGTTTTCCTGTGACGGTGCTATCTCCGTAAACCCCAAGTAAATCATCGCGAAGCTGGAAAGCAATACCCAATGGCATGCCATACTCGCTGAGTGCATTGAGCTGAGCGGCGGAGGCTCCGGCAATTGCGGCACCAATTCGTAACGGTGCTACAACAGAATACTTTGCCGATTTATAAGTAATAATGCGTTTCGCCCGCCCAATGGCCTCTTCATCGCTATGGAATGGCCAAACCTGTTCTTCGAGGATGTCCAGGTATTGTCCGGCGGTTACTTCATTCCGCATCCGGATGAATTCTTGACGTGCAGAAGCAATCGTCGATGCGTTGCTGAGCTGGGCCAGAGCTTGATCGAAGAGATCATCACTGAAACCGAGCAACAGATCACCGAGGAGGAGCGCGGTATTTCGACCAAATTCTGCTGCATTGCCTCGCCATTCGGAATTTCGGTGCAGATCCTCGAAATGTTTGTGAGCTGCTGGCTGTCCACGCCGGGTATCAGAATTATCAATCAAATCATCGTGTACCAACGCTGCTGCGTGGAAGATTTCTAAAGCACTGGCTGTGTCGACAATGGCTTGGAGCTGCTGCTTTGGTGTGAGCAGGGGGTCGATCTGATCAGAGAAGACTGCGAACCAACCCCAGTATGCGAATCGTGCGCGGAACCGCTTGCCAGAGCTGAGCAGAGTGGTTGCGTAATCGGTGAGGGCAAGAAGTTCTGGAGTGATAAGTTCAAACACTTCAGATTTTGAAATGAGGAATTGGTTGAGTCTTTGCTGAACTAATTCGGTGAGTTTCTCATTTTCTTGCACATCCCTAGCCTACCCTCAGAAAAGCCCGGTAGAATAAGACACAGCCGATGAAGTAGAGGCTGAAAACCGATGTAGGAGCATAAAACGTGGCACTATCCGAAGAAGAGCAGCGCTTACTTGATGAGATGGAACGAAATCTCTACAAGAACGACGTTGACTATGTCGCCACCAATGGGGTTCCCCGTGCGCTTGACTATCGTCGCCTCGTTATCGGTCTGCTGATTGCAGTTGTTGGTATCGTTGGGCTTTTCTTGGCTATTTTCTTCCAACAATTACTCATCGGTGTAGCCGGTTTTGCGGTGATGTTCTTTGGTGTGGTGTTTGCTCTTTCGGGCGGAAAGCCGGATCCGAAGCAGGGTGCAGGAACTCAAGCGAATCGTCGCTCGCACACTCCATCCTCACAATCAGAGACCTGGGAACAGCGCGCAAACCGTCGCTGGGATGAGCGCAACCAGAGATAAGCTTCTTCGGCGATAGCGCCTGAGACAAAAAATGTAGAGCCCCTCGGGGCTCTTTTTTTTGTGCCCAAATTTCTGAAAATTGGACGATTGCCCAAAATATCTTCAAAATATGTATGAAAGTGGATGAAAATGGAGTAAAGTGGAGCATAATGGAGTAAGTTCCTGATTTGGCCGGAAGGAGGAACGCGATGCTCTTAGGAGAGTTCAATCCAAAACTGGATGAAAAGAATCGCTTGATCCTTCCTGCCAAACTGCGTGCAGATTTCGCTGATGGCATGGTGCTCACGCGTGGCCAGGAGAAATGCGTCTATGCATTTCCTCCTAAAGAGTTTCAGGAACTGTACGACAAAGTCCGTCAGGCTCCGGTTTCGAGCAAACAGGCTCGAAACTATTTGCGGCTCTTTCTCTCGGGCGCCAGTGATGAAGCCATGGACAAACAGAATCGCGTGACCATCCCGCAAACGCTTCGGGACTATGCCGGTCTTGATCGTGAATTGGCAGTTGTAGGGCTCGGAACTCGGATTGAAATCTGGGATGCCGAAGCTTGGAAGGCCTTCGTTTCCGAAGAAGAAGACAATTATTCAGCAATCGAGGAGGAGGTGATTCCTGGTCTGATCTAGTCGGTGGGTTCCGACTCCCAGCCAACCATCCTGAGTTATCTTCCCCGATCTCAGGCGGAATGGATGGGAATCAGAATTCATCGGTAGTTTTCGAAGAATAGACCACAGATATTATGGCCACCTCCGACTTGCATATCCCAGTAGCACTCGAACGCTGCCTCACCCTGCTCGCTCCGGCGATTTCAGCACCTGGAGCGATTCTCATTGACGCCACCTTGGGCATGGGTGGACACACCGAGGCTGCACTGCAGCGCTTTCCTGAACTCAGCGTTATCGGAATCGATAGAGATCCAGAAGCCCGCGCACTAGCGGGGGAGCGATTGGCAGTATTTGGCCAGAGAATTCGCATTGTTGATGCGGTCTACGATGAAATATTTGACGTACTCGACCGTTTCAGCCTTGATTCGGTACAGGGCATCCTTTTTGATTTAGGAGTATCCTCCCTTCAGCTCGACAAGGTTGAGCGTGGTTTTAGTTATTCGAAAAATGCGCCACTGGATATGCGCATGGATTCGAGTAAAGGAATAACCGCTGCTGAGGTACTTCAGAATTATGAGCTCGGCGATCTGATACGAATTTTCCGAAACTATGGTGAGGAAAAGCTCGCACCTCGGTATGCGCGAGCAATTGTTGCGGCTCGAGAACGCGAACCCTTTGTCGAGTCTGCGCAATTGGTAGACATTATTGACAGGGCGACACCGGCTGCTCTTCGCCGAGCCGGGCATCCGGCAAAGCGGGTATTCCAGGCTCTTCGTATTGAGGTTAACCGTGAGTTGAGCGTGCTCGAAGAAGCGATTCCGGATGCGGTGAGCAGTCTCGCACTTGGCGGTCGCATTGTGGTTTTGAGCTATCACTCCCTTGAAGACCGCATTGTCAAGCGGGCATTGCAGGCGAAGGCAGTTTCTTCTGCTCCGCACGGTCTTCCGGTCGAGCTACCAGAGCATCGACCAGAGCTCAAACTTTTGGTTCGTGGTTCAGAACAAGCAAGTGAAGAAGAGATTCTTCAAAACTCACGCGCAAAGTCGGTTCGACTTCGCGCCGCAGAACGTATTCGGGAGGTGAACGCATGAGTGCTTCAGCTATTCGTCGACCTCAATTCGCGCCATCCGAAGCAGCAGAACAGCGCAAACTCCCGTTCCAGCTGATTGCTGGTGGCAGAAAACAATCTGCGCCGGAGGTGCAGGCACAGAAAGCTACCCGTCCGCGGGTTCATTACGCAATCATGATCATGGTTGGCTTGGCCGTAGTATTGGCCTCACAACTCATGATGAGTATTTTGTTGGCTCAAGGTGCTTACGAAATTTCTGCGCTTAAGGGCGATCTTCGTGAAGCGAGCCGAACAGCCGAATCCTTGGGAGAAGATATTGCTCTCTTGTCTTCTCCACAGTATCTTTCTGCGAATGCAAGCTCTCTTGGGATGGTGCCAAGCAAAAATGTTGCTTTCCTGCGGCTGAGTGATGGCCTCATTTCCGGCTCTCTGGCCGTGGCTGGAAGCAATAATGCAATCTCAAATCCGGTGGTAAAAAACTCCTTGCTCGAAAAAGAGTCAGCCTATCTTTCGGGTGTCTTAAATCTGACCCAGCCGGCAGGTCTTTTGATTGGCGAAACACCGCTGCCAGGAACCGATTCTGGGTCTTCCGCTGAGGTATCCTCGAGTGACGCAACCAGGGGACTATCACCGGTTGTCGCACCACCAGAGACTATTCCGGTCGCCCAACAATAGGAATTCTGCTTTATGTCGCTCAACTCAGACCCACAGTTTCAGGTGAGACGACGCCAGCTTGTGGTGTTGTTCGCAGTTTTGGTTTTATGCCTGCCAATTATTTTTCGCTTGGTCGATTTCCAAGTTGTTCGGGCTGCGGATTTGAACCAAGAGGCATTGCAGCGGCGCTCAATTCCGGTGACGATCTATGGCACTCGGGGTAATATCTACGATGCTGATGGCAAAGTGATGGCGAGTTCGGTGATGCGTTATAACATCACCAGTTCTCCCCGTTTTGCAACCGAGAGTTTCAAGCGTGTGAGCGATGAGGGCGTGCGTGAAACGGTCAGTCGTGATCAGGCTATTACTGAGTTAGCCGAAGTGACTGGTGTTTCGGCTGAATCGATTCGCGAAGCCCTGAACAAGAATCCCGAAAGTGACTTTGCTTTTCTTGCCCAGAATGTCGATGTTGAAGTACTTCGGGCTGTGCAGAATCTCGCAATTCCTTGGGTATATTCTGAACAGACTCCGGCACGAACGTATCCCAATGGGGCAGTTGCGGGTAATCTCATCGGCTTTATGTCGAAGGATGGGCCTGGCGCAGGAATAGAGCTGCTGCTCAATGAGACCTGCCTTGCACCGCAAAACGGTACCGAAACATATGAGCGCGGCCTAGACGGTGTGCGTATTCCTGGCTCTACCGTAGTGACTGAGCAGGTCAAAAATGGAGCGGATGTTCAGCTCACCATCAGCTCTGATTTGCAGTGGTACGCTCAGGAGGCCTTAGCCGCCGGCGCGCAAGATGCGAGGGCCGAGTGGGCGACAGCGATTGTTATTGAGGTTGAAACTGGAAAGATTCGTGCCGTAGCAGAGTATCCAACAGCCGATTCAAATAATCCCGGTGCGACCCATCCCGATACCTGGACTTCTCGCTCGTTTACCAGCCCATATGAGCCCGGTTCTACCATGAAGACCCTCACACTGGCAGCAGCGATGAGCGAGGGAGCAATTACCTCGACCACCGGTGTGACTGTTCCATGGCGGGTCAACTTTGGGAATGATATTGTGATTGGCGATTCCTTCCAGCACGGTGATACCAAATGGACCGCTGCCGGTGTTATGGCTCAATCTTCGAATATTGGTACCATATTCCTTTCACAGAATATCCCCTCGAGTGTGCGTTATGACTATATGGTGAAGACCGGTTTCGGCAGCAAAACCGGAGTCAACTTCTTAGGTGAATCACGGGGTATTTTCAATGGTCCCGGCAAGTGGGATAAGCACACTGAGCTGGCAACGAACTATGGTCAGGGTATTTCTGTCACAGCCATGCAGATGGCCGCCAGCTATCAGGTGATTGGCAATGATGGCAAGAAGATTCCGCTGTCACTGGTTGAAGGCTGCTCCTGGGAAGATGGCACGGTCACTGATACCCCAGATTTGAGCGGTACAGAACAGGTCTTCACTCCGGCAGCAGCCCAAGCCGCACAGGACCTCCTTGAAACCACGGTGAATTCGAGCTGGTTGGAGCCACAACTTTCTATCGCCGGATACCGAGTTGGCGCAAAAACAGGAACTGCTCAGGTCGCCGAGAACGGCCGTTATGGTGATAAAGCGGTCACTTCGATCATTGGTATGGTTCCGATGGACAATCCAAAATACGTCGTAGCAGTCACTCTTGGATATCCGGTCAATAAGAGCACACGCGCTGTCGCGCCGATCTTTCGCGATATTATGACTCAGGTGCTCAAAACCTATAAAATTGAGCCGTCTACCGAACCGGTAGTAAAGCTACCTACCACTTGGTAAGTCAAAGATTTGTGAGAATGTCGAAGAGTTTAGATTTTCGCCCCATCGGGGTACCTGAGATTCGCTTATCTCAGCTCGCCGAAGCCCTCGGTGGCACGGTACATAATACGGATTCAGACCCGCAAATTCGGGGGATAAGCCTCGATAGTAAACAACTGCGCCCGGGTGATGTTTTCGCAGCACTGGCTGGCAAATTTCAGCACGGTGCTAAATATGCAGAACAAGCGTTGAGTGCCGAGGCCGTGGCAATTTTGACGGATGCTGAGGGTCTCGGTCATATCCTTGACCAGGGGCTGGCCTTGCCGGTTCTTGTGGTGGAGCGTCCTCGCCTCGCTGCGGCGACAGCTGCGGAATTGCTGTATACCCGTGGAAAGACTTTGCCCCAGCTTTTTGGCGTCACCGGAACCAATGGCAAGACCATGACAATGTATCTGCTCGATGAGATCGCGCGTTTGTGCGGTCAGAAAACTGCACTTTCCACCACTGCGGAACGTCGGATTGGCGATATAAACCTTGTTGGTGGTTTGACCACTCCGGAATCAACTGAATTACATGCCCTGATCGGGGTGATGGCCGAACAGAATGTGGATACAGCACTCATCGAGGTCAGCGCCCAAGCGGTCACGCATAATCGTCTCTTGGGGCAACATTTTTCGGTGATGTCATTTCTGAATCTCAGCCATGACCATCTCGATGATTACGCCAGTATGGAGGAGTACTATCGGGCGAAAGCACGGTTATTCCATAGCGATATTTCGGCAGCAGCGGTTATCTCACTCGACACT
Organism: Microbacteriaceae bacterium; assembly: GCA_049647625.1. Classification (GTDB taxonomy): domain Bacteria; phylum Actinomycetota; class Actinomycetes; order Actinomycetales; family Microbacteriaceae; genus JBARYA01. Next base: position 26,310 of record JBARYA010000186.1, read on the forward strand.
GAATGGGGCGAACGGCTCTATGCTGAAACCCACATCCCCAAGCTCAGTATCGATTGGTCTGATTCGCCCCGAAATCCTGATTGGACGGTAGAAATCGTCTCGCAGGATCTCGAGCTCAGTGAACTGCTGTTATCGAATGCAAAGACCGGGGAGCAATTGAATGCCCGCGTAGAGCTTTTTGGCGAGCAAGTGCTTTTTGATACAGCTATTGCAATCCTGATGTTTTTGAGCGCTGGGGTGAACTTCGATCGCCTGAAGTCTGTTCTTGGAGAACACAGTATTCCATGGACCTCACCGGGCCGGATGGAAATTTTGCGTACTCCTCATGCCGGGGGCGTTGCGGGGCCAACGATGATTCTTGATTATGGTCACACCCCGGAAGCATTCACACACTCATTAAAGGCGATTAATTCTGTACATTCGGGCCCGGTCATCATGCTCTTTGGGGTCGATGGCGACCGAGACACCACCAAGAGGGCTGCTATGGCTGAGAATGCGGCAGCGCAGAGCGACATTGTGATCATTACCGATTACAACCCTCGCTTCGAGGATCCGGGGGCTATCCGAGGTGTGCTTCTTGAAGCCATCAAGAGCACGTATCCCGAGCGTGAATTGCACGAGGAAGCTGATCCTGCAAGTGCAATACGCCTCGCAATTCGCCTTGCTGGGGATAATGGATTGATTTTCTGGGCAGGTCCGGGCCACGAGGACTATCGTGAAGTGCAGGGGCAACGGTTGGACTATTCATCACGAGAAGATTCTTTAGCGGCGCTAGCCGAGGCAGGTTGGCTACCATGATTGCAATGACACTGGCTGAGATTGCGGAGGCCGTGCAAGGCACCGTAGTTGATTCGCATTCCGAAAGCACCGTGGTATCCGGTGTCGTCCAAACCGATTCCCGTCTCGTGAGCGCCGGGGACATTTTTTTTGCTCTGCGCGGGGCTGAAGCAGACGGTCACGATTTTGCGCCGGGTGCGGCGAGCCGAGGCGCAGCATTGCTCATTGTTGAGCGAGAACTGACCGAGCTCACTCAGGCACAGATTGTCGTCAGTGATGGCTTGGTGGCTCTGGCCGCCCTAGCAAAAAATGTGTTGGCAAGAGTTCGCGCAAAAGGCCAGGTCCGCGTCGTGGCGGTTACCGGTTCAAACGGCAAGACAACCACAAAAAACATGTTGCAGCAGATGCTTGAGGTCTTTGGGGAAACAGTTTCACCAATCGAGTCGTTCAACAACGAGGTTGGGATGCCAATCTCAGTTCTCAAAGTTACCGATACCACTGAATTCTTGGTGGTTGAGATGGGTGCCAGCGCGCGGGGTGAAATTGCCAGCATGGTAGACATCGCACCACCGGATGTGGCCCTGGTCTTGAAAGTTGGATTGGCACATCTCGGAGATTTTGGCGACATTCGCGATACCCAACAGGCGAAGGCCGAAATGGTTCGTAGCTTGCCACAGAGTTCAACAGCAATCCTCAACCTCGATGATGCGATGGTTCGTGAAATGGCTGATTGGACCGAGGCCGAAGTTCGCTTCTTCAGCCTGAACAACCCGGCTGCCGATGCGCATACCACCACAATCGATAGCGGAATCTGGGGAACCCGGTTCGGGCTCGAGCTGAAACCACATCCTGAACGAGAAGTTTCATTACAGATTTTGGGTGAGCACCATGTCTACAATGCTTTGGCCGCACTCCTCGCTGTTGAAGCGCTCGGTCTGGATCTTCCAAAGGCAATTGATGCGCTCGGAAAGATGACTCGTGCAGAACGTTGGCGCATGGAAAAGTTTGTTTTGCCAAATGGTGCCATCGTAATCAATGATGCCTATAACGCCAGCCCTGATTCCGCCGCCGCCGCACTCAAAACCTTGGCAATCCTTGCCCGTCAAGAGGGACGTCGTGCCGTCGCCGTTTTCGGCGAAATGGCAGATCTCGGTGAAGCGAGCTGGCAGGAGCACAAAGACCTCGGTATTTTAGCGGTTCGTCTCAATATTTCGCAGCTCTATGTTGTTGGTGAGGGGGCGAAGATGTTGCACAACTCCACCAGTTTTGAGGGGTCCTGGGATGGTGAATCGATTTACTGTGAAACCATCGAGGAGTGTGAAGCGTTGCTCCAGGATGCTATCCAGGCAAATGACATGGTTCTTTTTAAGTCGAGTAAATCCGCCAATATCCGCTTCCTCGGTGACAGAATTACAGGAGTAGCTCTTGACGGTTCTCGAGCACAGGAGGAGAGCTTGTGATTGCCCTGATTTTTGCTGGCGCATTTGGCCTCGCTTTTTCCCTCTTTCTGACGCCGGTGTTTGCCAAGATGTTCCGCAGGATGAACCTGGGGCAATATATCCGGGCGGATACTCCAACCTCGCACCAGCTGAAACGTGGCACCCCGAGTATGGGCGGCGTGGTATTCATCGCTGCAGCCACCCTCGGCTACTTCCTGGCCAAACTCCTCAGCCAACAGCTGCCAAGCGTGCCGGCTCTTCTGGTCATTATGATGATGGTAGGCCTCGGGCTTATCGGCTTCTTAGACGATTGGTTGAAAGTACGTCGCAGCAATAGCCTAGGGCTGAACCACTGGTTCAAGATTCTGGGCCAATTGATTGTTGGGGCCGCTTTTGCGATTCTGGCTCTCGGCTATCAAGACAGCAATGGAACCACTGCCGCAACCACGGCGATTTCGCTCTTCCGCGATTTAGACTTCGATTTTGTTGTCACCTTTGGCGTTGTCTTGGGAATTGCGCTCTTCGTGGTGTGGATTGTTTTGCTCACCGTTTCTGTTTCCAATGCGGTGAACCTTACCGATGGACTTGATGGTCTGGCCGGTGGGGCCTCAATCTTTGCTATTGGCTCTTACATCATTATTGGTTTTTGGCAGGCGAATCAGTCCTGCTTCAATGTGAATCTCGATCCGGCAGTGATGGAGAAGTGTTATATCGTCTCTAGCCCGCTCGATTTGGCTGTTATTGCAGCGGCAATTGTTGGCGCCCTTGTTGGTTTCCTCTGGTGGAACACTTCGCCAGCACAAATCATGATGGGAGATACCGGGGCACTCGGTCTTGGTGGGGCACTCACCGCACTGGCTGTAATGAGCCGCACCGAGCTGCTTCTCGTTCTTCTTGGTGGCCTTTTCGTCTGGATCACCATGACGGTCATTATCCAGCGTATTTATTTCAAAGCGACCAAGGGCAAGCGCATTTGGTTGAGCACCCCGATTCACCATCACTTTGAGCTGAAGGGGTGGCAGGAAGTCACAATTGTGGTGCGCTTCTGGATTATTCAGGGCATGTGTGTGGCTTTGGGCGTGGGGCTGTTCTATCTCGAGTGGACATCCATCTAAGTGGCAGAGTCAGATCAATCATTGCCGCTTGGCACCAGTAGAGAATTTTGGAAGAATCGCCGAGTTCTTATCCTGGGTGCGGGGGATACTGCATTCAGCGCTGCAGATACCCTGGCAGAATTGCAAGCCGAACTTTTGGTAGTAGCACTCAGTGCGAACCCTGATTTATTGCCACTATTCCAAGTGATTGGTGCTGATCCTCGTCTGGGTTTGAGTGAAGATGAAATGCTCGAGGCGGCACTCGAATTCAATCCAGAATTTATTATTGCCTCGCCAAGTTTCTCGCCCGAGCATCCGGTTCTCACACATTTTGTTTCACATGCAGACACAGAAGTGCTCTCTGAAGCAGAGTTGGCCTGGCGACTTCGGGCCGTGTTTTCAGAACACCCCGCAGAGTGGATTACTCTGAGCGGAGAACACGCACGGAGGGTTGCCGAACTTGCCGAGAATATGCTCTCGACTGCAGGGATTGCCGCCATCCGCCTTGGTTTTGGCTCGGCTCCGGTACTTGATGGAATTAGAAATCCCGAGAAGTTTGACTATTTTCTGATCGTGTTGAGCCCTGAGCAATTACACTTTCAGCACAGGGTTCAGCCTTTGATGAGTCTCTTCCTATCGCCAGATGTTCAGCCGAGTTGGCATGAGGATGCAGCTGCTCGTCTCGTTGACCAGGGCAAGATTTTTTCGAATACGCAAAAATTTGCACTCTACAACCGATCTGATGAACTGGCTGAAATTCTATTGCGGGAGGCAGATGTTATCGACGGCTGCCGAGCCATTGGATTTTGGTTGGCAAGCCCCGGCCCGGGGGATCTTGGCGTGGTTGAAGAGTTGGTTGTTGATCGTGCCTACCTCGAGGACCGCCGAAATTCTGCCCTAGAAATCAGTACCCTGGATGAACTTCAGCGTGCGGGTTTTGAAGGACAAGAGCAGTTTGAAATATTTTTGGCTGCCGCCGCCCTGGTACGAGGTCTCGGGGTTACACCAGAAGAAATCACACTATTTTTGAGCCAACGCTCAGCTTTCTAAGAAATATCCCTCATTAATGTGGCTTTCAAGCTTCACGTTAAGGTTTAGGGAGTGTCATTATCGATTTCTGCGAGAAATCAGCGAACAATTGAAGTGTTCGAAAATATGCCAGGTACGGCTACAGGATTTTAAAGAGAGGAATGATCTATGACGCAAACCCTGCGACAGAATGCCTCCCTCTCTGAAAATCCCAGAACCAGGGTTCGTGTCAAAGCACTGTTCAGCGTAGAGCATCGGAACTATTTTTTCCTTCTTGGCGTTGTCATTCTGCTTATCCTTTTCGGCACCATTATGGTCTTTTCGTCATCATCGGTTTCAGACTTTGCCAGCACCGGAAATGCCTTCACTGGGCTAATCAGTCAGGGACGCTTCGTCATCATTGGTATCCCCATCATGCTCCTCGCATCCCGCATGCCAATTATTTTTTGGAAAAAATGGGCACTGGTCATTTTGGGTGGAGCCTGTGCCTTCCAGTTGCTCATTTTGACGACCCATATGGGCTCTGCAACCGGTGGTAATCTCAACTGGGTAACCATTGCGGGGGTGACCTTTCAACCCTCGGAGTTGATTAAGGTCGGTATTGCTTTATGGCTAGCACTCTCCTTTACCCGATTGAATGCACAAACTAGCGATTGGCGCCGGATGATAGGCCCAATCGTTCTGGTTCCGGGTGCTGCAATTGGACTGGTCATGCTGGGCTGGGATCTCGGCACCTCGCTCATTCTTGGTTTGATTCTCTTCGCCGGAGCGTATTTTGCCGGAGTGAAATTACGCTACCTTGCTGTTTCCGCGGTGATTGCCGGCATTGCCGTTTTTCTGATGGTGATCTCGAGTACTTCACGTATGCAGAGAATCATGGCATTCGCTGATAAAGGCGGTTGTATTGACTATGAGGGGAGCTGCTGGCAGGTAACACATGCGAGTTATGCTCTCTCGGCCGGAAATATTTTTGGAGTTGGGCTCGGGAACTCAAAGGCGAAGTGGAATTGGTTACCGACGGCCGAAAACGATTTCATCTTCGCAATTATCGGCGAGGAGCTTGGCCTAGCCGGTGCGATAACCGTTATTGCTCTCTTTGTGCTGTTGGCTATTGCGCTTATCCGGGTCATTGATGCGAATAAGTCTGACCCCTTTATCCGGGTCTTTACCGGTTCTGTACTGGTTTGGCTTGTTGGGCAAGCATTCATCAATATTGCCGTTGTACTGCAATTGGCGCCGGTGCTCGGGGTTCCACTTCCGTTTATTTCTGCCGGTGGATCCTCCCTGATAGCGACAATGATAGCCATCGGTATTGTGCTCTCATTTAGCAAATCCGGAAAAGACGTGGTTCAACTATGACCCGATATCTCCTCGCAGGCGGAGGTACCGCTGGACATGTCAATCCGCTGCTTGCAGTAGCCGATACGATCCGCCGCAGAGAGCCAGAATCGACAATCCTGATTCTGGGAACCGAAGAAGGGCTTGAAGCACGATTGGTGCCGGAACGCGGTTATCAATTGCTGACCGTGCCGAAGGTGCCATTTCCGAGGCGTCCGGGACCTGAGCTTCTGACTTTCTTACCAAAGCTCCGCCGTGCAATTCGCCGTTCTGTAGCCCTCATGCGCAAACATGAAATTGATATTGTGGTGGGATTCGGCGGATTCGCTTCTGCCCCCGCCTATCTGGCTGCGAAAAAGCTCGGTCTTCCTTTGGTTATCCATGAAGCAAATATTAAGCCCGGGATGGCAAACAAACTTGGTGCGAGGTATACCCAGTATTTGGGGGTCTCGTTTGCAGAAACCCGTTTTGGTAACGCCCGATTGATCGGTACCCCACTGAGGTCTGAGCTCGAAAACTTTGATCGTGAACAACTCCGTGTTGAGGCGCGTTCTTTCTTCGATTTGGGGAAGCGGAAGACCCTGTTAGTGACCGGTGGCTCTCAGGGCGCCCTCAGAATCAATCAAACTATTGAGCAACGGCTTGCAGCCATTATTGATCAGGGCTATCAAATCATCCATCTCATCGGTGGGAAAAATACCGCAGCAGATTTCAAACACGAGTGGTATCGTCCGTTGAATTATCTCGATCGGATGGAGCTGGCCTTGGCCCTGGCGGATCTCGCGATCGCTCGCGCCGGAGCAACAACAGTTTCAGAGTTCGCAGCAATCGGTCTACCGGCTGTTTTTGTACCATTGCCACACGGGAATGGTGAACAAAGACTCAACGCCAGAGAGATGATTGAGACGGGAGGCGCAATTGCGGTTGAGAACTCAGAGTTCACCCCAGAATGGATTGACCGAGAACTGTTGCCCTTGCTCAGGGATGATAATCGTTTAAGCAAGATGCATGCTGCTGCCCAAAATATTGGCATCCCAGATGGCGCGAGCCGAATGTTTGACCTCATCCAGGATGCTTTGCACGCTCGTCCCATCCAATGACCAGCACACGATGCGAGAATAGAACGACGAGAAAGGTTTTTCGGTGACTCAAGATATTGCCTTCGCCCCTGAATTCCCTACAGCACTTCAGCGGGTGCATTTTATTGGCATCGGTGGCGGCGGGATGAGCGGCATCGCTTCTTTGATGATTGCTGCGGGTATCGAAGTATCCGGTTCAGATTTGCGCGACTCTGCGGCCACGCAGGCATTACAGGGTCTTGGGGCTACCGTCTTTGAGGGCCACAGGGCAGAAAATCTTGGAGCAGTGGATGCCGTTGTCGTCACGAGTGCTATGCCGAGTGACAATCCGGAATATCTTGCCGCTCGTGAACAGAACCTTCCTATTCTGCACCGTTCGCAGGCCCTCGCTTGGCTGGCAAATAGGCAACGATTGATTTCGATCGCTGGAGCTCACGGGAAGAGCACCTCAACTGGTATGATGGTTACGGCTCTTGAGGCGCTGGGGCGTTATCCAAGCTATGTCTCCGGCGCGATCTTGATGGATAGAGGCAATAGTGCCGGTGTCGGTGATGACGAACTCTTTGTCGTTGAGGCCGATGAGTCTGATGGCAGCTTTTTGCGTTACGAAACCGACATCGCTCTCATCACAAATGTTGATGCTGATCATCTTGACTATTTTGGCAGCCAAGAAAACTTTGAAAGCGCCTTCGTTGAATTCGCTGAAAAAGCAAATGAACTCATCGTTATTTCTTCTGATGATCCGGGTGCCGTTCGGGTCACCGAAAAGTTAGATCCAAGTGCACACCGTATTCGCACCTTCGGCTTTGCAGCTGGTGCCGATTATCGAATTGTCGGTTTTGAAAATGGACTCCAAGCGCAGTTCACCTTGCGTGTGCAAGACACCGACTATCAGGGAACCATCTCGATGCCTGGTCGACACAATGTTCTCAATGCTATCGGCATTGTTGCCATCCTGGTCGAGCTTGGATTCGCACCGGATGATGCAATTTCGGCAGTGTCTGGCTATGGAGGCACCCAGCATCGCTTTGAGCTGAAGGGTGAAGTTGCAAATATCCGGGTTGTTGACGATTACGCTCACCATCCAACAGAGGTAACGGCAACATTGGCGATGGTACGGGAGATAGCCGGCGACGCTCGGGTTATAGCGATCTACCAACCGAAGCGGTACACCCGCACCCAGATACTAGCCGGAGAGTTCGCTGCCGCCTATGAGAATGGTGCGGATATGACGGTCATTCTTGATATTTATCCGGCCATGGAACCGGTGATTCCGGGTATCTCAGGTCAGACGGTTCTGGATCGGTTCGAGGATCCGAGTCGTGCAGTCTTCCTTGCGGACTGGGACGAGGCTTCCAACTTTGTTGCAAAACTTGCAGAACCGGGCGATTGGATTATTTCCTTCTCGAGCGGGGATAAGACGATGATTATCCCTCAGGTGCTTGATGCATTGAAGCTGCAGCACGGTGTGGCCGCAGCAAAGTAATGAAAAGACCAAGCGGATTTGATCCGACTCCGGAGAAAGCGCCAAAGAAAAAGTCCGCACTCATCACTCCGCTTCGCTCCAAACAGAAGCTAGAAGATGAGAGCACGAATAGCTCTATTCCCAGGCCAGCTATTCCAAACGAGCCTCTCAAAGAGCAGCGCATCTTGGAGAAGGAACGTCGTCGAGTCGAAAAATCAGAATATCGTAAATTCACTCGTGACCGGCAACGGCGCCGAAGGAACTTTTTTGTTGTCGTTTCGGTCGTACTTGTTTTTGTGATTGCACTCTCGATTGCGGTTTTCTCGCCGCTTTTTGCCATCCGAAAAATAGAGATCATCGGTACTGAACGAATCGATAGCGCAGATATAGACGCGGCCTTGGCTAGTGAGTACGGCCTCCCTCTGCCGCTCTTGAATCAGAGTGAGGTTTCAGAGAAACTGGCGCAGTTTACCCTGATCGAGAGTTACGCCATTGAAAGTCACCTTCCGGATACCCTGGTGCTTCGCATTGTTGAACGGACGCCGCTGCTCATCCAGCAGACTGCCGAGGGATTCGTGCTTTTTGATGCAGCCGGTGTGGTGATGGCGGTTTCTCCTGAACGCCAAAGTGGTTTCCCGCTTTTGCAAGCTGATGCTATTGGTGCAGAGGCCAGTGGTTTTATGCCGGCTGTTTCGGTTCTTCGGGCTTTACCGCCGAGTCTTCTGGCAGAGGTGGACAGCATTGTTGCCACAACAAAAGATGATGTGAGCTTCTGGTTGAATGACTCTGAAAAGCAGGTAATTTGGGGGGATTCTAGTCAGACAAGCCTCAAGGTTACCCTTCTTGCGCAATTGTTGAAAAACATCCCACAGGGCAAGGTCTACGACGTTTCTTCCACGACTTCACCCTCGGTTCGGTAGTTCCCTCGAAGCGTAGCTCACACCCGGGTGCGCAGAGTTTCAGCTAATGGTTGAACCTTCTTTGGTGCCAACATGCAACACGCCCAGTACCACTGGCTGGTTTCGTTTCTTCAGCGACGTAATCTTTCAGGTAAATAGATACCGAGTACAACATTACACTTCAACATGAAGTTTAAGGTTTCTGAACAAGGGATAGGCACAGTGTCAAAACAAAATTACCTCGCTGTTATCAAGGTCGTTGGTATCGGTGGTGGCGGCGTTAACGCCGTAAACCGCATGATCGATATGGGCCTCAAGGGCGTCGAATTTATTGCGATTAATACTGATGCTCAGGCGCTGCTACTCAGTGACGCCGATGTAAAACTCGATGTGGGACGAACCCTCACTCGCGGGCTTGGCGCTGGCGCTGACCCAGAGGTTGGTCGACGCGCTGCAGAAGATCATGCCGATGAAATTGAAGAAGTAATCAAGGGTGCCGATATGGTGTTCGTTACCGCGGGTGAAGGCGGCGGCACCGGTACCGGTGGAGCCCCGGTCGTTGCAAGAATTGCAAAATCACTTGGCGCATTGACCATCGGTGTAGTCACCAAACCTTTTGGTTTTGAAGGCAAGCGTCGGATGGATCAGGCCGATGCCGGCATTGAACGACTCAAAGAAGAAGTCGATACCCTTATTGTGGTCCCGAACGATCGCCTGCTCGATATTAGCGACCAGGGCATCAGCGTGACCGATGCATTTGCTACCGCAGACCAGGTACTCCTGGCCGGTGTTCAGGGCATTACCGATTTGATCACCACACCAGGTTTGATCAACCTCGACTTTGCCGATGTGAAGTCAGTTATGCAGGGTGCCGGATCGGCACTGATGGGTATTGGCTCCGCACGGGGCACAGATCGCGCGCTCAAGGCCGCGGAACTTGCTGTAGCCTCTCCATTGCTTGAAGCTTCAATCGATGGCGCACACGGCGTACTCCTTTCGATTCAGGGAAGCTCAAATCTGGGCATTTTCGAAATCAACGATGCAGCCAGCCTGATCCGCGAAACCGTACACCCAGAAGCAAACATTATCTTCGGTGCAGTAATCGACGATACTCTCGGCGACGAAGTTCGGATCACCGTTATTGCGGCAGGTTTCGACGAGGGGAAATTACACGCGGTGAAAACCGAAAGCCCACGCCGGAGCAATTTCGTCGAGGGTAACCAGACTGGAGAGGCACCGAGCATTCACACCACCGGTGAGCAGGAAAGCTATACTGCTGCATCCAATTTTGAAAATGATGAAGAAGCAACCCCGCTGCTTATTTCTCAGACCGCGAATGTACACCCTGAGTATGGTGAAGATCTTCTGGGTGACCTCGATGTTCCAGATTTCCTCAAGTAGTTCGACACGCCAAAGGAAAGTCAGCCGAAAAGGGCAAAGTGCGGTTAATCTTGCTCTAAGTTCATAATTATCGGAGGAACAATGTCTAATCCATTTCGCAACGCGATGGCGTATCTCGGTCTCGTCGAAGAGGGAGCAGAGTATGAGTCAGCACCGGTTGCCCCGATTCAGCAGAGCGCGCCTCAGCAATCGAATCGTGCCCAGGTGACTCCGATCCGTCGTGCCCAGAATCGGGTAGCGGTACAGAGTGAAATGAATGAAATTCTGACCGTTCATCCAAAGCAGTACAGCGATGCTCGTGTTGTAGCTGAGAACTTCCGTGAGGGAATTCCAGTCATCATCAATCTTTCTCAGATGGGCGAAGCAGATGCTCGTCGACTCATTGATTTTGCCAGTGGCCTTTCACAGGGTCTCTATGGCAAAATTGAGCGCGTAACTTCAAAAGTCTTTTTGCTCTCACCGGCCCATATCGCGGTTTCTGGTGATAGCAACGAAGAGGTGCTGGACGATGCAGCCTTCTTTGACCAACACTAAGGTCTAAATACCACCCTTGATTATTATTGAGTCCATAGCGGGAATCCTTTCTTTTCTGCTCCTGCTATTTCAAATATTGCTTTGGGTATATTTCGGTATTTCTCTTTTCATGACGATTCGCCGTGATTGGCGACCTCGTGGAGCTGTGCTGTTTATTGTTGATTTGAGTTTCCGTATTGTCGAGCCACCCCTCAAGCTGGTTCGGAAATTTGTTCCCTCACTCGATCTCGGTGGATTCAGGCTCGATCTTGCTTGGATGATTTTGTTATTCGCCACGATTATTTTGCGGGGCATGGTGGGTGCATTACCGGCATTTTTCAGTTGACCGCGAGCGATATTGGGGTGAAAACTGTGAATGATTTCATCGCTTCAAAGGTGTTTTCGGTAAACGTCAGGTAATGTAACTTAGAGAGTGTATCTCGAGTAGTGTTTCAACGAAGCACGCTAAGACGTAAAGATTAAGGATTGTGAAATGGCTCTTTCCCCGGAAGATGTATTCAACAAAAAGTTCACATCGACCAGGCTTCGTGAAGGTTACGACCAGGACGAGGTAGATGATTTCCTTGATGAAATTGTTGTTGAATTCCGTTCTCTGAACCAGCAAGAAGAAGAACTGCGCCAGCGTCTGGTTGCCAGCGATTCACGGATCAACGAGCTTCAGCGTCAAAATGGCCAGGTCATTGCCGAGCAGCTTCAAGAGCACATTTCAGAAACCGGGCAACAGAGTGGCTTGCCTTTCCCATCACAAACAGTTGATGCCAGCATTCTTGAACCAAGCAATACTTCAAATCTTTTGCAGCTTGCCCGTCGCCTCCATGAAGAGCATGTCCAAGAAGGCATTCAGAAGCGTGATGCCCTCATTGCTGAAGGACACGCTACTGCGGCCCGTCTCGTATCTGAGGCAGAGGCTGAGCACAAGGCAGGCCTTCGTGAACTTGAGCAGGAACAAGCACTGGTTCAGAACCGCATTGATGAGCTGAAGAGCTTTGAGCGCGAATACCGGAATAAGCTTCGTGGATTCATTAAGGGTCAGCTCGATGAGCTTTCTCAGGGCGGCGCTGATGAGGCTCCAGATGCTGGAGTTGCACCACAGGCCGCTGTACAGGCCAACTAGTGCCTTCTGAGGTTCATAACCGTTCTCGACCTAAATGGTCATATATCGTCCTGATTGTGGTCATTGCCGGAGCTGTGCTTGGCATCGATCAACTCTCAAAGTTGGCGATTGAAAGCCAGATGAAGATTCACGAGACCTGGGAGATCATTCCGGGGCTCTTCAATTTCTTCTATGTTTTGAACCCGGGCGCAGCATTTTCCATCGGTTCCGGCGCTACGTGGATTTTCACCATCATTATTTCTGTGGTGATAGTTGCCATCATTTGGTTTGCACCGCGTATCCGATCAATTCCTTGGGCATTGATGTTAGCTTTCCTGCTGGGTGGAACCATGGGAAACCTTTACGATCGCCTCTTTCGTGAGCCAGGCTTTGCCATTGGTCATGTGGTCGATTTCTTGCAAATCACTTTTTTCCCAGCAATCTTCAACGTTGCCGATGTATTCATCGTCAGCAGCATGTGTCTATTTGTCTTGTTGACCATCCTCGGTCTGAATATTGATGGAAGTCGCCACAAACGACCTTCGGCAAATTCGGAGCTTGATGGGGAAGAGACCGTCGAAGAAACTCTTGCCGAGACGGTCGAAGCGACTTCCGAAGATTCTAGCGGAGCTGAGCTCAGCCAAGAACAGGCATAATCGTGCCTATTCGTGAACTCCCCATACCGGATGGTCTTGAAGGGGAACGGGCCGATTCAGCTATTGCCCGACTCCTTGGTCTCTCCAGAAATCAGATTGCCCAAATTATTGAACAGGGCGGGGCAGAACAGAACGGCACTGTCCTCGTGAAATCTGATCGACTGCAGGCAAATTCTTGGCTGCGGGTTGAATGGGAAGAAGCCAAGCCGCTTGAAATTGTCGCTGAAGATATTAAAGATCTGAAAATTATTTTTCAGGATGAGCACCTGGTTGTGGTTGACAAACCGGTCGGCGTCGCAGCACATCCTGCACCCAGTTGGAAAGGGCCAACCGTTCTCGGTGGCCTCCAAGCCTTGGGGGTTCGGGTGACAACCTCTGGGGCGCAGGAGCGGCAGGGGATTGTGCAGCGGCTTGATGTCGGAACCAGCGGCATTATGGTTGTCGCCAAGTCTGAGCAGGGCTATAGCGTGCTCAAGCGCATGTTCCATGATCGCGAAGTAAAAAAGATTTATCACGCCCTCGTTCAGGGTCGCCCTGATCCGCTTCGCGGAACCATCGAAGCGCCGATAGGGCGTCACACCAAGCACGATTGGAAATTTGCTGTCCGTCCCGATGGGAAACGCTCAATAACCCACTACGAGACTATTGAGGCGTTTCCTTACGCATCGTTGCTGGAGATCGAACTTGAAACGGGTCGTACACATCAAATTCGTGTGCATATGGCGGCCCTCAATCATCCCTGTGTTGGCGATCCTCTGTATGGAGCCGATCCAAAGTTGGGGGAGAAGCTTGGCCTCACCCGGCAGTGGTTGCATGCCTGTGCGCTCTTTTTTGATCATCCGATTTCCGGAGAACCGATGGAGTTTCATTCCGAGTATCCGGCTGATCTAGCGGAGGCTTTAGATCGTCTGCGAGAATTTTCGCTTTAGCTTTTCCGCACCGTACACTAAGAGGCACGGATAGAGACCAGAACCCAGAAATAGATGCAGCAGAAATCGGTGATAGTAGTTGAGTAAAGATTCTTTCGTCCACTTACATGTGCACAGCGAATACTCAATGCTTGATGGTGCTGCCCGGGTAAAACCGTTGATTAATGCGGCCATTGAGCAGGGGATGCCGGCCATCGCGATCACCGATCATGGCAATATGTTTGGCGCCTATGATTTTTGGAAGACGGCGACCGAGGCTGGAATCAAGCCAATTATCGGCACTGAAGCCTATATCACTCCGGGCACAAAGCGCGGAGAACGCGTTCGCGTGCGCTGGGGTGATGGCGGCGAAGACGATGTTTCCGGCGCCGGTGCATACACGCATATGACAATGCTTTCGGAAACAACCGAGGGCATGCACAATCTCTTTCGGCTGAGCTCCTTGGCTTCTATCGAGGGCTATTATTACAAGCCACGGATGGACGAGGAGTTACTGAGTCGCTACTCCAAAGGGATTATCGCCACCACCGGTTGTGCCAGTAGTGAGATCCAAACCAGACTCCGCCTCGGGCAGTACGAGGAAGCCATTGCTGCAGCCGCGAAGTATCGCGATATCTTTGGCAAGGACAATTACTACGTTGAAATTATGGACCACGGTCTGGAAATCCAACGGCGGGTGATGTCTGAGCTGCTCAACATTGCCAAAGACCTTGGTCTTCAAACGGTAGCTACGAACGATTTGCACTATACCCACGCCGAGGATGCTCATGCGCATGAAGCTTTGCTCTGTGTGCAATCGGGCAGCACACTGAACGACCCGAAACGATTCAAGCTTGATTCGCACGAGTTTTATTTGAAAACTCCGGCACAGATGCGTCACCTATTCCGTGACTATCCGGGAGCCTGTGATAACACGCTGCTGATTGCTGAGCGTTGTGAGATAGGTTTTGAAAAGCGTGACCTCATGCCTCGCTTCCCAGTTCCTGAAGGGGAGACTGAAGCAAGTTGGTTTGAAAAAGAAGTTTTGAACGGTGTCGCTTCGCACTTCAACGGTCAGGTACCGGAAGCCCATGCGGCTCAGGCGCGCTACGAAATCGATGTTATTAACCAGATGGGCTTCCCAAGCTACTTCTTGGTGGTTGCTGATTTTATTAATTGGTCCCGTGAACAGGGCATCCGGGTGGGTCCAGGACGCGGCTCCGCTGCGGGATCTTTGGTTGCTTGGGCACTCGGAATTACCGGTCTGGATCCGCTGAAACACGGTCTGATTTTTGAGCGATTCTTGAACCCCGATCGTGTGTCAATGCCCGATATCGATATCGACTTTGACGATCGTCGACGCTCAGAAGTTATCCGCTATGTCACCGAAAAATACGGGGATGATCGGGTTGCGCAAATCATTACCTACGGAAATATCAAGGCGAAACAGGCGCTGAAAGATAGCGCCAGAGTGCTTGGAATGCCTTACTCTGTAGGCGAAAAACTTACCAAAGCAATGCCGCCAGCGGTAATGGGTAAAGAAGTTTCTTTGAGTGACCTGGTTGAAACGAGCAGTAGCCGCTACAAAGAGGGCAGTGAGTTCCGGGAACTGCTTCAAATCGACGAGGATTCACAGCTCGTTTTTGATACCGCCCGTGGCATTGAGAATTTGAAGCGTCAATGGGGTGTTCACGCCGCAGGTGTGCTCATGTCTGCCGAGCCATTGCTTGATATTTTGCCGGTGATGAAGCGCGAAGAAGATGGCGCAATCATTACCCAATTTGATCAGCCTCCACTCGAAGATCTTGGCCTGCTCAAGATGGACTTTTTGGGTCTTCGGAACCTGACCGTTATTCAGGATGCGCTGAACATGATCAAACAGAGCACCGGACAAGACCTGGTGCTCGAAGACCTTGATCTCGATGCCGATGAAAAGACCTACCAGTTGCTCGGCCGCGGTGAAACACTGGGCGTATTCCAGCTCGATGGTGGCCCGATGCGCAGCCTGCTGCGTCAGCTGAAACCAACCCATTTCGAAGATATTTCTGCGGTTATCGCACTCTATCGCCCCGGTCCGATGGGTATGAACTCGCACACAAACTATGCGCTACGCAAGAACGGTTTACAAGAAAGCGAGGGCATTCATCCGGAACTTGAAGAGCCTCTGCGCGACATTCTTGGTGGAACCTACGGTCTGATTGTCTATCAGGAACAGGTGATGGCCGCAGCGCAAAAGGTGGCTGGCTTTAGTCTCGGTCAAGCTGATATTTTGCGTCGCGCAATGGGTAAGAAGAAAAAAGAAGAACTGGACAAACAGTTCGAAAGTTTCGAAGCCGGTATGCAATCGAATGGCTATAGCAATGCTGCTGTAAAGGCGCTCTGGGACACTTTGCTGCCCTTCGCTGATTATGCCTTCAATAAAGCGCACAGTGCCGCCTACGGGGTATTGAGCTATTGGACGGCCTATCTCAAGGCAAACTACCCGGCGGAGTATATGGCCGCATTGCTCACCAGTGTGGGGGATGCGAAAGACAAGCTTGGTATGTACCTCAATGAGTGCCGCCGGATGGGCATTCAAGTCTTACCTCCCGATGTGAACGTTTCTTCGGGGAACTTCACCGCTGATGGGCAGAATATTCGTTTTGGTCTCGGGGCAGTCCGAAATGTGGGATCACAGGTTGTTGATGGCATCGAACAGGCCCGCGTTCGTGAGGGTGGTTTCACCTCTTTCCATGATTTCTTGAACAAGGCTCCCTTGCAATCATTGAATAAGCGCACTATTGAGTCGCTCATCAAGGCCGGTGCTTTTGACCAGTTCCAGGGTACGCGGCGCGCTATGGCTGAGATTCATGAGGATGCCGTTGATGCAGCTGCATCGAAGAAGCGAAATGAGGCGGCTGGTCTGGTAGATCTCTTCGACGGGATTTTTGCCCTCGATGAGATGGCAGAGACGGTACCCGATCGTCCAGAATGGGCGAAAAGTGACAAGTTGAGTTTTGAACGCGAGATGCTTGGACTGTATGTCTCTGACCATCCACTGGCCGGTCTTGAACGAGATTTAGCCAAACATGCCTCAATGTCTATCGGTGACTTGCAAGAAGCAGATAGCGGCATTGACGGTCAGGTAATTACCCTTGCCGGATTGATTACGGCGGTTGAACACCGGGTAGCCAGAAATTCTGGCAACGCTTTTGGTCGTATCACGCTCGAAGATTTTGATGGTGAAATCTCGCTGATGGTCCTGGGGCGGAGCTATACGGAGTTTGGCCCGATCCTGAAAAACGACGCGATTGTTTCTGTTCGGGCACGGGTGAATCTTCGCGAAGATGAAATCGGCCTTCATGCTCAACAAATTCGTACACTGATGCTCAGTGGCGCCGGAAATTCGCTGCCACTGACGATCATTATGGCCGAACGTCGAGCTAACTCGGTCACCGTGCAGGATCTCGATTCTGTGCTCAAACGACACAGTGGTCAGGTCGAAGTGAAATTGCGATTGATCGGCTCCGGTCCGGACCGAAATTTTGAACTTCCTCACCGGGTAGAACTTTCAGCCGGACTCTTTGGCGAGCTGAAGACACTGCTCGGACCAAATTCGATCGAATAAAGCGTTTCAGACACAAAAAAGAGCACAATTATATTTTTGCTAACAAATGTTATTAAACTGTGTTGGTTTTCACATGTATCTCTTCATCATGTTCGGGCAAACTAGAGTGGTACTCCTCAAAGAACTAAAAGGGCACTCACGTAAATCATGATTCGTTCAAAATTTCCTCGACCATTCCTCCTGTCTGGTGTCGTTCTTTCTGCACTCATTTTGGCGGGATGCGCATCCGATCCGCCAAATGAGCTGCCACCAACTTCGACTGAGACCCCAACCGAAACAACTCAGGAAACTCAGAAGCCTGAAGAAACCGTGGCTCCTAAAGAGTGGGACACCATGAGTGTTGAGGAACGTTGCAAAATTGTGCTGGATCAAATTCCTGAGGCAAGTGCAGATGATCTGATTCCACTCAGTGAATTCATGCTCGCGGAGCCCCTGAGTGGATCACTTACCCCAGATTGCCTGATCAAGATGGAATCTGGCAGTCTCCCCAAGCAAATGAGTATCTATTTGAACGGCAATGTCGGCCTGAAAGATGAAATCGTACGCGCATTGGGAACTATTTCTTTCTTCCCGTTCTCGAATTCAGCGACTCTCGCATCCTTGCAAAGTCAAGAAATTCCGGGAAATATGTTAGTCGAACACTGGGAAGCTGGAGCATTACTCGCCAATAGCCAAGCGGTAAAAGATATTAACCTCGATGGAAAAATCATCGTGATTCTGACGGCAATTTATGATCCAAACTTTGACCCAGAACTCCTGAACCAAAATAATGGTTAATCGCTTAGATCTACGCGGCAAAGAGGGCGATTCAACAACACTCTTGCCCCGTGCAGAATTCAGCATGGTTGAAGCAATTCCTTTGGCCCAGGCTGTGCTTGACGATGTAAGAACACGCGGCAGTATCGCGCTGCTCGAACAGGCAGAAAAATTCGATGGTGTGCGACCAGACTCAATTCGTGTTCCTTTAGAGGAAATTGAGCAGGCCCAAGAAACCCTTGATCCTCAGGTGCTTGCGGCATTAAACGAGTCAATATTTCGTGTGTCTGAGGCCGCCAAGAACCAGGTGCCACCGTTTCGGGAGACTCGCTTCAACGATGGAGCAATCGTTCAACAGCGCTGGCAAGCGGTCGAACGGGTGGGGCTCTATATCCCCGGTGGGAAAGCGGTATTGGTTTCTAGCGTTGTGATGAATGCTGTGACTGCCCAGGCCGCTGGAGTGAAAAGCATTGCTTTAGCCTCACCAGCTCAGGCGGAGTACGGTGGGCTTCCACACCCGACCATTCTTGCAGCGGCCGGAATTTTGGGAATTACCGAGGTTTATGCCATGGGTGGGGCTGGTGCTATCGGCGCCTTTGCCTACGGTGTTGCAGATCTCGGGCTTGAACCCGTGAGCGTGATTGCCGGTCCTGGAAATATTTTTGGTGCAGCTGCGAAGCGCATCGTTTCCTCAATGGTCGGAATCGATGCTGAAGCAGGTCCAACCGAGATTTTGATCATCGCCGATAACACTGCCGATGCAGAATTCATTGCGGCTGATCTATTGAGCCAGGCTGAGCACGACGAATTGGCTGCGGCTGTGTTGCTCAGCGATTCCGCAGAGCTGATTGATCGGGTAGAGCAGGCTCTTTCCCGGCAATTGGCTGAAACTCCAAATCGCGAGCGTGCTGCTATAGCACTCAGCGGTAAACAATCAGCCCTCATCCAGATGGATTCTCTGGCGGCCTGTGCCGAGCTCAGCAATGCGTATGCGCCGGAGCATCTTTCGTTGATTACGCAGGATAATGATGCACTCCTCGAGCTCATCCAAAATGCCGGTGCAATCTTCATGGGCCCACACTCTCCGGTTTCTCTCGGGGATTATTTGGCCGGTTCAAATCACGTTCTTCCTACCGGAGGACAGGCACGGTATCGCTCTGGACTCTCGGTAGCGACTTTCCTCAGGCCTCAACAGATTATTCGTTATAACCAGGCAGGTCTGGCGGAGGTGGCGAAATTCACCCAAGACCTCGCCGAGGCAGAACACCTTCCTGCCCATGGCAATGCGATCGCCGTACGGTTTCTGCAAGATAAAGGTCAGTAGAATAGCACTATGTTCTGCCCCTTTTGCCGGCATCCAGATAGCCGGGTTGTAGATTCACGCACCAGTGATGATGGCACTTCGATTCGTCGGCGCCGTCAATGTCCTGAGTGCGGACGCAGATTTTCGACCACAGAAACTGCCTCACTCTCCGTTGCAAAACGGAACGGGGTTGTTGAACCCTTTAGTCGTGAGAAAATCGAATCTGGTATTCGCAAAGCCTGCCAGGGTCGTCCTGTGACCGATAGCGATCTCGCGGTATTGGCGCAAAAAGTTGAAGAAACCTTGCGAATGACCGGTGCAAATCAGATCGACTCTGACGATATTGGGCTGGCAATTCTCGAGCCACTTCGAGATCTCGATGAGGTAGCATATCTGCGCTTCGCGAGTGTTTACCAAGGCTTTGATTCGCTCGATGATTTTGAAAAATCTATTGCACAATTGCGATTGGATCATTCGCATCGTAACCAGGAAGAACTCTAAAACTCGATTATGTATTCTCTGCTGTTCAATACCGTAATTTCGAGGCTGGACGCCGAATTTGCTCACAAGCTTGCCGGATTAGTCTTGCGCGTCCTTCCTAGAACAAAGATTTCAACTGAGCCTCGTGGCGGATCGGTCGAGACTCTTGGTCTCACCTTTCAAAACCGCCTGGGCATGGCCGCCGGTTTTGATAAAGATGGTCGCTATCTTGCTGCACTCTCTCGTCGAGGATTCGGGCATATCGAGATCGGCACTGTAACTGCTGAGGCACAAGCGGGTAACCCTCAGCCACGATTGTTCCGTTTGGTTGAAGAACGGGCAATTATTAATCGAATGGGATTCAACAACCGCGGCGCCGCGGCGCTGGCTTCCCGCTTGAAGAAATTTCGGCCAAAACATCCGAATATTATTATTGGGGCCAATATCGGCAAAACGAAGAACGTCGAAATTGAACACGCGATTGCGGATTACCTCACCAGCACCGATCTTCTTGCCGGACTCTGCGACTATCTGGTCGTGAACGTCAGCTCTCCGAATACCCCAGGATTGCGTGGTCTGCAGGAACTCGACCATCTAGAACCACTGCTGAAAGCAATTCGGGAACGGGCTGGCAAGACGCCACTTTTGGTAAAGATTGCTCCCGACCTGCCGGATGAGCAAGTGGAGAAAATTGCCGAGCTTGCAGTGTCACTTGGGCTGAATGGGATTATTGCGACCAATACCACCATCTCGCGTGAAGACATTCCTTTGGGTCGGAAGAATCGAGACGAGGCTGGCGGTCTTTCTGGGCCTCAATTGTCGAAACGCTCAGTAGAGATCTTGCGCATTTTGCGAAGCCACGTTCCAGAAGAGTTCTGCCTTATTTCGGTGGGCGGAATAAGCAATCAAGCAGATTTTGAAGAGAGAATTGCACACGGTGCCACCCTGGTTCAGGGGTATACCGGATTTATCTACCAGGGTCCACAATGGCCGAAACAGATTCTCCAGCCCTAAACCTTAAATATTTTGGCCCAAGCGCTTAAGCACTTGGGCCAAAAATATAAAGTCGGAAACTAGCTTGGCCACTGGCCATACTTGGTCTGTGGTTTCGGCAAGCGCAGGATACGCATCTGTACCGCCCGCATCGCTGCATACCACTTGGTACCCTTTTGGATTTTATCGGCACCAAATTTTACACTGAGTCGTTTGGTGAGCTGGCGACCCATAATGAGTGCATCAACAATGGCGGCAAGTACGAATGCCCACATCGAGATCATGGCGTAATAGACAATGGTTTCGTTCGGAATAGACATCACCAAAATCACCACAATCATGACCGGTATCAGCACTTCACCGATGCTAAAACGCGCATCCACCCAATCACGGATAAAACGACGCTGTTCGCCCTTGTCACGAGGGAGAAGGAATCGCTCTTCGCCTCGGGCCATGCCTTCCTGAGCCTTGGCTCGGGAAGCTTTGACCTGATCCTTGTGTGCTTTTTTATCCACAATAAGTGGACGTCGGTTCTGGGCCTCGCGCTCAGCGCGGGTAGGAGTTGGTCGACCCTTTTTGTCTTGTGGGTTCTGCGGCGAATCTGCCACGACTGCCGGGGTTACTTCTTTATTGTTCTTAGACACGCTTCATCCTCAAAGTTCTTCAATCATGAATAAGATTAGCAGTAGGAACTGAAGCCATATTCAAAAATGATGGAGAGCACACTATGAGCCAAGAGATTTCGGGAAATGAACTGCATAATGCTGTTGAGTTGAACTTTGCACACACGATTGCAGAACTTTCGAATCTGGTGAGAATTCCTTCAGTCTCATGGGATGGCTATGACCAAGAACAGGTGCAGCACAGTGCTGAATATGTTGCCAATCTCTTCTCAGAGCTCGGAGTTT
Source organism: Microbacteriaceae bacterium (assembly GCA_049647625.1). Lineage (GTDB taxonomy): Bacteria > Actinomycetota > Actinomycetes > Actinomycetales > Microbacteriaceae > JBARYA01. The sequence goes on from JBARYA010000186.1 coordinate 48,069, forward strand.
TCGAGCGAGTCACTATTGAACGATCCACCGAAAGCAATGGAAATCTGGGACGCCCAGCCGTATTGGCCAGCCGAAAGGCAAAGAATGGCCGGCCAAGCATCCTGCTCTATGCACACCACGATGTTCAACCCTGGGGAAATGAAGCAGATTGGTTGACTCCTCCTTTTGAGCCAAGCCTCAAGGGGGAGCGTCTGTACGGACGAGGCGCCTCGGATGATAAGGCCGGCGTGATGGTTCACTATGCAGCGATTCAAGCCCTCAGTGAAAGCCAAGGAGCCGATTTTGATCTCGGCATTACCGTATTTATTGAGGGCGAAGAAGAACACGGTTCCCGATCATTCGCCAATTTCTTGAGCGACCATGCGGATGTTCTGAACGCTGAGGTCATTATTGTGGCAGATTCAGATAACTGGGACACCGAAACCCCCTCGTTGACTGTTGCGCTTCGCGGCAATGTGGCTTTTGTGCTCACGGTGAAAACTCTTGAACACGCTTCTCATTCAGGAATGTACGGCGGTGCAGCCCCGGATGCTCCACTGGCTGCAATCCGGTTGCTCAACTCGCTCTGGAACGAAGATGGCTCAGTGGCCGTTGCCGGGCTCATCAGCCGGGAAGGGGCGGTTCCTGAATTCACTGAAGCAGAACTCGCAACTGATGCGGGATTCTCTACCGGAGTGCAGAGCATTGGTAGCGGGGAAGTGCTGAGCAGAATTTGGAATCAAGCAGCCATAACCGTCACCGGCATGGATATTCCCAGTGTCCGGGACGCTTCGAACACGCTGACCCCCGAGGTTCGGGTCAAGATTTCAGCCCGAATTGCACCGGGTCAGGATGCTGCTGAGGCGTATCAGAGTCTGAAAGCCCATCTCGAAGCGAACGCCCCGTTCGGTGCTCATCTCGAGTTCAACGACATTGATCTTGGCAACCCATTCCTCGTCGATACTTCAGGTGAATACGTAGCCGAGATGAAAACAGCAATGGCAGAAGGCTGGGGTAAGGAGCCGGTTGAGACGGGAATCGGTGGTTCAATCCCGTTCATTGCTGATCTGGTACGGATGTTCCCGGCAGCACAAATTCTGGTAACCGGTGTTGAAGATCCGGGAACCATGGCTCATAGTCCCAATGAATCCCAGCATCTCGGTGTGCTCAGAAAAGCGATCCATACTGAGGCCATTCTGCTAGCCCGATTGAATCAAAAGTCTTAGGGCTGCTGGTTGAGCGAATAAGCACGGCTCAACCCTGCAAAATTTCCGCCAAGCGGGTAGAATTGCTTTCGAAGACATTCATGAAAGGTACGAAATGACTGTACAAAATCTGGGTCACGGGGTAACCATTAGCGATACCGCTGCACAAAAGGTTCGTAGCCTCCTTGAACGCGAGGGTCGTGACGATTTACGTCTGCGTTTGGCGGTACAGCCCGGGGGATGCTCTGGTCTTATCTACCAACTCTATTTTGATCAAACTCTGTCCGATGATGATGCCCTGATGGATTATGACGGTGTTGAGGTCGTTGTCGACAAAATGAGTGTTCCTTATCTTGAGGGTGCATCGGTTGACTACGAAGACACCATTATGAAGCAAGGTTTTACCATCGATAATCCAAATGCTGATGGAAGTTGTGCTTGTGGGGATTCTTTCCACTAAATTCAAGCAAAATCTGGGATTTATCTGCAGGGAAACGGTAGATGATTCCAGACATTGATGCCTGTCGTGTCAGCGGCAGGGCAAATCTAGCGCTAGGCTAGAAGGTAGTCGTTAGTGGCTATCAGAAGTTAAAAAGACATTGCGAAGGGTTGGAAGTGCGATCTAATCGTAAGGCCAAATTATTGGCTCTACCAGGTGCGGGGCTCGCGGCTCTATTCTTAGCGGGATGTTCATCCGAACAAATCGCTCGTGGATGGATGCCAGGCGAAGCCGGGGTAACAAATCATACCGATGCGATCACCGGACTCTGGGTTAACGCCTGGATCATTTTGCTCGGTGTTGGCGTCATTGTTTGGGGCCTCGTAATCTTTGCAGTCATTGCGTATCGCAGGCGCAAGGGACAGACTGGTCTGCCTCCTCAGATGCGCTACAACATGCCGGTTGAAATCTTTTTCACCCTGGTGCCACTCATCCTCATCTTGGGCATGTTTGCCTTTACCCTTCGGGTACAGACCCCTCTCGAGGTTCGTCATGAAAGCCCGGATGTAACAGTTGAGGTCTACGCAAAGCAGTGGGCTTGGGACTTTAACTACCTCAACAAAGATGGCACTCCGAATGTCTATGACACCGGTATCCAGATTCAACCCACCGATGGCGTCGGAGCGTACTATCAGGATGAGAACCTTCCAAGACTGTATCTTCCCGTTGGCAAGCAGGTTGAACTTCAGCTCAAGTCTCGTGACGTAGCTCACTCATTCTGGGTCATTGAATTCTTGTACAAGAAGGACTTGATTCCGTTCAAGACCAACTACATGTCCTTCATCCCTCAAAAAGAGGGTGTCTATATGGGCAAGTGTGCTGAGCTTTGTGGCCAGTACCACTCTGCAATGCTTTTTGAAATCGTCGTTGTATCAGAGGCCGAGTATGAGGCGCACCTCAAGAGTCTGCCAGAAGGCCGTCTTGGCGATGAATACAACCGTGACGTTATCACTTGGGAACAGCCTTGGCTGGAGGAAAGTAAGTAAACATGTCTATCGCAACACATAACAAGGGCAATAAGTTGGTCAAGTGGTTTACCTCCACTGATCACAAGACCATCGGGTTAATGTACCTGGTGACCTCCTTCATCTTCTTCCTTCTCGGTGGCGTTATGGCACTGGTTATTCGTGCACAGCTCTGGGCGCCTGGTATCCAGGTCGTTCAGAACGAAGAGCAGTACAACCAGCTCTTTACCATGCACGGAACGATCATGTTGCTGATGTTTGCTACCCCACTCTTTGCGGGCTTCGCGAACTATATCTTGCCGCTGCAAATTGGTGCTCCTGACGTTGCGTTCCCAAGACTCAACGCCTTTGCCTACTGGCTCTTCACTTTCGGTTCCTTGATCGCACTGAGCGGATTCCTCACCCCACAGGGTGCGGCATCCTTCGGCTGGTTTGCGTATGCTCCGCTCTCTACTGAGACCTACTCTCCAGGCCTTGGCGGGAACTTGTGGGTACTGGGCCTTGGCCTATCCGGTTTCGGAACCATTCTCGGTGCGGTGAACTTCATTACCACCATCATCACCATGCGTGCTCCAGGTATGACCATGTGGCGTATGTCGATCTTCAGCTGGAATACGCTGATCACCTCGATTCTCGTATTGATTGCGTTCCCAGTTCTGGCCGCAGCCATGCTGGCATTGGCGAGTGATCGAGTGTTTGGTTCCCATGTCTATACGGGGGATGGCGGAGCTATTCTCTGGCAGCACCTCTTCTGGTTCTTCGGACACCCCGAGGTGTACATTATTGCGCTGCCGTTCTTCGGTATCGTTTCTGAAGTGTTCCCGGTCTTCTCACGCAAGCCAATCTTCGGATACAAGACTCTGGTCTATGCAACGATCTCCATTGCCGCTCTTTCGGTAACCGTATGGGCACACCATATGTATGTCACCGGTTCGGTCATGCTACCGTTCTTTGCTCTGATGACCATGCTGATTGCTGTGCCGACGGGTGTGAAGATCTTTAACTGGATTGGTACCCTCTGGCAGGGCTCCATCACCATGGAAACTCCAATGCTTTGGGCTATCGGGTTCC
>JBARYA010000187.1:0-7933 GCA_049647625.1 Microbacteriaceae bacterium
CAGATCCTGCCTGACCTCATCAGCATTGGTCTCGTTGAAGATCTCATGCCGAGCTCCCGGATAAATCTTCACTTCAACATCTTCTTGAGCGGCACGCGTGCGGTAGCTCTCGGCCAGTTTGCTCACCGACTTGCCTCCACCCAGCGGATCATCGTCACCAACCTGCAACAAAATCGGAAGCTGAGCCATGCCCGCCTTTGGCTTGCCATAAAGGCGGAGGCCATCGGCAACACCAAAAAGTTTGAGCACATCTGCCGGGAAACAGAGCGGATCGGCAGCGAAGGCTTTGGCCACTTCGGGATCGCGGCTCAGCCACTCAAAACCGGTTGTCCCGAGGTGCTTGTGTTTGTGGTTCAGATCTCCACCGTACATATCGAGCGGGGTGCGATAGGCACTTCCACTCAGCACCACACCGGCATAATCGCTCGCATGATCGTTCACAATAATCTGTGCCATCAATGAGCCCCAGGAATGCCCAAAAAGATAAAGCGGCAGTTCGGGATGTTCGGCCGAGATGATTCCGGTCAATTGCCGAATATCAGCAATCGTTGCCCGCAAGCCGCCTGGGCCAAGTTTGCCCATCTGCTTTTTGTCGCCACCGTGTTGCAGCATCCCGGTCTGTCCATGGCCGCGATGGTCGTCCGCGTAGACCGAATAGCCATCGGCATTCAGCGCAGCAATAAGTTTCTCGTAACGGGTGGCGTACTCTCCGAGCCCATGCTCCAATTGCACAATCGCTTTCGCACCCGCGACCAGATAGCGATAGTAAAAAATACGAACGCCCTGCGGATCTACGAAACTGAGCTCTTCTTTGGTGCTCTGTGCCTCGGACATCATGCCTCCTACGTGGCTAAACTCTTATGGCTGGCACTGGCAAGCAAAATACCCACCAGTTCTCGGTATTCTAGCCCCGCCTGGGCCCACATACGTGGAAATTGTGAAACCGGACCCATACCCGGCATGGTGTTCAATTCGTTGAAAACCGGGATGCCGTCTTCGGGAACGAAGAAATCAACCCGTGCCAGACCCGAGCAGCCGAGGATGCGATAGGCATCCAGCGCTGCCTGCTGCAAGCGTTGACGAACATCTCCGGCAACATCCGCAGGAATTTCGAAAACAGTGCCATCACTAAAATATTTGGCCGTAGCGGTAAAGAAGGGCTCATCCGGATCGGCCAAAATTTCGAGCGGCTCAGAAACCTGCACGCTGCCATCCGGCATCTGAAGGAGTCCAAGATCAATTTCACGGCCGACAATTTCTCGTTCAATCAGCACGATCGGGTCAATAGCAGCGGCAATATCAATGGCATCCTGTAGCGCTTCAGGACTCTCAACGCGGCTGACCCCATAGCTGGAACCAGAGCGGCTCGCCTTCACAAAAACTGGATAGTGCAGCGCCAAAGCATCGAGTTCGTAGTCTTTGGCAGTATCCAGCACAATTCCCTCAGCAACGCGCATACCCTCTGCTGCGACCATCACCTTGGCGATCTCTTTACTCATGGTGACCGCACTTGAGGCGACTCCACAACCCACATAGGGGATTCCGATGAATTCGAGCAGACCCTGGAGGGTCCCGTCTTCCCCACCCATACCGTGGATGACCGGAAAGGCAACCGCACATTCAGAAAGTTCACGAAACACCTCCGAGAAACCGGTGGTGTGTTCGGTACGCCAAATACCGTCCTTACCAATCACGATGCGCAGAACCTGATGACCGAGCTCTACCAAGGATGCAATTACCCCATTGGAGGAGGCGAGTGAAACATCGTGCTCGGTATTCTTGCCGCCACAGATAACCGCCACCCGCACCCGGGGTGCCGCCTCGACCACGGACAAAGCCTCGCTCAAATGTTTGGCCAGCTGCCTCGGCATATCGTTCTCCTTCTCACACATCCACACATTTTTGTGTGCACAGCACTCTCAGTGCGGATGCTTCGGTACAAGTTTAATAGCAAATGGCATGCTGTGCCGTCTTGGCAGAAAATGCCTTAGCGATATGTGCGCTGAACTCGCTTGCCCACACCGCAGAAGATATCGTGCTGATTGGTATTTGCCCAGATTGCCCAATCATCTGCGGTTGGCTCACCCCGGGTTCCTTCGCCGAAAACAAGCACCTCGGCACCGAGCTCTGCAGTGGTGTCGGTCAAATCAACCACGCACTGATCCATGCTGACCCGACCAACGAGTGGTACCCGGAAACTGTTCCCCTCAGCATCGCTGACCAGCATTTCTGCACCCTGAATATCCCGAGGGATGCCATCGGCAAAACCGAGCGGAACCAAACCGAGTCGGGTCGGGCGGCTCGCTTGCCAAACATGGTCGTAGCCGACGCCCTCGCCAATATTTATCTGATGCAGGGCAGAAATCTTCGAGCGCAGCGTCATAGCGTATCGTAGGTTCACATCCTCGCGATAAATACCGTAAATACCAGCGCCGACACGAACCATGGTGAATCCCAACTCGGGCAGGCGAATGGTGCCGGCTGAGTTTGCCAAATGCACCTGTTCTGGCGCCAAACCGTGCTCACGCGCAACACCGAGGGCCGCCACTAAGCGTTCGCTCTGTTCTTGATTGCCGAGACCGCAATCTGCTTCGAGGCCGTGGTAGAGGTGTGACCAAATTCCAATGACCTTGAGCGCACCACTGCGCTCAAGTGCCGCTGCGTGTTCACAGAGTGCTGGCCAATTCGAAAGATCACACCCAGAACGGTGGATGCCGGTATCAATTTTGAGATGAACCCGAGCGGTTTTGCCGCTTTCGGCTGCGGCGAGCGCCAGACGGTCAAGCTCATCGATGTGAATCACCGAGAGGTCGATTTCTTGCTCAACCAAAAGTCGATAATCATTTTCACTGGCAAAGGGCAAGAGCGGAAGCCAAGACAAGATGGGGCTAAGGAAACCGGCCTCGCGAAGCTCAATTGCCTCCCGCGGTGTTGCCACCCCGAGCCAAGTAGCGCCCGCATCCAAACAGGCTTGGGCGACCTGGCTTACCCCGTGGCCAAAGCCATCGGCCTTCACCACAGCAAGAATTTGCTTATCGGGAACCGCGGCTCTGAACTGTCGAACATTGTGCCGGATCGCCTCAAGGTCGATGATCGCCTCGGCCAAGGGCGAGATGCCTGGCACTCGGGACTCGGGGTTCTTTTGCACCACTTCAGACTACTACGAGAGCCTGTTTGAACACCTGTTTTCAAGTAGTGTTGAAGACATGAGCATTGTTCCTAATATCGTTTTGAATTCTGGCCACAGTATCCCGCAATTGGGTTTTGGACTGTACCGCGTTGACCCCGAAGAGGCAGAACGCGTAGTCCTTGATGCCTTTGAGGTGGGTTACCGTCATATTGATGGTGCCGCACTGTACAACAATGAGGAAGGATTCGGTCGCGCAATTGCCAAGAGTGGTATTGCCCGCGAAGAGCTCTTCATCACCACAAAGCTGTGGAAGGCTTCGCTGAAGCGCGAGAATGCACTGGCAGATTTTGAGACCAGCCTCGACAAACTTGGCCTCGACTATGTTGATCTCTATCTGATTCACTGGCCAGCGCCAAAGAACGGTCTCTATGTTGAGGGCTGGTTAGCGCTCGAGGAGATTGCCGTCAGCGGGCGCGCACGCTCCATTGGGGTCTCGAATTTCGAAGCCGATCATCTACAGGATCTCCTCGACCACGGCAGCGTTGTGCCAGCTGTCAACCAGGTTGAATTGCACCCGCTTTTCCAGCAGAGCGAGCTGCGCGCATTCCAGGAGTCGCACGGTATCCGCACCGAAAGCTGGGGCCCTCTCGGCCACGCTTCGTATAGCGTGACCGAAATCCCACTCTTGGTTGAACTGGGCAACAAGTATGGCAAATCTGCACAGCAGATAACCATCCGCTGGCAGCTTCAGGAGGGAATTATCCTCTTCCCGAAGACCATGTCGAAGGCCCGCGCAGCCGAGAACTTCAATGTCTTTGACTTTGAGCTCAGCGCCGATGAGATGGGTGCAATTCGCGCACTCAATGAGAACCGTCGGGTCGGTAAACATCCGAACGAAAACAACTAGTGAGTTTTTGAGAACCTTAACTCCCCCGGATGCTCTGCACAGGCTTCGGGGGAGTTTTTTATAGATTGCGTTCGGCGTAGACCTTCATTGCATCGCTCACGAATGTGGCCCCATCCACTCCGCCATAATTCTCAGCAAAGCGCGGATCGGCAATATACATTTCACCGAGTCCAATAAAGTACTCCTTCAAGAGGCGACCATCGCTCTCACGCGGGACACCCGGCATCGCCGATAGCCACTCGTACTGTCGCTTGGCCAGCGCCTGGGCTTGCTCACTGGTGCTGAGCAGAGCAGCATGGTGCGCTGCTTTCCAATCGTGCATCAGCTCGCGGATTCGCATCTGCCAATCCCGTTTCTGTTCATCCGATTGCCCTTTCCACCAGCGATCCGAATCTGCATAGGCCTGCTTGCCCCAGCGTTCTTCAACCTCTTCTTGGTACTGGGAATTATCGAAGCCGTCAAACATTTCTTCGGCCATTGCCTGCTCCTTCCGTTCAAATTTTTCGAGGGTAATGGTAATGCTGTTCATTTGTCGCGTCAGACGCTGCTGTTCCCGAGCGAGCCAATCGCGCTGGGCTTTGAGGGCGCTTATTGCATCCTGAGAGCCGTTCAAGACTTTGGCAATATCTGGAAGGCCTAGTCCCTGTTCACGCAAGAGCAGAAGCGTCTGTAGTCGAAGCAGAACATCTGCATCATAAAATCGGTAACCATTTGGCCCGATTCTGCTCGGCTCGAGAAGACCAATCTGGTGGTAGTGCCGAAGGGTGCGGCTGGAGATGCCGCTCAATCGAGCAACCTCTTGTATTGACCAATCCTGCACTGCCATCATTCACCTCGTTTGAGCTTTGCAATCACCTATTGTGATTATTAACGAGTGTATAAGTTGACGTTGCGTCAATGTCAATACAAATATTGCAGAATGTTGAGCGCGGGATATTAGGGAAGCGGGATCGGTCCGGTGAGGCCGCGCTTCTTGCCTCGGCCCTGGACAATATCCACAAAGGAAAATAGCAGAGCAACCGCAACAAAGCTGAAAATGACCAGCACTGCATTCCGATAGGCATCGTGGTAAACCTCAAGCTTGTTCACCAGATGCTCTTCGGCATAAATTGTCGAATAGAAGGTCGAAATTGCAATGGCCACACCAATAGCGGTACCGATACGCTGCCCGACCTGGCCGATTGAGCCAGCCAAACCACCCTCATAGACCGGAATATCATCGAGCATCAGCGTCTGGTTCGGGGTAATAATCATGCCCGAACCAAAGCCACCAATCAGCAGGCTGGATGCCATCAGCACCACCGTATAATCCACCGGTGAATAGATCGCCGCAAACAATGCCAGGGTGACACCAATAGCAAAGAGAATGAGCCCGTAGACAACGAGCTTTCTACCGATCTTGTAGACCAATCGTCCGCTATACCAGGAAGTAAACGCTGAAGCTAGGGCAAAGGGGGCGCTCACCAAACCGGCCTCTAGTGGGCTCACACCGAGGCCATTCTGCAAATACAGCGTACTCAGGAGGAAGAGCGGCGGCATCACCCCAAAGTAGAAGAAGCCGACAATCACCCCGTTCCGGAACGAAGAAAAATTGAATAGACGGAAAGACACCACCGGGGTCTTCCCCTGCCGGAAATACCGAAGCTCCCAGAGCGCGAAAAGCGCCGCCAAGGCCGCGAAGGCAAATAGCCAGAACCAACGTTTTGGATCATCATCGGGGCGTCCCGTGGTGAGCACAAAGGGCACCATCAGCGCAAAAATTGCTAAGGCGAGCAGGATTACGCCGACCGGATCCATGGTTGCTTTGGTGGTCGGTTTTTGCTGGGTTTTGGGTAAATATCGGGGAGCAAAGATGAGGATGATGGCGGCCAGTGGGATATTCATCCAGAAAATCAAGCGCCAGCTATCTATCTCGCTGCCGAGACCGAGCAGGAAACCACCGAGCGCCGGACCAAACGCTGTTGAAATACCCACAATCGCACCAAAGGTACCCAGCGCCACAGCGCGTTCATGCCCGTGGAACAGCTGCTGGATAATGCCAATAACCTGGGGCATGAGCATGCCCGCCGCAACACCCTGAAGCAGGCGCCCAATGAGCAGAATCGTAATATCCGGTGCCAGCGCACAGAGCAGACTGGTCAGCAAGAACATCGCAATGCCGATCATGAATAGGCGACTTCTTGAGGTGATATCGCCCATCCGACCAGAAGGAATCAGGGTCAAACCTAGAGTGAGCGCATACCCAGCTACGAGGAGTTGCAAGAGGCCAGGACCGGCGTCGAGAGCGTGTTCTAAAGAGGGCAGCGCAACATTGATTTTTGAAATATCAAGAATACTAATTGCAGAGGCGGCAACACTGATTGCGAAGGCCCGCCACCGCAAACGGTTGGCGTCATCATCAAGCTTCGGTGCGGCAGTCACACCTAAGAATTATACTCGTAGCGCGCGAGCAACGACGGCGCCCACACCATCGGCAAGCTCCTGGGCAAGGATAGGGCCCTGGATCGCCAAATCAGCAGCAGCCTCCGCATGAATAGCCACACCGCTTGCTGCAAGTTCAATCAATTTATCGGGATAGTCGGCGAGCATCCGATAATTGGTCGCCAAAATCGCACCAAGAATCCCGGCAAGCACGTCACCGGTTCCGGCGGCGGCCAACCATGGAGATGCGGGTCCAACCTGCAATGCCCGTCCGAGATGATTGGCAATATACGTCGTATTGCCCTTAAGGACCACGGTGCAACTGAACCGTTCCGCGGCCAACTTGGCATAGTGCAGTGGGTCGGCCATAACCTGGCTCGGTGAAATCTCATAACTATTTGCCGCCAACAATCGGGTGAGCTCACCAATGTGCGGAGTAATAATGGTCGCACTGTGCGTCAGGGTCGCATGCTTGATCGCACCGGCATCCAGCACCACAGGAACCCCTGAACCATAAGCCTCCCGTTGGAGCTCATTCGGGTCGTGACCATCGAGCTGGCCAGAACCCACCACCCAGGAATTGACGCCGCCGTGTGCGGTGACCGTTTCAGGTCGGCGAGCCAGCACCAGGTCTGAAACAGAGTTGGGCCCAATGTAGCGAACCATACCCACACCGGTACGCATGGCTGCGCTGACACCGAGCACTGCCGCCCCGGGAAACTCCACTGAACCGGTTGCGAACCCAACCACGCCACGAGAATACTTGTTGCTCTCAGCGGTGGGTTCAACTAAAAACTCTGTCGCTTCGTTGATTGTCCAGACGTCGATCATAGCTTCAGCCTAGTGCCGTTTCCCTGTTTGGTATCGCTGAACTCTTAGCTCTCGAGATGGCGCTCTGCCGGACCGTCATATTCGCTCAAGGGGCGGATCAGCGCATTCGATTGCAATTGCTCCATCACGTGCGCACTCCAACCGGTGATTCGGCTGGCAACAAAAATCGGAGTAAATGCCTGGGTGTCAAAACCCATCAGGTGATAGGCAGGGCCGGCAGGGTAGTCCAGATTCGGCTTAATGTTCTTCTGTGAAACCATCTCGGATTCGAGGGCGCGATAGAGTTCCAAAAGATCGGGACGCTTGTAGTAGTCAACCATTTTTTCCATAGCGGCCTGCATGGTTGGCACTCGTGAGTCACCGTTCTTGTACACCCGGTGACCAAAGCCCATGATTTTCCGCTTCTCGAGCAAGGCCTTGTCCAGCCATACCTTCGCGCGCTCTCCAGCACCCTCACCGAGACCAATCTCTTCAAAAATATGCATTACCGCCTCGTTCGCACCGCCGTGCAGTGGGCCTTTGAGGGCACCGATTGCACCGGTGACTGCCGAGTACATGTCTGAAAGGGTCGAGGTAATCACCCGAGCGGTAAATGTGGAGGCGTTGAAGGAGTGTTCGGCATAGAGCACGAGGGAGACTCGGAA
>JBARYA010000188.1:0-48609 GCA_049647625.1 Microbacteriaceae bacterium
TGGTGGATGTGTTCCGCCCCGGCCCAAAGACTCCCGAATACGCTGAGAAAGCCGCCCAACAGGGCGCGAAAGTGCTCTGGCTACAGCTCGGTATCACCAACCCCGAAACTCGGGAGTTAGCGGAAAGTTTTGGACTCGAATATTTTGAAAATGTGTGTACCGGTGAAGTGGTGAAACGTCTCGGCATCACTGCCCCGGCGAAACGCAACGCACAACAATAGCGCCCCATCCCGCAGTCGACTCCGCCAATTATTGGATGAGCGGCGCTTCGACCTCGGGAAGTAGGAGGTCACCGATTGCTGGATAAACAAAAGTCCACACCAGCCAGGCAACGATTGCAATCATGACCAGCATGAGCACCAAACGTAACCACCAGGCCCCCGGGAGTCGATTCCAGATTGCACTAAACATGGGGCTCTCCCATCCCGCTCAGGGCACTGCCGACGAGCGTCTCCTGGTTTCCTTTAATGATTTTCACCAATTCAGCTTTCACAATCAGACGCTGATGCCATTGATACATCGGATGACAGGTAGTCATGGTGAGCTCTCGTTTTCCCGGAACCGCATCTAACACTTCAGTCTGCTGCGGACGAACCGTCTCAAGCCTGGTCACCGCATACACCCAGGTGGTCTCGCCCGAAGTAATCAAGATCTCGTCACCGGCAAGCAACTCGTTCACCCGGAGGAAGGGACCACCATTGCCAAGCCGGTGGGCCGCGAGCGCAAAATTGCCAAAATCACCGGGCATCGTGGTCCCAGGATAGTGTCCAACACCGGTTTTCCGATCATTCATTACATTCGGGCCAACGCCTTCGGCAATAATGCGCTGATAGTCTTCACCAAATTTTGGTATCCGGATGATGGCAAAGCCACGCCCATAGTCCGGTTGCTGCCAGCCAATTTCTGGCTGAAAACCCTCATCGGGACTCTTTTCCCAATAGGCGAAAAGCTCTTTGGCCTCTTCGCCCTGGTCACTCGCAATTTGCGCCTCTTGGCTCTGCTGCCAAACAACGAAACCACCAACCAATAGCCCAGCCATAATGAGCAGTTCGCCGATTATGCCTAATAGCTTGTTTCGCATTTGGGTTCCTTCGTAATCGTCGTTGGGGACACCATGCACCGCTCAGGCTGCATGGTCACGGACCCCACACATGTAGCTTATCGAACAGTGGTTTGGAGTTGCTTTGAACACCTGCAAAAAAATTCTTACCCCTATTGCTGAAGTTCGTTACACTGGTTGAGGCAGATCTTCGATAACGACCAGCTTGTTTTATCGCCGGGCAGATCTGCATTCCGAGAGCCCCAATAGCAAAACTATTGGCCCGAATCTCTCACTTACTTGGAATTCTTTATGCCTGAAAACGCTAGCACCCCCACCTCAGCAGATCGTGAAACACAGGAACAGTCCGCGAACCTGTTCACCCTGACCGGAAAGAGCTTCTTTCCTATCGCATTTTTTGGACGTCTGCCCTACGCCATGATTGTTGTTGGGGTGCTCCTGCTCATTGTGGATGCACGAAACTCCTATGCCGATGGCGGATTAGCTTCAGCCATGGTCGGTCTCGGAGCTGCCAGCTGTGGCCCGTTACTCGGCGCACTCGCCGACAAAATTGGTCAGCGACCGGTCCTCTTAACAATGGCGGTTGTGAACTCAATCATGCTATTACTCGTTGTTTGGCTCAGCTACCAGCCGGTTGATCTCTGGGTGCTCCTCCTCGGGGCAGTCCTCTTGGGTGCGAGCGCACCGCAACTTTCTCCCATGTCTCGGGCGCGCCTGGTCAACTTGATCAACCACAATATGCGCGGATCCCAACGCAATAAGACATTCCAGCGGGTCATGGGTTATGAATCAATGGCCGATGAGCTGATCTTTGTGTTTGGGCCGGTACTCGTTGGGGTTTTGGCCCTGGCACTCGGTGCCTGGTCACCACTGACCCTGGCCGCGGTGGTCACCCTCATCTTTGTGGGAGCATTTGCCCTGCACCCGAGTGCCCGCGCACTGGTGCCTCACACCACCACAACCGGATCGATCCGGATCATTCAGCAAGCCCCGGCCCGTGAGTTATTCCGTTTTGAAGTCATCATCCTGGTCTTGATGATGATAGCGACCGGCGCTGTTTTCGGATCAACCCTCACCTCGCTTACCGCTTTTATGGGCGACCTCGGAAATGAGCCAGGAGCGGCCATCCTCTATGGTGTTTTGGGCGTCGGCTCATCCATCCTGGCAATCTCGGTTGGTTTTTTCCCGCAAAAATTCCACCTCAATAGTCGGCTCATTGTGTTCTCTGCAATCCTGCTCCTCGGAGCAATTCCGTACGCTTTTGTCAGCGGTGTTGAACAGATGGTTTTGGTACTGATTCTTGCCGGATGTGGCATCGGCCCGGTTCTTGTCACCATCTATAGCTTGGGAAGTATCCGCGGCCCACACGGCCGTTCAAATACCATCATGACCATGCTTTCGAGCGGGATTGTGGTTGGCCAAGCCAGTGCGACCGCCTCTGTGGGCTGGTTGGCAGAAAATCACGGAACATTTTCAGCACTTTTAGCTGTTACCGTCTCCGCATTTTTGTTATTCTTATTAGCTGTCACGAATTCTGTGCATCAGAAATTTCGCCGAATTGAGCAGCATTCCCCTAGTACTGCCTGACACGCCCTGCCTGATTTACCACTCCCCCTGAAACGATGAGGATTCCCCATGGTTAGACTTCCCCGAGCAATAAAGCCGCTGGGTAATGGTCAGTACCGTATCCTCGTTCTGGCAATAACCATGGGACTCTTTGGTTCCGGTATTTGGGCGGTCGCCTCCATTTGGCAAATTATCCGAATGGGCGGCGACGAGCTCGATGTTTCCTATGTGGCCACAGCGGTCGCCCTTGGTCTGGTCCTCACCGCTCTCTTAGGCGGGGTCGCTGCCGATCGCATCCCACAAAAATATATTCTTGTCGTTACCGAGGGCATCAAAACTGCAGCGATCATCCTGATTGCCGTATTGGCCCTGACCGGCGGTCTTGAAATTTGGCACCTCGTGCTGGTGGGATTCTTCCTCGGTGCTGCTGATGGATTCTTCTACCCTGCCTATACCGCCATGTTGCCAAGTATTCTGCCCCCGGAAGAACTCCAGGCTGCCAACGGTTTGGAGGGGATGCTCCGTCCAACCATTCTTCAGGCTCTCGGGCCGGCACTAGCGGCCATGGCTATTGCGGCCTATAACCCTCCCATCGCCATTGCCCTGGTGGGATTCACTCAACTTTTGGCACTCCTTGGTCTGTCCTTCCTGCGGAAGACGGATGTGCGCCGCGATTTCGATGCGGTGAAGATTCATCCGCTCAAGGCCATGGTCATCGATATTCGCGATGGCTTTGGCTATCTGGTCCGCACCAAATGGCTTTTAGGTACCCTGCTCTTTAGCTGCCTGATGGTGTTATTGATGATGGGGCCGATTGAGGTACTGCTGCCTTTTGCGATCCGCGATCAAACCGGCGGGGATGCCGATGCCCACGCCGCCGTGCTCGTGGCTTTCGGTGTTGGCAGTATTCTTGGCGCACTGGTTGCCGCATCCATCACCCTTCCCCGCCGTTATCTCACTTTCATGACTCTCGGTTGGGCCCTGGGCTGCCTACCGATTGCCGTCGTTGGCCTTACCGATCAACTCTGGGTCATGATGGTTGCCGTATTTACCTGCGGCTTCGCCTTTTCTATTGGTGGAGTGATTTGGGGAACACTGCTGCAGCGACGAGTCCCATCGGCAATGTTGGGCCGCGTTGCCAGCCTCGACTTCTTTGTTTCATTGGCGCTGATGCCGGTTTCAATGGCACTGGCAGGACCACTCGGTGCACTCTTTGGCAATGGTTGGATGTTCGCCATGGCCGGTATCGTGCCGGTGATTTTAGGTGTTCTGACAGTTCTACTCTTCGGCTTTACCAAGGACGAACTCGAGAACCCGCTCAGTCTCGAACCGCTTGATATGGATGTTGAAAACACTCCAATTCTCAACACCATTGCAGAACTTAAGGCACCGGGTCTCGATATCGAACCGCTGAACCACGAAAACTCCTGATTCTTCGGCATTTTCTGGGTTGCGCAGTGTTTGACCCACCGCCCAGTTCTATGCCAATGTTGAGTATATTGCGAAATATCTGAACATCCATGATTCTTCGGATGTTCTGGCGACGTACCCTTCCCCCACCCCACTTCACGAGCACGACGCTATTGAAACGTTTCTTCAAGAGAGAGCAAATTTCATGAATACTTTACCTCCGGCTGGCTGGTACCCGGCACCCGAGAACCCAAACCTGATGCGCTATTGGGACGGGCAACTGTGGACTGAACACCTGCATGACCCACAGGCTCCAACCGCTCCGGTTCAGCAGGCGGTTACGCCAGAAGTTACGCCTGCCGCAGACGCTGTGGCTAACCCTGTTACTGAGGCAGTCACAGAAAGCGTAACCGAAACCATCGCAGAACCTGTTGCCGAAACCGTAGCTGAAACAGCCACTGAAGCCGTTGCTGCTGTTGAGGTTGTGGCTAACGATGTCGAAGCAGAAGTCGCCCCTGAAGCGCTAGTCGAAGAAGTCAGTGCAGCAGCTCAGGACACCGCAGTGCTTCCCGAAAGCACCGTCTCCTTCGGCTATCCCGAGGCGAATGCCCCAACCCAGGCCTTTGAACAGCAGGGCTACCCACAGCAGGGTTACCAACAGGCGCAATACCCACAACATGGTCAGTATGCCCAAGGCCAGTACGCTCCGACTCAGAACGGTTACCCTCAGACAGCTGGCTACCCACAAGCGGCAGGATACCCTCAAGCGGGTGTTCCGCAGGGCAATATGCAGTATCCCGGTGCCGAACCGAAAAAATCAAAAGCACTGCTGATCACGATTCTTTCAATTGTTGGCGTAATCATTCTCGTGGTGGGTGGATTCTTCGGTTATCGCGCGCTCTTCCCCATGCAAGAAGAACCGACCCCAACACCGACCGCTACACCTGATCCAACGCCGACTCCGACGCCAACACTAACGCCGACA
The DNA here is from genome assembly GCA_049647625.1 of Microbacteriaceae bacterium. Taxonomy (GTDB): domain Bacteria; phylum Actinomycetota; class Actinomycetes; order Actinomycetales; family Microbacteriaceae; genus JBARYA01. The sequence goes on from JBARYA010000188.1 coordinate 5,022, forward strand.
GAAACAGGACCGACCCGGTACACTGTCGTTCCGGTCGATGGTCCGACCGATGTTGGTGCTTTAGATAAAAACAAAAGTTATGAACTCTTTGTCTTCGAAGCAGACTCCGGAGTCGGGGCGAACGCATGGATTCTGAGTATGGACAATGAGGGCTGGACCGACTACGAATCCAGCGCCAATAGTTGTACTCTGTCTGTGAGACACGCCCCCATTTTGGATTCGGGATTCACTTTCACGAGTCCAAATGATGATGTGCAAACCACATATGAATTCATTGAACAGTTTGTGCCTAACGGTCCAACCGTGCAAGAAATTAAAGAATGGGGTCAATGGTATTCCGGCATTGGACAAAACGACCCACAAGCAATCACCACTGATGCCGTAACCATCGGTTTCGATGATCCTAATACCGGCAACGATGGCTATGCTGTAGCTCGCGTCTTCACCCAGGCAGATTTTGCTCACTTCAGCTGGATCTCTTGCGAGGATGAGTCCGAGCTCGTTGATGCACTTTACGATTATCTGGATTTTGAACAGTCCATCCGTCAAAGCAAGTAGCACAGATACCCTAATCCTCAGGTATCAATAATTGAGTGAACATCGACATTCAGAACTTTCTGAATGCCGATGTTCTCGTTAACCCTCAAAATCTCATAGGCTGGTCATGTTATGAAAGCTAAAACTCTTCGGCGTGGAATGCGCTTTTGGCCACCATTCTGGGGTGCGGGAATCTCTGTTCGTGAACTGGATGATGATTTCACCAAGATCACGGTTCGACTCAAGCGAAAAATGCTGAATCGCAATATGTTCGGCACCCAATTTGGCGGCTCAATCTTTATGATGACCGATCCCTTCTACGCGATTATGATCAGCAAACAACTGGGTTCTGGCTACCGGGTCTGGGATCAATCGGCCGAAATAGATTTCGTCAAAAATGGCACCACCGACCTCTATGCCACCTTCGAGGTAAGCCCAGAACTCATTGCGGAGTTCCGTAAAAAGGCTGAAAAGGGCAAGAAGGTATTGCACTGGTTCGAAAGTGACATCATCGACACCAAGGGTGAGGTTATCGCCCATATACGCAAACAGCTCTACATTCGAGAAAAGCAAAAGAAGTCTGAGGCCTCCAAGCCATGAAACACATCCTGATTGCTTCTGACTCGTTCAAGGGCACCGCAAGCTCACAAGCCGTCGCAACGCACCTCGCCCAGGGCTGGAAACAAATCCACCCAGGCGATGAACTCTCCATGATTGCCATGGCCGATGGCGGCGAAGGCACCATCGATGCTTTCGCATTTCGACATCCCGGTTCGCGCCGAATGCCAGTCACCGTACTCGGTCCGGATGGGCGTCGAATTTCAAGCGAATGGTTGCTCCTACCCGATGGGGATGCGGTCGTAGAACTTGCCAATTCCAGCGGAATAACCCACCTCAATGAGCTCGATGTTTTCGGTGCCCATAGCTACGGTTTCGGCGAAGCCCTTGCTGCCGCAATCAACCACGGTGCCAAAAAAATCTATGCTGCTATTGGTGGTAGCGCTTCTACCGATGGCGGAGCAGGAATGCTTATGGCCCTGGGCGCAGAACTTTTGGATGAATCCGGAAAATCTATTCCCTTCGGCAATATTGGATTAGCAGAGCTCAGCAGAGTCGAACTGAGCGGTCTGATGGAACTCCCCCGTGGCGGCATTGTTGTGCTCAGCGATGTTCGCAATCCCCTGCTCGGGCCAGAGGGGGCGGCCCAAATTTTTGGTGAACAAAAGGGCGCACAAGCCGAAGACTTCGCCATTCTTGAGTCAAACCTCAAACACTTTGCCAGCTTCTTTGCCAGCGATGCTGCCACCCCCGGTTCCGGTGCCGCAGGCGGCTGCGGGTACGGTCTGCTCAGTATTGGTGCCACACTTTCAGGTGGCTCGGATGCGATTGCCGATGCGCTCGGACTGGCAGAGAGTATCTCCGAAGTCGAGTTGGTCATCACGGGTGAGGGTCGCTTCGATAACCAATCCGGATACGGCAAGGTTGCCGATCAGGTGCGGAACTTAGCCACTGCCGCTGGAGTGGACTGCGCTTTGGTAGCCGGACAAATCACCGCCGAAACCGATGGTTTCGTGCAGGCAGTATCGCTCAGCGATCTCGCGGGCTCCAGCGAAGCCGCGATGACTGATACCCTGCACTTCCTCGTTCAGGCCGGACGCGCACTCGCCCAAGGCTCCGCCTAGGTTTGCTAGGGCGCCAAAGCGTGGACGGTAACGACAGTGGAGATGCAGAACACTAACCCAAGTCGCCATCCCACTGGGTGAAGGCATCCCAGCCAATTTCGGCAACAGCTTTCTCACCCAAAAAGACTCCGCTGCCCTCGGTTACCGTTCCGATGGCGCGGAAGCCCGCGGGAAGATTTCCCGCCGGGAAGGTTGCCAACAAGCTGTGATCTTCACCACCGCCCAGGACAATACCCTCAGCATAATCGGCAAATTCCGGTACCAGTTCTGCGAGTAGGCTGGCCTCATGCCTGATCTGCTCCGGATCCAGTCTCAGAGCAACCGAACTGGCACGAGAGATTCGCAGTGCATCTTTGAGCAGTCCATCTGAAAGATCAAGCATCGCATTGGGGCGAAGTGGTGCATCTGGCTCGCAGACCGCCAGCACAGCAGCAAATGGTGGTTGTGGGCGGAGCTGTGCACTCAGCACAAGAGGAAAATCTTCTTTCAAAACGGCAGCGCGCTCAGCATCCGGTTTCCCATCCGCATCAACCCCGCGGTGGAAAAGCATCGAGATTCCAGCGGAGGCATGACCGAGTACTCCGGCGACAGCGAGAGTATCCCCAACCTGGGCGCCGCTACGAAGCACCGGGGCTCCGATGAGTTCACCCATGGCGGTTATTGCGATTGTGAAGGTTTCACTATTCGTGAGATCCCCGCCAAGAACTCCACAACCGGGAGCCAGCTCTGCTATCGCAGCACTGATGCCACGCCCAAAGTCTTGCAAAAAATCCACGGTGGTATTGTCAGGGCAACCCAGTGCGATCAATAACCCGGTTGGGCGGGCTCCCATGGCCACCACATCAGCCAGATTACTCACCGCAGCTTTGAAGCCGAGATCAAAACCACTGGACCAGGCCAAACGGAAGTCGGGGCCGTGCAGCATGGTGTCGGTGGTGAGTACAAGTTTTCCGCTGGGCACGCTCAGAATTGCCGCATCGTCACCCGGCCCAAGTTCGGCAGCGCTCGCCTTGGGCAGAAGCGGAATAATTCTGCGAAGCACCTCGTTTTCACCGAGTTCGCCCACGGTAAGCATGTCATCGTTTTGCGGTGTCTGAGTCGAATTGTTCACAGTACAACTGTACCCAGTAGAGCCACCGCAAACGAGAAAGAGGGATGCACCCGTAGGCACATCCCTCTTGTGAACTCTCGCGATGCTAGTTGATCGGGGTAATCCTTCTGATGATCAAATAGCCCAGGATGATTGCCGCGACTCCGGCAATTGCCACCCAGCCAAAGAACATCGGAACCTGAGCGACCAGCCAGTAGCCGAAACTTTCCCAGGTACCCAGAAGGGTGATGATGGTTGCGGCCCCGATGAGCAGGAGGAGCAGTGCCAGGATGGCTCCCAATACTCCGAATATTCTCCAGCGTAGATACATCACAGCAACGGCGGCACTGATGGTTAGCACAATGAAATAGAGCAGTGTCGAAATAAGGAACACGTTGTACCACGGCTGATCGGTGTAGACCGAGCTATCAACGAACCGTGCTCCAAGACCATAGCCTCCGGTAGCTTTCTCAATAAACCAGAGCAGGGTGACCACTGTTGCCTGGAACAGAGCCGTTACCAAGAAAGCAAGCACCGTGCCGAGATAGAACTCGCGACGACTGAGGCTAAAGGCAAATGCGAGGTGGATGGTGGGGTTGATGGCCATGATGGCAGCAGTCGGTATGTACCAGATTGGCGAAATAGCGGCCCAACTATACGACATTCCTTCGAGAGCGCCATCAGTCTGCTCTCCCCAGGTTCCGGTCGCTGAGTAGATGATGGTGACGACAACGAGCGTCAATGCCAAAGAAGCAATCAGAATATAGATCGGCGTATAGAGCAGCCATTGCCGGTCTACGAACTGTAGCCGCATTGTGCTCCAGATACGTTGCAATGAGTTCTGGTTATTTTCGCCAACTTCGGCAATTGGCTGATCGAGGGTGGTGGTATTCATGATATTCAAGTCCTTTACGCTTTCAACGGTGCGTGATGTTATTTTCCGGAGGTTGCATGCACAATAAGCTGCTGCAAGGAAACCGGGGTGAGTTCAATATTTTTAGCGGCCGCCTCTTGACGTTCGGCTGCGCTCAATTTGTGATTGATGGTAATCGAAACAATTCCACCGAGATCTTGACGGTGCAAGATTTCATACCCTTCTGAGAAGGCTTCAACTTCACTGCGACGACCGGTGAGATTCGTTGCCCGACCGCGGACTTCATCAGCATCCTGATCGATGAGGATTTCACCCTGGTCAATCACAATGATGTGCTCCAGCAGATTGCTCACTTCGTCAATCAGGTGGGTTGAGAGGATAACGGTTCGTGGATACTTGGTGAAGTCTTCGAGCAGGTGGTCGTAGAAGAGCTGGCGAGCAACCGCATCGAGGCCGAGGTAGGGCTCATCAAAATAGGTGATTGGGGCGCGTGATGCGAGACCGAGAATAACACCGAGTGCCGATTGCTGGCCGCGTGACATTTTCTTAATGGTGCGGTTCAGTGGCAGGCGGAACTCTGCGACGAGCTGGTCAGCATAAGCCGTATCCCAGTTCTTATAGAACATCGGCGCACTTTTCAGCACATGCTTTGCCTTGAAATTATCCGGATAACGCTGGCTCTCTTTGATGAAGCAGATTTCCTGCAAGATCGTGGAGTTCTCTACCGGATTCCCGGCGAGCACGGCAACGCTCCCTTCGGTGGGGAAATCTTGGCCGGTGAGGAGCTGCATCAGTGTGGTTTTACCAGCACCATTTCGGCCGAGTAAGCCGTAAATCTTGTGCTCTTCAATGCTGAGATTGATATTGTTCAGGGCAAGAACGTCACCGAATTTCTTGGTTACGTTCCGAACCTGGATCGCCTGGGTGCTCATGAGTTGTTCTCCTTGTTGATCAGTTCGATGAGTTGTGTGGTATCGATGCCGAGTTTTTCGGCTTCAGTGAGCAATGGAATTAGGTATTCTTCACGGAACTCAGCTTTACGGTTTTGGGTGATCAGCCCTCTGGCTCCGGTTGAAACGAACATTCCTATTCCTCTTTTTTTGTAAAGTATTCCTCGTTCTACGAGGAGGTTGACTCCCTTGCCAGCGGTTGCCGGATTGATCCGGTAGAAGGCCGAGATTTCATTCGTTGACGGCACCTGATCTTCTTCAGCAATGGAACCATCAAGAATGTCATTCTCAATCTGTTCCGCAACCTGAAGAAAGATCGGCTTGCTATCATCCATCAATGCCTTCTCCTCTCTTTGGGACTCACTAGCCTCGTTGGTTAGTTACTTCACTAACTAACTAACCACCTTGGAAACACATTGTCAAGCTGGTTTGAAACTTTTTCTAAAAAACTTCCAGTAAATTGAGATTCATACGTCTTCCCAGACATGTATTAACTATGGAGGTAATTTTGGAGCAAAAGCCAAAGAGCACCGCTCCTTACGAGCCTGCGCCAAGCGATATTCCGCTGCTTGACGCTGCTCGTGCCGGAAGCCAAGAGGCGTTCCGGCAGCTTTACCTCCGCCACGTTCAAGCAAGCTATTGGCTCGCGCACTCCATCGTGGGCAACCCTCACGATGCAGAAGATATTGTGCAAGAAACATTCATTACCTGCTATAAAAAGTTGGCAAGTATTGAAATTTTTGGCGAATCCCTCCTCCCCTGGCTCTTGGTCACCACAAAATTTACGGCACTTAACCGCTACCGCATGAAACAGCGGCGCCGTGAATTCAACGACACAGACCGTCTCGAAAATGTCCCCGAAAAATCAGACATTGCCGAGAACTTGGAATACCAGGAGGCGCTCAGCGCTATAGCCCAAGTGCTTGAGCGAATGAGCGAACTCGACCAAAAAATTTATCATTCGTGCATTATCGAAGAGAAAAGCTATGCCGAAGCGGCGCTCGAACATGGAGTATCAAACGGTTCAATTCGAAACCGGCTGATGAGAATCAGAAAAAAAGTTCAGGACGGACTTGAACGCAACTCGAACCAGAACGACAGCACTAAAAGTGAAGTCTAGGGAGACGATCATGGGAATAACACAACTTGAGACTGAGCGCATTGAGGCGATGCAGCACAACGTGATGGATGGCGTTGCAAAGGTTCAGCAGCGTCGTCAGCGCAGGACACGTGCCATCACTGCAAGCTTTGGCCTGGTGGCGGTGCTTTCCCTTGCGGGAATAGTGGGAAACCAACTCATCCCTGGTTCATCGTCTGATACTGCTTTCCGGTCCGCCGATATGTCTGCCGGCGCTCCAGAGATGTCGCAACAGTACAGCAGCGTTGGACCAGAAGCCCTCCTGCCGCCAGCACAGGATTCTCGCGACGGAGCGGGGCAGAACTCGGTGACGCAGAAAACTGATCGCCTCGTTATCCGCACCGCGAACCTCACCATGGTGAGCAAAAACATCCCTGAAGACATGAACACTGTGACCTCACTCATCACTCAATATGATGGCTATGTCGAACAGACCATGCAGAGCAATCTTCCGAGCAATACCCAGGCCTCCGACTCGAAAGCCTATGCCGATATCCGCCCAGATTATTACGGCCAATCGTACCTCGTTGCCCGGGTTCCGAGTGCAAGCCTCGACGCTTTTATCAACGAACTCCGCCCAATTGCCGAAGTGCAGAATCTGAATATTCAGCAACAGGATGTTACAGCCGAGGTACAGGATATTGATGCCAGAATTCACAGCCTCAAATTATCTATTGAGCGCCTTCAGAGCCTGATCAGTACGGCAAGCAGCACCCAGGATCTCCTCAGCGCCGAAGAGCAGCTCACCCAACGCCAGGGAGAACTTGAATCACAGGAATCTCTGCAGAAACTTTATAGCACTCAGGTTTCCATGTCGCAGGTACAGATCACCTTTAGCGAATCGGCAAAACCGGCTGAACTGGCACCAGATGGCCTGCTCGGTGGCCTGCTCACCGGCTGGAACTCATTGGTTACCGCTCTCGGCGGCATGATTGTCGGATTCGGCGTAATCCTGCCATGGCTGGTCGTTATCGGCCTGGTTTGGTTCGCAATTTGGGGAGTGAACCGGATGCGCAAGGCCAAGAAGAAGCAAGCCTAGTCCCTGCTAATACGCTCTTTCCCGAGCGTGGTTTCGGTGAAACCGTGGGCTTGAGGAACACCGTTCTCATCGAGACCGACCAGCACGATTTGGGCGACATTGACCACTTCATCAGCACTGAGTGTTTTTTCAACGCGGCAGGCCATGGTAATTGATGTGGTGCCAAATTTTACGACGCTAAATTGCAACTCGATCATATCGCCCTGACGAGCCGAAGAGACGAAGTTGATTTCACTCAAATATTTGGTGACCAGACGGGTGTTCCCGATCTGGTAAATTGCCACTATTGCGGCCTCTTCATCAATCCACCGCAAAAGGCTACCACCAAAGAGGGTGCCGTGCTGGTTGAGATCTTCGGGCTTGACCCATTTGCGGAGCGTGTGGATGACCTCGTTCATGTTCTCATGCTAGCCCAGAACCATCCATTTACTGCCGCGAATACGCAGTCCGAGTGTCACCGCCCGGGATGCCATAAAGACGATACAGAATGCTGCGGTTAGCGCTACGAGGCCGATTGTTCCGCTGAGTTGTAATGCCAGAATCACCCACAAAACCGGCAGATAGACTGCCAGGTTGATCAGCCCGACGAATGCCAAATAGCGCACATCGGCGGCCCCCATCAGCACCCCATCGAGCACAAAAACAAAACCACCCAGTGGCATTGAGATTCCGAGCACAATCAGTGGCCAGGGCGCCATGTTTAGGATGGCCGGATCATCACTGAAGATTCTGGCAATGAACGGGCTGAGGCAAATAATTATCAGCCCGATTATTGCCCCGCTTAATATCCCCCAAAAGATGGTTCGACGAATCACCGCCTGGGCACCAGCGGCATCAGAAGCACCCAGCGCCTTGCCCACCATTGCTTGCGCAGAAATCGCGAGCGCATCCAACGCAAATGAGGTGACCGAATAGAGGGTAAAAATAATCTGGTAGGTGGCTAAGGTCTCGGTTCCCATCGTGGTGCCAATCGCCACCGCTGCCATAAGGCCGAGTCGAAGAGTTATGGTCCGTAAAAATAGCCAGAAACCAAGTTTCAGGTTCACGATCAGTCCGGCAAGGTCAAGTTTGGGGGTGAGATTCTCCCGAAGTATTCGCCGCCACAGGACCCAGGCAAAGGTGAAAAACATCAGCCATTGCACGATCGCAAGCCCTGCCGCCGAACCGGAAATACCAAAATTAAAAATATAGATGAGTAGGTAGTTCAGCACAATATTGAGTCCGAAGCCGGCCAGCGAAATATAGAGTGGCGTTTTGGTGTCCTGGAGTCCGCGGAGGAGACCGGTCATTGCCAAGACCATCAGCATTGCCGGGATACCCAGCATCGAGATAAACAGATACTGTGCGGCGGCTTCAGCAACCTCAGGAGTGGGGTTCATCAGGGCAATCAGGGTGTCACCAAAGAGGAACCCCAAGCCAAGCAGAATAATGCCCAGTGCAGCCGCCATAACCAAGCTGGCAACCCCGGATGAGATGGCACCATTGAGATCGCCTGCTCCCCAGCGGCGGGCAACCAGCGGGGTCGTTGCGTAGGCAAGAAAAATCATCAGACCAATCATGGTCTGCAAGAGTGAACTCGCAATGGCAAGTCCTCCCAGAGCATCCGCACCGAGGTGACCAACCATAACAGTATCGGTTGCCAAAAAGATTGGCTCGGCAACCAGAGCGCCCAGGGCCGGTACGGCGAGCGCAAAGATTTGCCGGTCATGGGCCCTCGACGCCTGCCGCTTTTCGTTCACCCGTTTATCTTATCCTCAGACGCAATTTTGAGCTCTTATGCACAGGCTACCGAAGCACTCAGCCATTGAGCCATGCTGTGTCGGATAGCGCCCCTAGTGTCAGCCACATGAGAGACTTTGCCTACCGTGTACCCTTCCTCGTTGACCGAGCACAACTCCCGCAACTGATCCTGCTCAATGTGAGCGAAGAGCCGCTACATCACCTACGCTTCAGTCTGGTCGGTCAGGGTGTACTCGCCATCCAGCACAGTGGCGTGCTGCTACCCGGGGAATCGGTCACGGCACTCATCCACGGCAAGGAGCTTCAATGCGACACCCTCCTCGTACTCCGCTGGTTTAGGCCCAGCGGTCACGAATACCTCTGGCAGGTTTCGTTCTAGGAGGGGTTCTCTTTTTGTTCGCGCCGCTTATTCAGTTTGTCCTGGACATAGTCTTTTGCCGGGAGCTGGTAGTTACTCTCGGGCACCTGCTCGGCATGGAGTTCGGTAACCAGATCGGCAGGATTGATCTCCAATGCGCTGGCAATGCGAATGATGGTAAACAGGCTCGGATTCGCTTCTCCCCGCTCAATTTTGGCGATATTGGTGAAATGGATCCCGGCGATCTCGCCCAAATCCATTTGACTAATCCCAATCAGATTACGAACAGCACGCATACGACTCCCAAAGATGAGTGTCGCTTCAGAACGCGGTTCGGCCATTGTTAAAGTTTGCAGACCTAGTGCATCAACATACAGAGCGTTTAAACCTAATTTTGACACTCTGCATTGTAGATCTGTTTGTGGCCACAGTAATCTTTTCTTCCAACACGAAAGAACCGCGTGGCTGGTGCGACTATCTGAGCAAATTTCTTGGGTGAAACCGCAACCAAGTTTGGTGAAATCCGCAATAGGGTCTGGTGAAATCCGCAACAGACGCTGGTTTATTCCGCAATCTCAGTTAGAATAATCGCGTGAGCAATAAACTTTACCCACGTAACGTCACCGCTCTTGCCGAAGAGACACTCAACGACACGCCAATCACCGTCATCAGTGGAGCCCGACAGGTTGGAAAAAGCACACTCATGCAACAGCTCGTTCAGAACCGAGACGCTCGTGTCGTAAATCTTGATGATTTTGAATACCGAGCTGCTGCTGAAGCAGACCCCGATGGGTTCGTTGCACAATTCCCACAAGGCTTGCTTGCAATCGACGAGCTCCAGCGCGTTCCCCAACTCCTCACATCTCTCAAAGCATCAGCTGACCGAGATCGACGCCCAGGACGTTTCATCATCACTGGCTCATCCGATCTGCTCTCGCTCCGCGGCTCGCAAGAATCCCTCGCAGGACGCGCAGAAACCATCCCACTCGAAGGGCTCAGCCAGGACGAGCTCGCAGGATACAGCGCAGACTTTGCCGCATTTGCCTGGTCCCTTCCCACAGTCAACATACTTCCGGACTCCCCGGGAATAACCCGAAAGCAATATCTCGAAATCGTTACCACACCAAGCTTTCCTGAAGCACGTTTGCGCACAGGGCGTGCTCGGGACCGCTGGCTATCAGGATATATTGAGCGCCTGCTGGCCAAAGATACGACCGACATTTCCGGCATCCAATATCCTGAACGACTCGCCACTTTACTGAATGTAATTGCGGCACGAAGCTCTGGCGAATTTGTCGCCGCCCACATCGGACGTGAAATTGACATCCCAGAGCGCTCGATTCCTGCGTACCTCAATGCCCTACGTAGCGTATTCCTCATACGGATCACCACGGGCTGGTCAAACAATATCGCAAAACGCGCAGTGTCAACACCAAAGGTCGCACTGAATGATACCGGACTTGCTGCACACCTTTCGGGCATAGACATCGATGGACTGGATGCCAGTGTATCTTCGACCCTCAGCGGTGGTCTTGTCGAAGGTTTCGTGCTCGGAGAGATCGAAAAGCAGCGAGCTTGGACGACAAAACCCACTCGTATCTTTCACTATCGCGACGATCACAACCGAGAAGTTGATCTCATCCTTGAAGACCGTCGCCGGGACATTGTCGGAATCGAAGTAAAGGCCTCTTCAGGTCCTCAGTCAGCAGATTTCAAAGGCCTTCGTTACCTGCGTGAACGTCTTGGGGAACGCTTTATTGCCGGCATCGTTCTGCATACCGGTGAACGGTCGCTCAGCTTCGGTGATCGACTTTGGGCGCTACCCATCGGGGCTGTCTGGAACCACTAAGAGGCACCGCTAGCCAGAACTCGTCTGATAGCAAATGAGCACCGAACCCATAATCAGCCAATCACAACGCTGACGAGTGCGTCTGAAAAAATCTCTATTCGCAGGCTCTATGAATGCCCGTCGGCGCCGCTGTCGGTAGTATTAGGTATATTCACACTATGTCTAAACACTTCATTGATGGGGGAGCTCCAAATCTATGGCTAAATCACTACTCGAACAATTGCCGGACATTGTGAAAGCTGGAAAGCGGCAAGCTCAACAAATACTCGAGCAGCTTGAGGGGCCACAACGTGTCTCACTCCAAACCCGAGAATTGGTCACCCCAAATCGTGACCTTGGCACCGGCCTCAACTTCAATGCCCTCTCGCACACAGATGATACCTTTGAGCTCCGCAAAATGAACCGACTCATCTATGGTGACAACCTGTTGGCAATGGCGGCACTCCTTGCCGGTGACGAAACCCATGAAAGCCTGCGCGGCAAGATCGACCTCATCTATATCGATCCGCCCTTCGATTCCAAGGCCGATTACCGCACCAAAATTGAGCTCCCCGGCGGCGGAGTCGATCAGCGCCCCACCGTTGCCGAACAGTTCGCCTACTCCGACACGTGGGAGAAAGGCACTGCCTCGTACCTCGAAATGATTACTCCACGGTTGGTGCTCATGCGTGAACTTCTTGCTGATACTGGTTCAATCTATGTTCACCTCGATTGGCACGTTGGGCATTATGTGAAGCTGGTACTTGACGAGGTTTTCGGAAAATCAAACTTCAAGAGTGAAATAATCTGGCGTAACCACAGTGCACACAACAGAGTAAATCTTTATGGCAATATCCATCAGACTATTTTCTTTTACACGAAGACAGACGACTATATCTGGAATTATCCTACGCAACCCTATTCTGAAGATGAAGTTAAGAGAGATTTCCGACCTGATTCCAGTGGACGTCTTTTCGCGACATCAAATCTGATGGTTAATAAGCCTGGTTCAAAGTACGAGTGGAAAGGAATTTTCCCAGCAGCAAATAAATGGTGGGGTATCTCAATCGAACGAATGCAGAGACTTGAATCTGAAGATAAGCTTTATTATTCAGAAAATGGAATCCCATATGAAAAAAGATACTTAGATAATATTTCAGGGAAAGCAGCTCAAGACCTCTGGATATATCCTCTCGACGCTGACGTTCCTTACAAAGTCACGTCCGAACAAGAAAATTACTCTACGCAAAAACCTGAAGGGTTACTTAAACGAATCATTGCCGCCTCGTCAAACCCCAATTCAATTGTTGCAGATTTCTTTTCAGGCTCAGGAACCACCGCAAGTTCTGCCGAAAAACTTGGTCGAAAGTGGATAACCACCGATCTTGGCAAGCCTGCGATAATGATTACTCGTAACCGGCTTACAAAAAATAATGCAAACCCTTTTTTGTATCAGGCCATTGGTGATTATCAGGTCGAGCAGGCGCGAAGCGCTCTTGGTCGCAAATACCGAGTCGGCGATCTCGCCCAAACTGTGCTTGGCATCTATGGCGCACTACCACTCAGCCCAGAAGAGAACGTGAATGGCTCGCTTGGGTACCTGCCAAACGAAGACACTCTCGTTTTTGCTGACAGCCCCTCCAAACTCACGACTCGAAGCACACTCAAACGAGTACAGGGATGGCGCGATAGTAAGCTTGGCGGTTTCAAGAAGGCAATCGTACTGGGCTGGAACTTCAGCAGCAGTATTGCACAAGACCTACAAGCACTCAAAGATGATCACCTTGAGATACGCATGATTCCGGCAAACCTGCTTGACGAACTCAAAAAGAAGGGCCTCGACAAACTCAATCGCAATGGGGTGCGATTCGCTACCCTGCAATATCTTGAAGCTTCACTCGAATCACACCATCGTGGCAACGACACCGAAGATCTCGAAATTGCACTGCAAAACTATGTACTGCTCGATCCTGAAGCACTGCCACTCACCGAAGAAGATGCAACCAGAGTCATTGATGTGATGAACCGTGAACCACTCGCTCTCATCGAATACTGGGCAATCGACCCTGACTATGACGGTGAGGTATTCCGATCAACCTGGCAAGACTATCGTGGCAATACCGGTAACGATAGCGACGCACTACGAACCGTTACTCGCACCAACCTCACGGTTCCACGAAAAGAGGGAAAACGCACCATTGCGGTACGCGCGGTCGACGTTTTCGGCTTCGAGTCCGAAGCACTCATCGAGGTGAACGACTAATGGTGAGCCTTATCGATGAGAAATTCCCTCTTGCTGAAGGAATCTACAGCAAAATAGGCGATGACGTTCATGCTATTCATGCCGGCGAACCAAACAGTTTTGTTGAACAACTTACCCCCACCACTGCCGAACTGGTGAAGTGGTGGTTTCAAAACGACTACCGCAGCATCCGTGAAATCAACTTTCACAACGGTCAACGCGATGCGATACTCGCGATCATTTACGCCCACGAAATCCTTGGCATCACCAAGCTGCAAGAACTCTACGAACAGGTGCGGCCTGAGGCACTACTGTCTGGTTCTGGACTGCTCAGCGAGCTCACCGAAGAGCGCAACCAACATCCGAAATACGCCGCCAAAATGGCAACCGGAACCGGAAAAACCTGGGTGCTGAATGCCCTGCTGATCTGGCAGTACCTCAACCACAAAGCCAATCCCCACGACCCACGCTTCACCAATAACTTTCTTATCGTCGCACCGGGTCTCATCGTCTATGACCGCCTGCTCGACTCGTTCATCGGGAAAAAGAACTCGGAAACCGGTCTGCGTGAATTTCATCGGAGCGACATCTACCAGCAACGAGATCTCTTCTTACCTGACCGTTATATTCAACCAGTATTTGGATTCATCCAATCCAGCACAATTTCAAAAAATGATATCGGGAAGAAAATTACCGGTGGCGGAGTTATCGCCATCACCAATTGGCATCTCCTCATGGGCAAAGAAGACCCAGATTTTCTCGAGGATGACGAAGAAATCACTGCCCCAGGTGCAGATATTGATGCGAAAGCCGCAGCAGCCAGCGTTGTACCACTCACGCCAGGAGTCGCTACCGGAAACACTCTCGATGTACTCGACCGACGCTATCGCAAAGGCGAAGCCATGCAGTGGCTTAAAGGGCTACCCTCGTTGATGGTGTTCAATGATGAGGCGCACCACGTGCACTCTGGTGGCGGAACCGAGGTTGAGTGGCAAAAGAGCCTGCTCGAACTTGCCAAAGACAAAGGCAGGAATTTTGTACAGGTCGATTTCTCGGCCACCCCTTACAACGAAAAGGGAAGCGGAAAGAACAGCAAGAAGCACTACTTTCCACACATTGTGGTCGACTTTGATTTGCTTGCTGCGATGAAACAGGGACTCGTGAAGTCACTCGTGCTCGATAAGCGCAAAGAAATTGCAGCACTCTCAAATGATGACCTAGATTTCAGCGCTGAGCGTGACGAACGCAAACAAATCATCGGCCTCTCTGAAGGCCAGCAGGTGATGATTGGCGCCGGAATCAAGAAGCTCAGCATCCTTGAAGAACAGTTCGCCGAGCACGATGCGGATAAGCACCCCAAACTGCTCATCATGACCGAAGACACCAAGGTCTCACCCCATGTTGTGCAATATCTCTACAGCATGGGCTACAGCGAAGACGATGTGCTGCAGGTGGATTCTGGTCAGAAAACTGAACTCGGTGCCAAACAATGGGAACCCATTAAAGACAGACTCTTTGATATTGATAACCATAAGTCGCCGAAAATCATTGTCAGCGTGTTGATGCTGCGCGAAGGTTTCGATGTTAACAATATTTGCGTGATTGTTCCGCTCCGCTCAGCACAATCTGGAATTTTGGCTGAACAAACAGTCGGCCGTGGTTTGCGGCTCATGTGGCGAGGCGATGATGCCATCGACGAAATGAAAGCTGAAAACCGTGCCCTAATTCGAAACCATAAAGAACCGAGTAGCTACCTCGACGTTCTCTTTATTGTGGAACACCCGCGATTTGAAGAACTCTACAACAACCTGCTCGGCGATGGGCACGTTGGTGAGGTATATGATGACCCCCCCGGGAGCACTCTTGGCGATCTACTGCGCATCGAACTCCGCGACGGATATGAACAATACGATTTCGAGATCCCGATCATTTTGCAGGATCCAGAAGAAGAATTACAGTACCCCAGAATAGCGATATCAGACTTACCCACCTGTAGATTCCCCATCGAACTGCTGAGAAAACAGATTGGCAAGGGCGATGTGTTCTCATCACATGAAATCCAGAGCGGCACCCAATTCGGGGATTACCGGGTTGAGGGTGCAAAGATCACCGCACAGGGTTTCAATGAATATTTGAGCAAGCTGGCAGCCCAAATTACCGGATCGGTCGAACGTTCATTCACCAAAGAAGGCAAACTCAAAAAGAACCCCTCAAACCCACTCCTCCTGCAGGTGCATCGAGCCACACTCATTGGTTGGCTCAATGACTATATCCGGAACCATTATTTTGGGAAAGGGTTTGACCCCCTAGCTGATGAGCAGTGGCGGATACTCATGGTTTCTGATGTGAGTGATAATCTCATCGGTAATATGGTGAGCGCTCTGGTGGCAACCATGGATCAGGTGAAGGTGAGCGAAGCCGAAATCGAGTATCGCGAAACCTCTGAGGTCGGGTTCATTTCGGTGCGGGAGGGCGCCAGCGTTGAGGTCAAGAAGTGCATTTATCCACGGTTGCCGTACCCAAGCAAGAGTGGCGGTCTCGAAAAATTGTTCATGGAATGGGCCGACAAAGACTCTCAAGTCGAAGCCCTCTTGAAAATTCAGGAATATAAGCACGACTTCCTGCGTCGGCCATACCTGAAATCTGATGGCATGCCTGCGCTCTACTCGCCAGACTTCCTCATCCGCACCGCTCAGGCAATCTATATTGTCGAGACGAAGGCACAAAATCAGGTCAACAATCCGGATGTACAGCGCAAAATGAAGGCGGCGGTAGCCTGGCTGAAAAAAATCAACGAACTTGCTCCTGAGGACCGTTCCAACAGAAACTGGCATTATGTGCTGCTGGGAGAACAAAAAGTCCGGGACTGGAAAGACAAGGGCGGCTCAGTCGCTGAACTGCTTGAACATTCCCGGCTCTTTGAACAATCCGAAGGACACGGCACTCTCTTTGACTAGAGCTTTCCAATGCTCTGTCGATAGTTCGCATAAAATCCTAGCAACAAATGTTTATGTACTATATTTCAGTACACATGTACTATATTTCAGTACACATGTACTAAGAAATAGTACAAGGAGTTTCTTGACCTCGTTGGGAATCTGACCCATGGATTTATCTATACCCTTAAGAAGTTTTTTTAGCGACATCGAGAGTAGAGCTTTTTTAGCACTCGATAGCGTAGCTAGCGGCATGACAGGTCGACAGGTTGCCGAAGTTATCCATTCGAATTCGCCTTCTCATGTTCGCCGCGCACTGAGGAAGCTCGAAAACTTGGGCCTTGTTACTTCACGTCAAGTTGGTAACGCCTACGTTTATGAAACGAATAAAGAACACATCCTCTGGCCTATAATCCAAGCAATCAATTCAAGTACTGAGATTTTCAAGCAACAGATTAGAGAGCTGATCGAGGCATCGACTGTTCCCAATGCGACGGTCTGGCTTTACGGCTCTACCGTGCGCAAAACCTCTATCAGTAAAAGTGACATTGACCTCGTGCTCATCGTTCCTGAGGAAACAAGCAATGAGGCGCTCAATGAGCTGACAGCAGAACTGAGCAGCTGTGGAGAACTCTGGACAGGTAATGAGACGAATGTGTACGGTATCTCGGAACAAGGCTTACTTTACCGCGAGGAACAACAAGATCCGCTCTTTGATTCATGGATGAAGGAAGCTATACCAATTATTGGCCCATCTATCCAAGATCTTATTCAGGCGCTACATGAACAGAACTCGAAAGTTGAACACACCAGCAATTCTCGAACGAGCACAGCGAGCGGAAAAGTTTCTTGAGCTGGCCTATCTAAATTCAGATAGTGATGATTCTGCGTCGAGAGCCACTTCTGTGAGCAATGCGGTGCTTGCTGCCATTGCCGCAGCTGATGTTATTTGTTCCATAGAAATAAATCAACACTCTCAAACAGAGAGCCATAAAGATGCAATTCGTTATCTGAAAGAAGCTATACCCGGAAAACGTTCAGTGATTAATGCTTTTACCAGACTCCCTATCGTGAAAACCGACTCACACTACGGAGCCGGGTTTATCCGAGATCAAGAAGCACAGCAGCATTTCAAGAATGCAACTATCGTGGTTGAACAAATGCGCGAACTGCTCGAAAAATTCAATGCTAACGGTAGCCGGTAAGCCAGCGCCTTAGCTCGTCATAGGCTTCATCCCGCACCGGATGTGGGGAGAGGAACAGGTTGTGCAGCGCCCCCGGAACCCGAACAATCGACACGGTGTTCCCCAGATTGAGTGCGCGCCGAGCAACGACCTCAACATCGATCACATTGTCGGACCGAAGCATCTCGTCATCCCACTGTAATTTGAGGGTGCTTTTCTTGGAAATCATCGTCAGAACTGGCACATCAATCTGCAAGCCTTCCTTGACCTCAGCATGACCGTCAAGAATGGCCTTCAACCAGGCGACCGGAGTCGAGAAAGCGTTGTGGGGCTTCCACTTGAGGTTGTAATCCCACTCCCCGCCAAGCTCTTTCGAGAGTGCTCGAGCATAAAAATTGAGATTGATATTCGGCAGGTGCTCTCGAGGAAGGAGTCTCGTTGAAAGCTCCACAATCGGGGTAATCGCGCTACGTCCAAAAGAACGGGCCTGAAACTCAAGCCACGGGCTATCCAGCACCAGGGCATCAGCTATTCCCGGATGCCGGTTGGTCCAGAGACTCAGGGTGAGGCCGCCGGTGGAGTGACCCATCAAAATCAGTTTACGTTTCGGATCAGGCACTTGGGCCACACCGTGTTCTGCGGCAATGGCGGCGAGCGCAGCACCAATCTCCTCATCATAATCTTTGAGATCGGTTATGAAGCCGGGTGTCTGATAATCACGCAGGCTTCGCCCATATTTTCTGAGATCGAGCGCATAAAAATTTGCCCCCATTCTGTGCCAGAACTGTGCCAGCTCATGGTTGAAAAAATAGTCCGACCAGCCATGCACAAAGAGCACATCGGTACGTTTCAGCGGGGTGCGCTGAAAGAATTCTGCGAACCGGCCACGTTGCCGGTAGCGCACCAATGTTGCAACGACCTCGCCCTCCTCATCGCTGTCCAGAGCTAAGGTCTGTTGCTCAAAACCGGCTCCAAGAACATCTGAAACCCAGTGTCCACGTTTCCTCGCAACCATAGTGAAAGTCTATCGACACCGTGAAGAAAAACTATTTGTTGACCCGAATTTCCTCAAGAAGCTCTGGAGTAACCGCATCAACCGAGGCGGTGAAATCATGATTTCGCTTCAAGAATGCTGCCACGAACGGGCAGACCGGAACAATACGCAGACCAGAATCCTGAGTATTTTTCAGAGCCTTATTGACCAGCTTGACCGCCAAACCTTGACCCGCATATTCCGGATCAATCACGGTGTGAATAAATACCCGCGCATCTCCCTTGGTCAGGTACTCTGCCCTACCGGCAATTTTGCCATCCTGACAGATCACAAAACGATGCTCATCAGGCTGATGAAGAACTTCGACCGGGGTCTCAGTATTCATGCTCTTTTGCCTCTTCCTATTCTCTCGGCTTCAGCCGAACATTCGGGAGTTCTGGCGCAGCAAGCGTGCTCGGCCATTCACTCGGGAACGAACCAAACATTCCTGACCGAGTCTCCCCGTCAGCAGCCAAGCCTCGTTCGCTTTCCCAACGTTCCCGGAATTGAAGAATCTCGTCATGATCACGCGCAATAAAATTCCACCACATCACGAGTTTCTCGCCAAAGGGAACGCCGCCAAGCAACATTACTCTTGTCTTTTCTGAAATTTCAAGTTCAAGTCTGCCCCGACCCGGTGGAAAATACACAAGATCCGCACTGGCTGCCCGAATTCCCTCAGCCGTAATTGTCCCGGTATCAACCAGTATTCCGTGCTCATAGTTCGTGTTGAGTTCAAGCTCTACCGTTCCGGCTTCATGAAAGCTGAGTTCGACCCCGAGCAGCTCCGTATAGCTCTTCACCGGAGAATGCTGTCCAGCAAATTCCCCCACCAGCACCCTTGCTGCGCCAGATTGGTAGTCAAAAATTTCTGGCACATAGTGCTCAAAACTTCGTTCGACGAAGCGTGCAGCTGCTGGTAACGCCACCCATAACTGCACACCGTGCAGGACCTCGGTAGCTGGCGTAGAAAATTCCGAATGGGCAATCCCGCTCCCGGCGGTCATGATATTGACTTCGCCGGGTCGTACGAATGCGTGGTGCCCGGCAGTATCCCGGTGCTCAATTTCACCCTCAAATAGCCAGCTCACCGTTTGCAAACCGGTATGTGGGTGACCGGGAACACGCATGCCGGCTGCGTTCCTCACCGGAGTCGGGCCGTAGTGGTCAACGAAGCACCAAGCTCCGATGAGCGTCAAGCCTCGAGCGGGAAGGGTGCGTTTGACCAGCATCTGACGAGGGCCGCCCAGTGGGACCTCGCGCGCTTCAATTAACCACGGTGCTGCCGCATGAGCCTCTTCACAGAGGACCTGTTCAGGAGCTTTTTCAGTATTACTCAACGGCAAACTTTCAACGACGAACTTTCAACGGGGAACTTTCAGTAAGACGATAGCCACCATCATAGCCCCATCGCGTCCCAATATCCTTGACTCAAGGCCACCAGTCCCAAATTGATAGCGCCTAGGACACTCCAGCTTTCAGTTCTGTAGCACCGCTTTCTTCAGACATTTCTGATGAAGAATCATGAGTTTCAACCGCTGCTTCAGGTGTAAGCATTTCACCTCGGGACACAGTTGATGCGGCTTTGAGGGCTGCTTGTTGTGCCTGTTTCGTATTCTTCTTGCGTCGGAGTTCCTTCTCATGGATGGGACGCTCACCAGAAGCCTCGAGCTTGGCATAGTAATTTTGTGCCTCGTTCTGACGCTCCGCCTCGATACCGGTGGTAATTTCAGCCCGGATGTGCTCTTGATCGAAGCCAAAAGCATCCACCAAATCCTGGGCATGTGGCCGGAGCTCAAGCAAGATGCGATTAATATTTGCGCTAATTGCTTTCACACGCCCGGTGCTCAACACCCCTTCAACGAGGAACCAATGAGAATATTTTTCCAAAGTGGTCATGGCAAAAAGGTCACGTAATTTGCCAACAATCTTCTGCGTGGCCGGATCAGTCATCTTCGAAACAGCCTCATTAAACAGGCCCAATTGCAAGAGCTCTGCATAGACGTAGGCCGTATGAATCAGCTCGTTTTGCTGGCCATTGAACGCATCAAAGGCAGCTTTTGCCCCATCCTTACGAACATCATTGAGCCTGCGGGCCATACGTGCTACAGAAATATCGATTCGCTCCTGAAGCAATTGCACCGCATAATTCGAGTTCAGCACTCGCCCAGACGAAGCTTTCGAGCTTCCCATATCTACGAATTTGACCCCAAGCTTTTTGAGACCGGAGCCTCGAAGCAAATCCCTGCCGAACTCCCCGGCGAGCGTTCCGACTGGATTGTGTTTCATGGATGCGGCATAGTCCCCAAGCAAGCGCTTTCCGACGAGCTGTAAGAGAACATTGTTGTCGCCCTCAAAGGTTGCGTAAACATCGAGATCACTTCGGAGCCCAACCAGTCGATTCGAAGCCATAAATCCTGCGCCACCGGTGGCCTCCCGAGACTCCTGAAGTGAGTCGAGAGCATTCCAGGTTGAAGAAACTTTGAGCGCTGCGGCATTCGTTTCGAGCTCTTGACGAGATTCTTCGGTGTCATTCGTGCCGCTGAACACTTCATCAAACTTCCGCAGCAGATAGTCATGGGCAAAGGTTCCAGCATAAGCACGAGCCAAACGCGGCAGCAAGCGGCGTTGATGTCGCTGATAATCGAGAATTGTCATCTCTGTTTTCCCTGATGCATCAGCAAACTGACGGCGCTGACCACCGTAGGTAATACCAATATAGCTGGCGACCTGGCTGGCAATTGTTGCTGCTCCATCGAGAGAAACACGGCCCTGGACGAGGGTGCCCAGCATAGTAAAGAATCGACGTCCTGGGCTTTCAATTGGAGAGCTATAGTTTCCAGCAGCATCCACATCCCCGTAACGGTTCAGCAAATTCTGCCTCGGGATGCGCACCTGATCGAAATGCAACATGCCGTTATCAATACCGTTCAGGCCACCCTTAATGCCGTTATCGACACCACCGATACCGGGGAGGAAGTTCCCCTTCTCGTCACGCACATCGAGGTAGAAGGCGTGCACACCGTGGTTGACGCCCTTGGTGATGAGCTGAGCAAAAAGCACAGCCGCTTTGCCATCTTGTGCAGCATTGCCCAAGAAGGTTTTCCAAGCGGCCCGGAAAGGAGTATCGATAACAAACTCGTCGCTGGCCTCATCGAAGGTTGCGGTTGTGGCGATTGAATCCACATCAGAACCGTGCCCAATTTCGGTCATTGCATAGATGCCCGGAGTTTTCAGGGTAATAATATCCGGCAAGAATCGTGCATGATGTTCGGCTGTTCCAAGATGTAGGATGGCTGCCCCGAACAGGCCCCATTGCACCCCGCCCTTAATCTGCATTGATGGATCACCAAGAACGAGTTCCTCGAATGAGGCAATGTTCCCGCCATGATTCTCTTCACCGCCCATATCCTTCGGGAAGGCGCGCTGAATCGCTCCGGCTTCAACCAGTTTTTGCAATTGTCCGAAGACTCGTGCTCGGTGCTCAGCAACGCTCAAACCATCGATACGCTGAAAATCTCGCTGGCGGGTCAACTCGCGTGCAGCCAGACGCTCATTCGGCCACGTGCCAAGAATGAGCCGGTTCAAATAATCACTATTGAGTCGGATCTTTTGGGCCATTATGCCCTCCCTTGTTTCTACAACGGTCTCCCCGTTCGGCACCGCCGCCGCCCGAACCACGAGCTGCGCGTAACCGTTACGGAATCATTTCGCCAGAAGAACTTCTGGCTCCAAGACATTACGCTACGCGTAAGTTTTGCGCAGCAAAAATTCCTTGGCAGGACCCTCAAAAACGTTTCTTGCACATTCGGTCAATTTTGGAGGTTTCATACAAACTTGAGCAAAGTTACTCATAGTAAACCTCCAAGGATAATTCTTGTCCTGGCCCGCGCTAAAAGGCATAGAATTGAGTTATGAACAGATTCAGCACTCGCTTGTTGCTCTCTGCAACGGCGATTGCAGTGGTTTGTGGTTTGATTATCGCCACAACCGCCCCACTTCACACGATTCTCATCCTGACTGTCCCATGGGCGTATGGTACGCTCATCGCCCTGTATTTCTTGCCAGCGGCAATCAGTCTCCCCTTATTCAAGACACCTGGTATTGGCATCCTGACCGCTGCTCTCACCGGAATCATTGTCTCTATATCGCCACTGAACAACCGGGGCATGATGGCGTTCGTCTATGTCATTCTGGTTGGACTACTCCAAGAAGCCCCGATTGCGATTGCGCGCTACAAAATCTGGAGTCGTTGGGTCTATAGCTTTGGTGCGGTTCTTGCCGGTGTGTGTTTGGCAATCGTCTTCCATTTCGCATTCGCGATGGAGGTCTACTCTCCGTGGATTCAGATCACCCAATTGTTGGTCACCTCACTCAGCCCGGTCGCCATCACCGCGCTCGGCTGGGTGATTGCTGGAGCATTACGAAAAGCCGGCATCGGTGCTGACAGCGGAAAATCTGCTCCTGCACGCACCGTCCGCAAAGCGCCACGACCGGCGCCACAATATCCGGCGGCCGAGTCTGTTACCCCTGAACATCCCGCTCAGGCTGAAGGCGAATAAACTCAAGTTTTTATGACCCAAAAACACCCGCTGCTCGAGGTCAGAAACCTCTCGGTTCACCGCGAAGACCGTGAACACGCAACCCCACAAGGTTTGAGCTTCACTATGGAAGCAGGAGAAGTTGTACTCCTCCTCGGGCCAAGTGGTTCTGGCAAATCGACCCTCGCGATGACCGTTAACGGCTTAATCCCTCACGCCATACCGGCAAGCCTCGAGGGCAGCGTCATTATCGACGGACTCGACACCATCGATGCTACCGTGGCAGAACTCGGCGAGCATGTTGCGATGGTCTTCCAAGATCCAGATGCACAGATCGTCACTAACACACTGCTCGATGAGGTGTGCTTTGGCCCTGAAAACCTGTGCTTACCGGTGGATGAAATCCTGCAACGCGCTGAATGGGCGCTCACCATGGTGGGCCTCTGGGAACGCCGCAGCGAAAATCCTGACCGTCTCTCGGGTGGGGGCAAGCAGCGGCTCGCTATTGCCTGCGCTCTCGCTTTAAAGCCAAAAATTCTGGTACTCGATGAACCCACGGCAAATCTTGACCCGGTGGGGATCGATGAAGTCTATCGAGTGCTGAAAGACATTGTCCGCGAGGGGCATCACGCCATCTTGCTCATCGAGCATAATTTGGATGCCGCAATGAGCCTGGTGGATCGGGTCATTGCACTGGACCAAAAGGGTCGGATGATTCTTGACGGACCATTGCGCGATGTTTTGCCGACCCGATTTCACGAACTCCTCGCCCATGGCGTTTGGCTTCCGATGGCTGGACTGGCGGCCCGAGTCATCAGCAATGCTGGAGTTGATATTGGACAGCTCCCGCTCACACCGAAAGAGCTCAGCGAGTCACTCAACGCTCATGAACACCTTCCTGCGGTTCGGGTCGAAGCCAGCCCTGAACGCAGTGCGAACCCCGTGGTCATTCAGGTACAAAATCTGAGTATTATTCGACACAAGAAATCGCTCATCCAATCGGTAAACCTCAAGGTTCGACAGGGCGAGTTCTTGGCCATTATTGGCACAAATGGTGCCGGCAAAACTACTCTGGTCAGAGCGATTGCCGGAGTGAATAAGCCACCTCGGGGTGCGGTCAATACCGGTGGGCTCGATATCGGTAGAGCAGACCCGAGAAAAATCGTTAACCAGGTGGGGTTCGTTTTTCAGAATCCTGAGCACCAGTTCATTACGCACACGGTTTACGATGAGCTGGCACATCCGCTCAGGCTCCAGAACGTGCCCGAACACGAGGTAAAACTCCGCGTTGATGAAATGCTGCAACGCTTCGGCTTGGAACAACTGGCCCAAGCACATCCGTTCCTATTATCCGGCGGCCAGAAACGGCGACTCTCAGTGGGCACAGCACTCATCACCGGTGCGCCAATTCTGGTATTAGATGAACCGACCTTTGGGCAGGACCGCGACCGAGCTAACGAACTGCTGCGCATCCTGAAGGAACTGAATCGCGAGGGAACAACCATCCTCGTCGTAACTCACGATATGCAATTGGTCGTTGAACACGCCAACCGGGTTGCGATTATGCAGAATGGTAGCCTGATTGCCTCAGACTCTACCGAAAAGATTTTCCAGGATGTGGCCCTCATCGAGCAAGCTGGGCTCAAGCTTCCACCACTTGCCCAAGCAATGCGTGGCCTCAGCAAGCATCCAAACTGGCAATCGGTGGTCAAACTCTCGCAACTTCCAGCCCCGCAAGAGGGTGGTCGTCGATGACACTGTATTCAGGATCTGACACTCTCAATCAGCGCGTCAGCCACTCCCCACTGCATTTCCTCTACCGGATGAACCCGCTGGCAAAAGTTTTCGCCACCCTACCGGCAATGATTTGGGTGATTTTTACCCGCGATCTCGGCACTCCGATTGCTCTTATTGCACTCGCACTCCTGCTGATTCTCGCCGGAGCCCGACTCAGCTGGGGGCTCCTACTCACCATTTTTGTCATATTTCCCCTTGTACTCGCAGTCCTCTCGTTCAGCTTTGGCATCTGGGTAGACAGCTCGCTGGTTGAGCACACACCACTTATCTTTGAGCTTGGACCAATAGCTTTCTATCAGGGAAGCCTGATTGCCGGGCTCACCACCGGCTCCCGCCTCTTAGCCATCGTCGTTATGGCCCTGCCGAGTGGATTGACCACCAGCGGACAAGACCTGGTACGTTCACTGATTCGCCAGCTCCGAGTCCCCTACCGGGTCGGCTACACCGCCCTAGCGGCACAGCGATTTGTGCCTAGATTCCGCTACGAACTTGAACTCATCCAATCAGCACATCGGGTTCGAGGCCTTTCTGGTGGCCGTGGCCCAATCGGGGCAATCCGCCGTGCAGCCAGCTACCTCGTGCCACTGCTGGCAAGCGCTATTCGCCACGCCGAACGCGTCGCTCTCGCGATGGACTCACGGGCCTTTGGAGCCTACGCGACCCGCACCGAACGACACATTGTTGCCTGGAGGATGCGCGATACCGTCTTCGTTATCGTGTACTGGCTTCTTTCGATTGCCATCTTTATTTTTGCTCCGGGGATATTCGGAAACTAACGATACCCAAAGCTTCGCAGCATCCCCAAGTGCGAATGGTGCCGATACCGCACGAGGCAAATATCGACACCATCCTTTGATGCACTTCCTTGGTGAAACTTATGGAGCTAGCACGAAGGCACCTTGATATAGTTTCCGGGACTGCTCAGTTCGAGACTGCGCACGGTGTTATCTCCCTGATCGAGATAGTTCAATGAACCCTTCGCATAGTAGGCGTTATAGGGATTCACACCGTAACTGATAGCGCGCCCCTCAGCTTTGTGCTCAGCGTTCGTTGTGGTCCAACAGATGACCGGATCTGGGTCCACTGGGTCTGGATCAGGATCCGGGTCTGGGTCAGGATCTGGATCTGGATCAACCGGGACACTCACGCAATCTGTCACCTTGATGTAATTACCCGGAGCGCTTTCCTCCAGGCTCAACACCACAGTGTCACCAAAGCCGAGGTAATTTCCCGAACCGGTCGCAAAATACGAGGCGAATGGAGAAGCACCAACGCTATAGGCACGTCCTTCATTTTGATGCGTCAGGGTAGTAGCCGTCCAGCACGTCATCGGATCAGGGTCCACGGGGTCTGGATCCGGGTTAGGATCAGGATCAGGATCAACCGGGGTGGCATCCACTCGACGGTTATTGTCGAAGAAGAACTTGGTGAGGTATGCCGGATAATCGACACTATTGGCAGTGATGTACGTTCCACCAGCACCTGCACCAGCAGGCCAAGCATGGCCCAGGCCGGTGTTTTTGATCACTGAAACGCGGGGACCATCAACATCACTATAGATACTGCCAGAACCGGCAGCACTTTGTCCCGGAACGCCACTCATCGAGAGCGCAGTTTTTGTGCTGGCCCCATAAATACCGGCCATCACTTCTGCATTCAACTCGTTGTACCCCTGGGCAACCGTGTAGTCACCACTGCCGTAGATGACCGAGGTGAGCTGGGTTTGGAATGCAGCCTGATTCGTTCCGGCAAAAGTTTTACAAGTGGATGTTGCGCTCGTTTTGTTTGTTTGGACACTACCGATTTGTGAAGACTCAGTTCCCACCGTAGGTCCGGCATTCAAGCCCATGCCGGCAAAAATCTGTGGTGCGAGGCAACCCATCACCATGGATTCTCCAGCTCCGGAGGAGAGACCAGAGATATACACTTGTCGGGCATCGATGTTCAACGCGCTCCGAGCTTTCAACGCTGTCGCCAAATCAATGAGATTATCATCGTGTTTGCTCGGGTTACTGCTGCTGTGACCGATTCCGTAATAGTCCCAACATCCCAGAACTACCCCGCCATTTGGTGCATCCGGAAGCGCCACAACCATGCCATAAAGATCGGCGGTTGTTTGCCAATTGGCTGCACTTTGCATATTTGTAGCAGTTTGCGCACAACCATGAAGGCTGATCATGAGTGCACGTTTTCCGTCGAGGAGTGGGGCTGTACTGGGCGTGTATAGCTTCACCGACATGCCGGCGATTGTCTCCGTACTCCACGTTCCTGCCGCCTGTGCCGGTGCGGGAACGCCCACGGCGCCACCGAGGGCACCGGAAATACCGGCAATGACAGATAAAGCGAGAAGGAGGAAACTGGTCTTTTTCACCTTTTCCTCACTTCGTTTCAGCATGGATCTTCGAGCAGGACGCGAGTCAGGGAAATACCCTGCCCTCTTCACATCCTGGTGTTGTTTCATCTTTTGGGCACTCACCATTGAGCCTTTCATGTTGGGATGGCAACACATCCGAACGGGCAAGCCACAGCGCTCACCAACCCGCACAGAAAACCGGACATTGGAGTTGCCATATTTCTGAACACCTTAAAGCTGAGAGATGATTCAGGTTTTAGGTTTGTCGTCAGTCTAGGGCAATTTGTCACACGCAACAAGGGAATTCAAGAAAAGAAAATTGAGCTGTTCTCAAGAAAGATGAACACGAAGCCAATCTTTGAGCACGCTCCTTCAACAGTTAAATGAGTATCGCAGCACCGGATGGCGCTGCGATACTCTCAAAACTCTCAGAAGCTGTTTAGCGGTTCGACGCTGCTACCTCGATGAATGGAGCTTCAATTTCGGCCCGCTTCAACAGTTCGGTCAGCTTACGACGACGCTGCTTGGTGGTCAGAGTAATAACCAGGCCCTCTTTACCGGCACGGCCGGTACGGCCGGAGCGGTGCAGGTAGGTCTTGTACTCATCCGGAGCATCCGCCTGGATAACCAGAGGAATATCGTCAACGTGGATACCGCGAGCGGCAACATCGGTGGCAACCAGAACCTGGACACGGCCATTGCTGAAACGCTCAAGGTTACGGGTACGCTTCGCCTGGTTCAAATCACCGTGTAGTGCAGTCGCAGGAATGCCCATATCGATGAGTTCCTCAGAAAGCTGCTCGGCGAATGAGCGGGTGCGGGTAAAGATGAGCACCTTGTCATAGTCCTGAACGGTATCGGCGATCACATCAAGCTTCTCGCGATGCTCAACCAAATACACCTTGTGTTCAATGGTGGATGAGGCCTGATCTTCACCGGCAACTTCGTGAACCGTAGGATCGTTCAAGAATTCATCGGCCAATTGTGCAACACCACGGTCAAGGGTTGCGGAGAACAAAAGACGCTGTCCGCCATCCTGGGTGAGGCGAAGGATGCGCTGTACTGGCTCAAGGAAGCCCAGTTCACACATGTGATCAGCTTCATCAAGAACGGTGATTGAAACCTGGCTGAGGTCAAGGCGACCCTGCTCAACGAGGTCTTCGATACGTCCTGGAGTACCAACGATAATGTCAACACCACGCTGCAAAGCGCCAACCTGACGAGCCTGAGGCACACCACCATAAATCTGTGTGGTGAAGAGGCCAACGCGACGCGCGATTGGCTGAACAGTGTTGTCGATCTGAAGTGCGAGTTCACGGGTTGGTGCCAAGATCAGCGCACGTGGCTTGCGACCCATCTTGCGGTCACGGGCAACACCCTGCTTGAGCAAAAGCTCTACCAGTGGCGCACCGAAAGCAATGGTTTTACCGGAGCCGGTGCGAGCGCGACCGAGTACATCACGGCCGCTGAGGACCATTGGTACGGTTGCTGACTGGATAGGAAATGGTGCGATTGCGCCCATTGCCTGAAGCTCTTCAATAATGCCATTGCCGAGGCCCAAATCTGACCACTGGGTCTGTGCAGACTCATCAGCGGTAATGACTTTGGCTTCAAGCTTTTCGAGAACCACATCATCGCCGTGCGAATAGAATTCTGCCGAGTCACGCTTTGGATAGAACTTGCTGTCTCCACCCTCATTGTTGCGAGCTGGGCGATCGTTCCGATCATTACGGTCGAATGAACGCGCTGGGCGATCATCCCGATCGAAACGACGTGGGGCACGATCATCGCGATCAAAGCTACGAGCCGGACGGTCGTCACGGTTGAAGCTGCGGGCTGGGCGGTCATCACGGTTGAAAGTGCGTGGAGCGCGATCATCGCGATCAAAACGACGAGGAGCGCGGTCATCACGATCAAATGAACGGGCTGGACGATCATTGCCACGATCGGTGCGAGGAGCACCATCGTTGCTCCGGTAGCTCCGCTCGGCGCGTTCGAAACGCTCGCCGCGTGGTGCGTGTTCGCTGCTTGAGCGATCATAGCGCTCTGGCTTTTCGTCATTGCCACGACGAGCGCCGCGACCGGTTTCGAAGGATGAACGAACCTGCTTTTGTTCTGGGCTCCAGCGCTTTTTCTTGCCTGGGCCTGATTCTGTTTCAGCTGCACTATAACCGCGGTGTGTGCGGCCAATGCTTGCTGGACGACTCGTCTTGGCACCCTTTTTTGGGCCGCCGCTGAATGGACGATCGGAAGATTTTTGCGCGCGTTTAGGCGCAGCGTTGTAATTCGACATGTATTACCTTAAATGTTTTTGCATCACAACAAGACCTGGCAAGACGACGCAGCACAAAAAACTTCTGCACGGTCTTTGAAAAACCAGATCAGCATTGATGAATGTGGATAAATAAATTAGCGCCTATGAGCACCGCTCGGCTGCTAAGACCACAAAAATCATCAGATTCAAAATTGTCTACAAGCCGACTTTGACAACTGTAGCGGAAAACGTGCGAAAAGTCACGGAAATTCTTTTCTGGGGCGAGTCGCCACCCTAATCTGCTGCGTGACGCCCGCGCTTTTTCTCTTCTTCTTGTTCGCTCTGGACCTCGGCAAGGGCCTCAGCAATAAAATCTCGTGGCTCATCAGGCGATGCAGAAGGGGCCGGAACATTCGGTCCCACAGCATCCGAAATATTGGGCATCGAAACACTCGATTCCGAACGTACGGGCTCTTCAGCACCAACGCCCACAAGCACCGGAGTCGCCTCCTGGTGGGCAGCGGCACGTGCGGCATAGCGCTCTGGATGCTTCTCCATCCGGCGCTCCTTCGCCCCTTCAACCCACCAATACAGCGAAGGAAGCACGATCAGGGTCAGCACGGTTGAAGAAATCAAACCGCCAATAACCACAAGTGCGAGCGGCTGAGAAATAAATCCGCCGTGCCCGGTCAGCCCCAAAGCCATCGGAGTCAAAGCAAGAATGGTCGCCAACGCGGTCATCAGAATCGGCCGTAAACGTCGAGACGCACCTAGGACCACGGCCAACTTGGCCTTCATGCCACGATCACGATATTGATTTACCAGGTCAATCATCACGATTGAGTTGGTGACCACAATACCGACCAGCATCAGCACACCAATAATTGAGGCGACACCGAGTGGTGAATCAGTGATCAAGAGCATCCCGATGGCACCGGTCGCAGCGAACGGCACCGAAACCAACAAGAGTAGCGGCTGACGGAGGCTCCTGAAGGTTGCCACCATCACCACATAGACAATCAGAATTGCCAAGAGCAGTGCGATACCCAATTGATTGAAGCTATCCGCCTGCTCCGCAGCAATTCCACCGATGGAGGCGGTCACACCAACCGGCAAAGTAATTGTGTCGAGAACATTTGCAATCTCGCCGGAGGCCGCACCGAGGTTCTCATCATTCGGCAATACGGTCACAATCTGGCTCTGCACACCGTCCACCGTCGCCACGCTGGAAGGAGATTGCACCAGGTTGACTGCGGCAATATCGCTCAGCGCAATAGGACCAAGAGGGGTATTCAATTCGAGCGCACGAAGACCATCAAGAGTGGTTGGCGCATCCGCATCAACCAGGTAAATTCGCACGCTTTCACCATCAATTTTCAGCTGACCGATCTGACTTGGTTGCAGCTGTTGCGAAACCAGCATGCCCAGGCTGACATCCGAAAGCCCGAGACCGGCAGCCATCTTTCGATCAACGATAATCTCAACCGTTGGCTGGGTATCGCTCAAATTGCTCGATACTTCGGCAAAGGTTCCCGATTTGGTGAACTCAGTAACGAGAGTTTTTGTTGCCGCTTCAATAGCTTTGGCATCACTGCCCTGCACATCAATTTCGATGGCACTTGATACGCCCATACCTCCACCGGCAGCGGAAAGGCTAAAGCTCACACCATCTTTTTCGAGCAGCACCAGGGCCTGACGGAGTTCTTGTTGCAAGAGGGCCGGATCAGCATCCGCATCAAGGGTCAGGCTATAACGGATGCTGGTTGCAGAGCCACCGCCAAAGAGCGAGGCAATCCCGCCAGTGTTGCCAATATTGGTCTGTACTGTAACGACTCCGGTATTCGCCTGCAGAACTTTTTCAACATCCAGCGCCAGTTTCGACTGCTCGCCGAGAC
This sequence comes from Microbacteriaceae bacterium, assembly GCA_049647625.1. Taxonomy (GTDB): domain Bacteria; phylum Actinomycetota; class Actinomycetes; order Actinomycetales; family Microbacteriaceae; genus JBARYA01. Next base: position 36,493 of record JBARYA010000188.1, read on the forward strand.
TGCTCCCGGATGGAACCTGCTGAGTTACCGAAAGGGTGTTCTGTCCAGAATCCCCAATATAGTTGGTCTTCATCGATGGAACCAGGGCCACCGTTCCGCCGAGCACCAGCACCGCTCCGAGTACGGTCAGTGCCGGATATTTGAGGGTTCCACGAAGGACCGGCAGATAGGCCCGCTGCAAGCGCGTCTCAGCACCACCCGAATCGCCATCAGGATTTGCGCCATGCTCGCCCACTTTGCTCGGCTTCAAGAACCAATATGCCAAAACGGGAACAATCGTCAAGGACACCAGCAAGGATGCTGCGAGAGCAATGGTAACTGTTAGAGAGAACGGACGGAAGAGCTCTCCGGCCATGCCGCTAACCAAAGCGATGGGGAGGAATACCGCCACAGTTGTCACCGTGGATGCGGTGATTGCGCCGGCCACTTCACGCACTGCGGTCAGGATTGCCTTGGTGCGATCCGCGCCCTTGATCAGGTGTCGTTTGATATTTTCTACCACCACAATTGAGTCATCCACGACTCGACCGATGGAGATAGTCAGAGCGCCCAGAGTCAAGATATTGAGAGAGTAGCCGGAAACCTGCATGCCAATAAAGGTGATGAGCACCGAGGTTGGAATAGAGATAGCCGTGACCAGGGTAGAACGAATGGAGAAGAGAAAGAGCAGGATAATCAGGATGGCAAAAGCAAGCCCGAGCAGACCCTCAACAGCAAGCGTCTCAATCGATTGCTCAATAAATGGCGCCTGATCGAATACCGGGATAAAGGTAACGCCACCGGCAACCTTGGCCAGATCAGGGAGAGCATCTTTCACAGCGTTAGAAACCGTTACCGTATTTGCACCCGGTTCTTTGGTAACCGAAATTGAGAGGGCATCCTTGCCATTCACCCGAGAAATCGAGGTGATTGGGTTGTCAACCAATTTGATTTCTGCAACATCGCCAAGGGTCATGCCCGGAACGCCCTGAAGTGGCAGATCTGCGATTTGAGCGGCGCTGCTGAGCTTGCTTCCAACCTGAATAAACGCCGTATTGTCGCCGGTGGAAACACTTCCAGCAGGTATGAGCACACCGTATTGCTGCAAGGTTTGGGAAATCCGCTGGGTGGTCACACCGAGGGAATTGAGCATGGTCTGATCAGGGACAATCGTGATGCGCTGACCGATTGCGCCACTCACGGAAGCATCCCGAACCCCGTCAATTTTCTTGAGCGCGGGGATGACCGAGAGCTCCAAATTACGGGTCAACTCGGTGGTATCGAGGCCACTGGCAGCAATCTGCAAAATGGGAAGATCATCGAGACTACCGGTAAAGACCAGGGGTTCAACACCATCAGGAAGGGCACGCGAAATGCGGTTGATTGCCTGCTGAACTTTTTGTTCGGCTGAAATCAGGTCGTAGCCGTATTGGAAAGCGACAACGACTCGTGAAGAGTTCGCCGAGGAGGTGCTCGAGGTCGATTCCAAACCGGCAATACCACGAACGGCAGTCTCGATTGGCAGGCTGACATCATTGGCAACAACCTCAGGGGATGCACCCGGATAGCTGGTGATGACGAATACCTGCGGCAGGGTGATCGAAGGGATCAACTCCTGCTTGAGCGAAGTCAAAGAAATAGCACCAAAAATCGATATGACGATGGTGACCAGTGCAATCAGAGCGCGGTTTTTCAGACTGTACTTTGCCAGTACGTTCACAATCGACATCCTTCGTTGCTTCGGGAATTCATAGAATATTCCAATAGTCGCAAAGCGAGCTATGATTTTGCTCCGAAAGCGTCCCTCAAAGTGTGCTTCGAGCTATGATGAGAACTAAATATTCCGGCTGCGTAATTAACATAATTCTACAGTCATGATATTCTGAAGGTAATATTCTTCTCGTTCATTCGTTACTCGAAATGCTGTACCAGTGTTTCGGATTATTCTGTGAGGGGGTCACGCATGGGGCGCGGCCGTCAAAAGGCAAAAAATACCAAAATTGCCAGGGATCTGAAGTACGCCATCCCAGACACCAACTTCGGTGCGTTGCAGCGTGAGCTGAGCGCAAAAACTACCACGACCGGAGTCGCGGACAATTGGGTTGAGCCAAATTACGATGAATACGCCGATAAGTACGGCGATTTCGACGACGAAGACGACGACTAGGAGCTCAAGGGCTCGGGCTTTCGCCCCCACATTATTGTGCTCTTTAGCCTAGGCGCGATAGCTCGAAACGAGCCTTACCGCCCCACCGGAAACACCCTTAGCTTCGGATTCGAAGCCGCTGAGGTCGCGTTCACTGAAACTGACGGTTCCGAGCTGCCAGACCTCTTCGCCCATGACGCGAAGCTTCACAGCGATGGCTTCAGCCGAGGCTGCATCGACGATGGCAATCATGCCAATCCCCAGATTCCAGGTGCCCTCTAGCTCAGGTAGCGGGATGTTCGCCATCTCTGCCAACACCCGGAAGATTTCGAGGGGCTGCCAGGTGGAGCGATCTACCTCGGTCCAGCTCCCCTGTGGGAGCACGCGGGCCAGGTTCGCGGCAATACCGCCGCCGGTCACATGGCTGAGGGCATGGATTCCATTGCCCAGCTTGGCATCATCCAAAACCTCAAGAAGCTGCTTGGTGTAGAGCCGGGTCGGAACCAGCAATTTCTCACCAACACTGCCACCAAACTCGGGCAGGCTGTCACGATACTGAATGCCCGCATCCTGAATAATTTTTCGCACCAAAGAGTACCCGTTTGAGTGCAGACCGCTAGATCCGAGAGCCAGAACCACATCACCTTCGGTAACCTTCTCCGGCCCAAGCAGACGATCAGCTTCGACCACACCAACTGCGGCCCCGGCGACATCGTAATCATCAGGACCCAGAAGACCCGGATGTTCAGCAGTCTCCCCACCAACCAGTGCGGTACCGGTGGCCAAGCAGCCTTCGGCAATACCGCGAACAATATCTGCAACGCGCTCGGGCACAATACGCCCACAAGCAATATAGTCGGTCATCACCAAAGGACGAGCGCCAACCACAATAATGTCGTCGACAACCATGCCGACCAAGTCTTGCCCGATGGTGTCGTGCTTATCAATTGCCTGGGCGATAGCGACCTTCGTTCCCACGCCATCAGTGGAGGAAGCCAAGAGCGGGCGACGATAATCTTTCAGTGCCGAGGCATCGAAGAGACCAGCGAAGCCACCAACTCCACCAAAAACTTCTGGCCCGTGTGTGCGCTGAACGGCACCCTTCATCAGCTCGACCGCAAGATCGCCGGCAGCGGTATCAACACCGGCAGCAGCATAGGGATTGGTCGGGGCAGCTTTGTGTGCAGCAGCGCTGGAGGGGGAAGAAGTCATCGGGTTACACTTTCGAAAACTGGGAAACATCCGGATTTGGTGTCGAGGATGGGCATCCTGAACAAAATTCTTTGCAACAATATTGGGCAATTCTGTGCAGTTCTAGCCTAGCAAAATTGCCCTGTGCGGCGAACGCAAAGTAAATTGTGCGAAACTAATGATGAACAGTTTTCTCGACCCCCGTGGGAGCAATATATCTAATGTGCGGCATTGTTGGAATGGTTTCGGCCGAACCGGTAAATCAACAACTCTACGACGCTCTCCTTCTGCTCCAACACCGCGGGCAAGACTCCACCGGAATGGCGACAGCTGAGAACAAAACCCTGCATGTGCACAAGCAGCATGGTCAGGTTCGTGAGGCATACCGCACTCGCGATATGCGAAACCTACCCGGCAATATGGGCCTCGGACATGTGCGCTACGCAACGCAGGGCAACCATGAATCGGATGAAGAAGCACAGCCTTTTTATGTGAACGCACCCTACGGAATTGTTCTGGTGCACAACGGTAACCTCACGAATACTCGTGAACTCACCAAAGAGCTCTTCAATATTGATCGTCGCCATCTCAACACCAGCTCAGATACCGAAATTCTGCTGAATGTTTTGGCCCATGAACTACAGAGCCAGGTGTCCGGTAAGAAACTGGATGTCGACCAGGTCTTTGCCGCGGTGGCCAATGTGCACAAGCGCGTGCAGGGTTCTTATGCCGTTATTGCCGTTATTCCGGGCTATGGCCTCCTTGCCTTCCGCGATCCTTTCGGCATCCGCCCGCTTATTTTGGGTCGCCGACTCAATGAAAAGCAGGCTTACGATTGGGTTGTTGCTTCGGAGTCGCTGGTTCTGGAGAGTGCCGGTTTTGAAATTGTTCGGGATGTTGCCCCCGGCGAAGCTATCTACATCACCCCGGATGGGGCAATGGATTCACGCCAATGCTCTGAGAACTCGCAGCTGATTCCCTGCTCTTTTGAGTACGTCTACCTGGCCCGCCCCGACTCCATTATGAATGGCATTTCTGTGTACGAGGCTCGCCTGCGTTTGGGTGATCGCCTGGCCGACACCATCGCACAATACACTCCGGATGGGGCAATCGATGTTGTCATGCCGATTCCGGATTCTTCACGCCCAGAGGCGATGCAGGTTGCCCAAAAGCTGGATATCGAATACCGCGAAGGCTTCTACAAGAATCGCTATGTCGGCCGGACCTTCATTATGCCGGGTCAGGCAGTACGCAAAAAGTCGGTTAAACAAAAACTGAACGCCATGAGCACCGAGTTCAAGGGCAAGAACATCCTCATCGTTGATGATTCGATCGTTCGAGGCACCACCTCAAAAGAAATTATCGATATGGCCAGGGCCGCAGGAGCAAACAAAGTTACCTTCGCTTCAGCGGCGCCACCGGTACGTTTCCCGCATGTCTACGGTATCAATATGCCAACCCGCCAAGAGCTGGTTGCCTATGGTCGTAAGATTCCAGAGATCGCTGCACTCCTCGGCGCCGACCACCTGATCTATCAGGAGGTCGAAGATATGCGCGCTGCAATCACCCAAGGTTCAGCAGTGACCGATCTTGAGATGAGCTGCTTCGATGGCAACTATGTCACCGGAACGGTCACCCCGGAATACCTCAACTGGGTTGAGAAAACGATGCTCAGCTAGACTTTTTCTACCATTGCCGTATGATTCATCGGAATCATTGGTTCACTGGAACCGAAAGATATCTAATTTAAAGAAATTTCACTAAACTTTCATTTGAAGGTGACAAATGAAAGTTTCTTATCATTTTGGACGAATCAAAGCGGAGCGGACAATGGATACCCAAAAATTCTCACAGAGCCCAATCGGAAACCTGCTCGCAATCAAGGGAGTAGACGGTCGCTTCGGGATTGAATATAACCATTTCGCTTATACCCCGAATCCATTGAGCACTATCGAGCTTTCTCTTTCCACTCCCACTTGGGAAGCAATTGCACAAGCAACAGCTTCACTTGCTCGCCTAGACCAGGCAGGAAAGCAGATCCCTGAACCAGGGCTGTTACGGAAACCTTCCTTAAGTCGCGAAGCACAAAGCACAAGTGCTCTTGAGGGCACATACGCTCCACTCTCAGAGGTACTCCAGGGACACCCTTTGAATTCTCACGCTCTTTCACAAGACCTCCAAGAAGTTCTCAACTACTTGAGAGCAGCTGAATATGCATTTGAATATGTCAAGAAGGAGCGCCGAATTAGCACTTCTCTGCTCGAAAAAGTTCATGGAATCTTGGTTCAGGGCACCACATCCGATGGGATGGATGCAGGAAGAATAAGAAAAACGCAAGTATTTATTGGAGATGAAGCCTCTCCAATTGAGGAGGCAAGGTTTATCCCGATGGCTCCTGGCATTCTTTTAGAAGCTGCAGTTCAAGATCTCGTTGACTGGATTGAAACAAGCTCTGCCCTCCCAGTAGTGTCCGCCGCAATTGCGCATTACCAATTTGAAACATTGCATCCCTTCAACGATGGTAATGGAAGAATTGGGAGGCTCCTCATTGCCCTGCAGCTGTTAAAAAATAATGCAATCGATGAACCACTCCTCACCGTCTCTCCCTGGTTCGAAGCCCGAAAAGAGCTGTACAAAGATCATCTTGCTCGCCTCTCAGCTACGGGAGATTGGGATTCTTGGTTAAAGTTCTTTGCAGAAGGCATCAAAGAATCAGCAGAAGATACAATCCGACGCGTGAACCGGCTTCTCGGCATTCAACAGCAATATCTTGAGACGCTCAACTGGTATCAACAGAAAGGAGTCATCGTTGAAGTTGCGAATCTTCTCATAGGCAACCCTTTCCTCACCACGAAGGAAGCAGCAGAAAAAAGTGGTCGTTCAATACCCGCTACAGATAAGGCACTCAAATCTTTAGTCAAAATGGGGCTGCTACAGGCAAATGAAAGCCAAGTCTACAATAAGCGCTATCTTGCAATAGATGTGTATAGAACCTTCAACGCGCCTCTTGGTACTGTCTTAGACCCCTTAGATCCCCTAGAGAATGTAATTCTCATGTTTTCTAACAAAAAACGATAACTCCTGTAAACATCGCCTAAAAGGGCAGAGCTTAGTCTTCGCGAATCTCCACGTGTTCTGCACTCGCATGCTTGATGCGTTTTGCTGCCCGTGAGCGCCGGTCAACAATCAGGGCCAGAACTGAACCGAGTGCTCCGCCGATGGCAACTGCTGGCAGGAACATGAAACCAAATACCTGAGTCCAGGTGGTCTTGCCGAGGACCTCTGGATACGAATAGGTCAGGATGGTCGCAATAGTCAGCCCGACGATCATGCCAAGCACCAGGAAAACCGAGAACTTCGGCGCCCGTCGAATCTGAACCTCGTGGGTTTCACGACTCACAATTTCTGGAGTCGCAATTTCAGGGCTCGCGCTCTCTGAAACGCTTGCCAGCACAGCATCCTGTTCGGCGTCTGTGACTGCTTCCGCTATTTCAGGCGCTACCGGCTGTTCGTTCTCTGGGGTGGGGGTTGTCTCGCTCATCACATCTATTCTGCCTGATATTGGCTTTGGATTCGCTCGATTTCGGCCGCAGAGAGCAGCGGGAAGAGCTCGGCGAGATTAGACCTGGCCCCGGTTGCTGAAATCCGTCCCTCAGATTGCAGCACATCCCAAGCACCTCGGCCGAGTGCGAGGTCAAGAAAAACCTCTGGCCGCAGTTCCACAACATTGGCCGGGGTACCCCGAGTATGTTCAGGGCCGCCCATGCACTGCACCGCACCAAAGGGCGGAACCCGAACCTCAACCGTTTTCCCAGGATACCGTTCGGCTAAGTTCTGCAGCAGCCCACGCACCGCGGTGGCCAGCTCATCTCGACTGGTGTTATCACCCAGGTACGTTTTCAAAGCTGCTTGCCACAGCCCTATTGGAATCTTCTTTGCCACGGCTCTAGTTTCGCATAGCATCCCGTAATCAACCACACATTCCGCATCCGGTGAAAATGGACGGTCACGCCGAGTGCCGCAATTTACTAAGCTAGTAGCGTGAAGATCTTGGTTCTTGGCTCCGGTGCCCGTGAAGACGCGATTGTGCGTTCCCTGCTTGCAGAAACCCCTCGTCCTGAGGTGATTGTTTCCCCCGGAAATGCCGGAATTTCGGCGCTCGCCCAGACCATTGAGATGGATATCAATGACGGCGATGTCATCTCTGACTACGCCATCAAAAACAATATTGACCTGGTCATTGTTGGCCCAGAAGCCCCACTTGCCGCCGGTGTGGCAAATGAGCCTCGTGAACGCGGCATTGCCATCTTCGGCCCGGACGCCGATGCAGCAGAACTCGAAGGAAGCAAGAGTTTCGCCAAGCGAATTATGGACTCTGCCGGTGTACCAACAGGGCGTTCAGCTCGTGTCGGATCGCTCCAAGAAGTGGATGCGGCTTTCGCAGAATTTGGCGCACCCTATGTGGTCAAGGCGGATGGTCTTGCTGCGGGCAAGGGGGTTCTCGTCACCGAAGATTTCGCCGCCGCACACGCTCACGCCGAGTACTGGCTGAACCACGGCTCGGTGTTGATCGAAGAATTCCTCAGCGGTCCCGAAGTTTCGCTGTTCTATCTGAGCGATGGTTTCAACGTTTTGCCACTCAGCCCAGCTCAAGACTTCAAGCGCCTGCTCGATGGTGATGAGGGCCCAAATACCGGTGGCATGGGATCCTATTCACCACTGCCCTGGTTGAAGGATCGCTTCGGTTCTGAGGATGCCTTCGTTCAGGAAGTGACCGACAAAGTCGCGTTGCCGGTGATTCGCCAACTCGACCTTGAAGACACACCCTTTATCGGTTTGCTTTATTGCGGCCTAATTCTTACCGAGGATGGCATCAAGGTCATCGAGTTCAATGCTCGTTTCGGTGACCCCGAGACCCAGGTGGTTCTGGCGCGCATGAAAACCCCACTGTCAAAGCTGCTCTTTGCCGCCGCGACCGGCACCCTGACCGGTGTTCCAGCCCCGGAATTTTCCAGCGATGCGGCTATTTCGGTCGTGCTCGCCAGCGAAGGCTACCCCGAAAACACCATTACCGGCCGCGTTATTAGCGGCATCGCGGCAGCTGAAGCTACCGGAGTTCAGGTACTCCATGCGGCCACACAGTTGAACGATGAGAGTGACTTTGTTGCCACCGGTGGACGCGTGCTCAATGTGGTTGCAACCGGATCAGATCTTCGTGCTGCCCGTGAAAAAGCGTATGTTGCGCTGAGTAAAATTACGCTCGAAGGCGGGCAATACCGTCTCGACATTGCTCAAAAAGTTGCCGAAGCTTCCCAATAATTTTTACCCCTGAGCACCGCATCATTTCACCCACTCGTCTCATTCAAGGAGCATCACATGGCTATCGAGCTGACCGGCTGGGATCACCTGTATTCGGGTAAGGTGCGCGACCTCTATCGCCGCGAAGCTTCAGCCCAAGCGGAGCCTGTTCCGGCTTTTCCGGGTGCCGGAGCAGCCAGTCTTGCCGGGCTAGACTCCCCCGAACTCTTGGTTGTTGCCAGCAATCGGGTCAGTGCCTTTGACCATGTGCTCGAGCCAGAAATTCCTGGTAAGGGTGCTCTGTTGACCAAGCTGAGCCTCTGGTGGTTCCACCAGCTCAGCAATGTTCCAAACCATCTTTTGGAATACCCCGACGAGATCCCAGCCGAGGTTCGCGACCGTTCTATGCTGGTCAAAAAACTTGAAATGTACCCGATTGAGGCGGTCGTTCGCGGTTACCTCACCGGTTCTGGCTACAAAGAATATCTCGCATCCGGAACCGTTTGCGGCATTGCTCTGCCGGCCGGATTAGAGGATGGCGACCGCCTCCCCGAGCCAATCTACACCCCAGCTTTCAAGGCGCCAATGGGCGAGCATGACGAGAATATTAGCTACGAGCAGAGCGTTGAGATTGTTGGTGCGGATGCTGCGAGCGCCATCCGTGACCTCTCGCTGAAGATTTATTCCCAGGCCGCCGCACTTGCCGAAGCACGCGGTCTGATTCTTGCGGATACCAAGTTTGAGTTTGGTGCCGATCCGGATACGGGCACACTCACCCTGGGCGATGAGGTGCTTACCAGTGACTCCAGCCGGTATTGGGATGGTGCCGCTTGGGCGAAGGATCGGAGTGCTCTGAGCTTTGATAAGCAAATTGTGCGCAATTGGTTGAGTGCGCACTGGGATGGTAGCGGGACGCCTCCTGAACTCCCGGCAGAGATTGTGCAGCAAACTGCAGCCCGCTATGCAGAGCTTTTCGAGCGTCTCGCCGGCTAATTTTTTCGTTTGGGCTTAACTGCGCTGAAGGAACTCCCTAGGAAGCTATTCCCCAGGCCTCGGCAAGCAGCCGCAGTGAGTTAAGGCGAACCTCGGAATCGTGCGCATAGCTGACCGTAATCAACTCATCGACACCGGTTACCGAAACATAGTCTTCGAGTTGAGCCACGACGGATGCCGGATCGCCCACTGCCTTGATGCTGAGTGATCGGCGTGAAAGTGCGGATAATTGATCTCCGATAACTGCTTCAAGATCATGCACCGGTGGTGGAATCGGTGCCCGTCTTCCGGTATTGATTCCAGCAAACATCTGCTCCACGGTCGTAAATTGGTACTCTGCCTCGGCGGTGGTTTCGGCAACCATCACGTTCACACCCAGGGCGACATAGGGTTCAGTGATCTGTGCGGTCGGAGAATTCGGCTTGAAATGATCGCGATAAAAATTGATCGCCCGCAAGAGATCGGCAGGAGCGAAGTGAGCGGCAAAAGCAAATGGCAGACCGAGTTCCGCCGCGATTGCTGCTCCGTTCACACTTGAGCCCAGCACCAGCATTGGCACCCGGGTTCCCTGAGCGACGACGGCGTGCACCGGCTCGTTTGGAGCCTTGCCAGCATCCGAAAAATAGCCCTGCATCTCGATGATTTGATGGGCGAAACTTGATGGATCAGAGTCACCCCGGTGCATTTTGGATGCGGTCAGATGGTCAGTGCCCGGAGCGCGCCCCAGCCCGAGATCAATCCTTGGGCCGTAGCTGTTCACCAGAGTGCCAAATTGTTCGGCAATGACCAATGGAGAATGATTCGGCAGCATCACACCGGCCGAGCCGACACGGATCCTGCTGGTGAGTCCAGCAGCCTGGGCAATCAGCAGGGCGGTCGCAGAGCTGGCAACAGCCGGAGTGTTATGGTTCTCCGCGAAAAAGAAGCGTGCATAGCCGAGCTCATCGGCAAGTATTGCAGCGCGCATCGAGTTATCGATCGCCTGCGGCACGCTCTCCCCCTCGCTCACACTGACGAGGTCAAGGATGGAGAGCGGAACACGCGGTGCGGATGTCTGTGCCATAGCACCAGCCTAACCAACTCTGGTGCGCATGCACCCCGATGGCTTTCTAAAGGTTTGGTTCCCAGCCGAGCGCTGGCGCGATCTCCTCGGCGATGATGCGCAGCATCCTGGCGTTGTAATCGACGCCGAGTTGATTTGGCACCGTTAAAAGAACAGTATCGGCAGCCTGGACAGCCTGGTCATTGGCCAATTGTTTCGCTAACGCATCGGGGCGACCGGTATAACTCTTGCCGAACCTGGAGCGCACACCCTCAAGAATTCCAACCTGATCTCGCTCCTCAGCACCGTCGCCAAAGAGGGCACGATCGGTTTCGTCAACGATAGGAATCACACTCCGGCTGACCGAGACTCGCGGAATTCTCTCGTGACCGGCTTCGGACCAGGAGGCGCGAAAGAGTGCGATTTGCTCGGCCTGCAGCTCATCAAAAGGTGTTCCCTCATCTTCGAGAAGCAGGGTTGAGCTCATGAGGTTGAGGCCGCGTTTTCCGGTCAATTCTGCGGTTGCCCGACTCCCGGAACCCCACCAGATGCGTTCCATCAACCCTGGTGACTGTGGCTGGATGGGGAGCTTCTGCTCGATCCCACCGGTCATGTTTGGATTTGACGGTGCGATGCCCTGCCCGGAAAGTGCTGCCAAAAAGACTGCCGATTTTTGCTGTGCCATTTGCGCATCAGTCGTCCCAGGCTTCGGCTGATAACCAAACCAGGCTGGGCCATGAAGCGCAGGCTCCGGTGAGCCCCGGCTGATGCCCAATTGCAGGCGACCCCCGGAAATGAGGTCGGTGGCCGCAGCCTCCTCCGCCATGTATAACGGGTTCTCGTAGCGCATATCAATCACGCCGGTACCCATTTCAATGCGATTGGTCTTGGCAGCGATTGCGCTCAAGAGCGGAAAGGGTGAAGCAAATTGTTTGGCAAAATGGTGCACCCGAAAATAGGCTCCGTCAATGCCGATTTCTTCGGCCGCAACCGCCAGCTCAATGGATTGCAGCAGGGCATCCTGTGCAGTCGGAGTCTGGCTACCAGGGACGGCTCCCCAGTGTCCAAAACTCAAAAATCCCAGTCGTTTCTTATGGCCGCTCATGTCGTCAGTTTACTCTGTTGCCTCAGAACAAGCACCCGGATGCGCGTAACCACAAAGACCACCGCGAACACGAAACCATAAAAAACTGCAATGCCGGCGGAGGTTGGGGCTCCCAAAATATACGCCAGATAGAACCCTGCCAATGAGCTCGTAGCCGCGAGGATGAGAGTGAGCCAAATCATGGTATTCAGCTGCTTGCTCATCAGGTACGCGGTGGCGGCAGGGACAATCATCAGCGCAATAATCAGAATCGCTCCGACCTCATGGAAGGCGGTGGTCACCGTAAATGACACCAGAAACATGAAGGATGCGTTCAAGAGTTTGGTGCGTAGGCCAAGCGTGGTGGCGAATTCAGCATCGAAG